>JBEDUQ010000254.1:0-4264 GCA_040414855.1 Actinomycetota bacterium
CTGGATCCGGATCAGCTTGTTGATCGTCTCCACCATGTGCACCGGAATCCGGATCGTCCGGGCCTGATCGGCGATCGCCCGCGTGATCGCCTGCCGGATCCACCAGGTCGCATAGGTCGAGAACTTGAACCCCTTGGTGTAGTCGAACTTCTCCACCGCGCGGATCAGGCCTAGGTTGCCCTCCTGGATCAGGTCGAGCAGGAGCATGCCCCGGCCGACGTAGCGCCGCGCGATCGACACGACCAGGCGGAGGTTCGCCTCGATCAGCTTCTTCTTGGCCAGCTGGCCCTGGCGCTCCACACGCTGAAGCTCCCGCATGCGGATGGGCGACACGTCCTTGGCCAGCTCGGCGGTGGCGGCCTCGCCCTCCTCGATGGCCTTGGCGAGGATGACCTCCTGCTCGGCGGTCAGCAGCGGGACCTTGCCGATCTCCTTCAGGTACATCCGCACCGGGTCGTTGGTCGGCGCCTTCAGGGCCAGCTCCTCGTCCCTCGCCGACCGCGCCTCCCGGGCGAACTCCTCAGCGTCGAGCTCGTCCACCATCTCGACGACCTCGACGTTCTCGTCCTGAAGCAACTGGTAGACGGCGTCGATCTGCTCGGCGGTCGGATCCAGGGGCGCGAGGGCGTCGAGGATGTCCTCGGTCGTGAGGAAGCCGCGTTCCTTCCCCTTTACGACAAGCTCGCGCACTCCGTCTGGCTGGGCTTCCTTGTCCGACACCATACGGTCAGGTACCTCCCCACCGGGCATGCGCCATTGCCCTCGCGGCCGTCATAGTGACCCAGGCCGAGGGTAGGTGATCAATTCGCAATCCGCAAAGAAGCCCTGGAACGGGTGCGTGGTTGTGAGATCCGGGTGCGTCGCGTTAGCACAACTTGACGGCTCAATCAAATTGTCGGCGGGAAAATTTCTTCGCCAAATCCGCGGCCGTTCTCGTGGCGCACTCCCCAGAGTTCTACGGGTGCAGGCGCATGCCCCGCAACACCTTGTCGACCACGCGGCGGTCCTCATAGAGGGCGAGTCCCACCAGCCGCAGGTCGCTGGACGCGACCGCGGCGACCGCTGCCCGGTTGTCGACGTCATTGCCGGTGCCGAACAGCTCCTCGGTGAATATGCCGAGCCGCACGTCGCGGCCGACCCCGCGCTCGTAGGCGGCGCGGAGCTGCTCGCCGGAGCCGGCGAACACCAGCACCGGCTCGGCCAGCATGGCCAGGTACTTGCGCCCGGAGGCGTCCTCATACGACTCGCCGATCACCCCGTCGGCGCCGGCGGCGATCGCGGCCGCCAGGAACGCGGTCACGTTCAGCTTCTGCCAGGTCTGGAGGTCGTCGCGGACGGCGATGGCTATCTTGGTGTCGAAGCGCATGTCGAAGCGCACCAGCTCTCTCGGCTCACGGGCTCCGGCTCGGCTCGGCCGTTGCCAGGTGCGCACCGTACCGAGGCGCCAAGGGGCTCGTCTTGAACGTTGGTGCGTCGCCGCGAGGGCCGCGGCGGGCCGGCCGGCCGACCGAGTGGTCGAGCTACCGCCGCATGGCCGACCCGCCCGTCGAGGTGATGCGTGCCTACTTCCTGCGGCACGTCTACGACCGGCACAGCCACGACGCCTACTCGTTCGGCGTGACCGAGCAGGGCGTGCAGGCGTTCCGCTGCCGGGGCGCCAGCCACGCCAGCAGCACCGGCATGCTGATGACCTTCAATCCCGACGACCCGCACGACGGCCACGCCGGCGGTCCGTCGGGGTTCACGTACCGGATGCTGCACCTGGCCCCGGAACTGGTCGCCGGCGTGCTCTCCGACGCCGGCGTACGGCCGGCCGGGCTGCCGCTTTTCACCGCGCCGGTGGTCGAGGACCCCGCCCTTGCCTGGCGGCTCCGCCGCCTGCACGGCCTGCTGCTGGACGGCGCGACCCGGCTCGAAGCACAGGAGCTGCTGACGGACACCGTGCTCGCAATGGTGCGGCGGCACGCCAGGGGCGGCGCGTCGGGGGCACCGTGGGGTGAGCCCGCGCGACCGGCGCTCGCACCGGCGCCGCGGCCAGCGCCGGGGCCAGGGCCGGGGCCGCGGAGCGCCGCCGGGCGTCGGCGCCCCGGCCCCGCCGAGGTGGTCCGCCATCTCCTCGACGACCGCTTCCCGGAGGACCTCAGCGCCGACGACCTCGCCGCGGCCGTTGGGCTGAGCCGGTTCCAGGTCACCCGGCGGTTCCAGCTGGCCTACGGCATGCCACCGAGCGCCTACCTGCGCCAGGTCCGGCTGCGCGACGCCCGCCGCCGCCTGGCCACCGGCGAGGCGATCGGCACGGCCGCGGTCTCCAGCGGCTTCGCTGACCAGAGCCACCTGACCCGCTGGTTCCGCCGTACCTATGGGATCACGCCGGGCGTCTACCAGCGCGGCTCGGGCTCGTGACCCGAGACCCCACGCAGGCCGAGGAGGCCGGAACCGTGCCGGACGACCAGCGCCAGCGGGTGCTCGACATCTGCCTGTCGCTCCCCGAGGCGACCAGGCTTGGCGAGCGGCAGCTGAGCTTCCAGGTGCGCCGCAAGTCCTTCGCCTACTACATGGACGACCACCACGGCGATGGCAGGCTCGCGGTCGCCTTCAAGGCCGCCCCCGGCGAGAACCGCGAGCTGATCGCCTCCGACCCAGAACGGTTCTACCTGCCCGCTTACGTCGGGCCCAAGGGCTGGGTCGCGCTGCGGCTGGACACCGGCGAGGTCGACTGGAGCGAGGTCGCCGAGCTGGCGCTCGACAGCTACCGCCTGGTAGCGCCCAAGCGCCTCGCCGCCGCCGCCAAGCTGCCGGCCGTCTGAACACCGAGCGACTCAGGGCATGATGTTCTGGTTGAGGTGGAACAGATTGCGGGGATCCCACTCGCGCTTGAGGGCCACCAGCCGGTCGTAGTTGCCCCGGTAATTAGCGCGCACCCGGTCCTGGTCGTCGGCGGCCATGAAGTTGACGTACCCGCCCTCCTCCGAGTGCGGCGCGGTGGCGTTGTAATAGGAGCGCACCCAATCGGTGTTGGCCTCGTTCTCGGCCGGGTCCGGCCACATCCCGGCGATCACCGTGGCGAAATTCGCGTCCCTGTAGGCAAAGGCCGTCTCGTCAGACGCCACCCGGTGACAGGCGCCGTTGATCGGATAGATGTGCACGGTCGAGTTGACCGCCGGGAGCTTCGGACCGAACGCGAGGTGCCCCTCGATGACGTCGTCGGTCAGCTCCTTCACGAAATTCGCCTTCCAGTAATGCTGGAGGCCCGGAGGGACCAGCGCATCGAAGGCGGTGTTGATGGCGGGATACGGCATCGGGCCGACGAACTCGGCCACGATCGGCGCGATCTCACGGATCGGGCTGATGGCCCGCTCGCCCTGCCCGATCGGGCCCGCCCAGCACGCGATGATCCCGACCAGCGGCTCACCGTGGCGCTCGGCCGGGATGAACGGCAGCGGCGGGGCGATCTGGAACGCCGGGAAGGCGCCAAGCTCCTCCGGGGCGTCCTGGATGAAGTCGCGGTAGAAGCGCAGCACGTCGCCCGCGTCGCGCAGCTCGAAGAAGATCGGGCCGCCGTAGATCTCGCCGACCGGGTGGAGCCGGTACTCGAACGAGGTCACCACGCCGAAGTTCCCGCCGCCGCCGCGGAGACCCCAGAACAGGTCCGGGTTCTCGCCCTGGCTGGCGACGCGGAACTCGCCCTCGCTGGTCACGACGTCGGCCGAGACCAGGTTGTCGCAGGAAAGACCGTAGCCTCGGGCGAGGTGCCCGATGCCGCCGCCGAGGGTGAGGCCGCCGATACCGGTGGTCGAGATGATCCCGCCGGTGGTGGCCAGCCCGAACGCGTTGGTGGCGGCGTTGAAGTCACCCCAGGTCGCCCCGCCCTCGGCCCGCGCGGTCCCCGTCCGCGGGTCGACGTGGATCCCGCGCATTCCGGACAGGTCGACCACCAGGCCGCCGTCGGAGGTGCCGAAGCCCGGTACGCTGTGCGCCCCGCCGCGGACGGCGACCTCCAGGTCGTTGTCGACCGCATAGCGGACCGCCGACATCACGTCGCCGGCGTTGGCGCAGTGCACGACGATCGCCGGATACCGGTCGATCATTCCGTTATAGACCCTCCGGGCCTGCTCGTAGCCCTCGTTCTCTGGCGTGAAGACCTCTCCGCGCACCTGCTCGCGCAATTGGTCGGTAGCAGCAGCCATGCCGAAGCCCCCTGGCATGTCGTGGATGATCGCGTGCCTTACTCCATCAGATCGGCCACATGCCAGATTTCCGCGAG
>JBEDUQ010000255.1:0-27864 GCA_040414855.1 Actinomycetota bacterium
TCGCGGACGCGCTGATCGCCGCCTGCGTGGAGCGCTGCCGCGAGCACGGGGCGAAGCAGCTCGTCTGGCAGACGGCGATCGACAACCATCGCGCCCGCGCGGTGTACGACCGGGTCGGCGCCACCCGCGACGAGCGCTGGCTCGACTACTCGCTGCCGGTCGAGCCGACCTGACCTTCGCCGCGGCCGGCCGGTAGGTCGCGATCAGCCCGCCGGTGCCGGTGGCCCGCGAGTCGACCAGCCGCAGCGCCGCGTAGGCGCTGGGGTCGGCGAACAGCCGCCGGCCCTTAGCGAGCACCGGCGGGTGAAGCATGGTGAACGTTCGCGAAATCGACCCGGGGCGCGGCCAGGAGGGCGGAGTCCGCGGGTGAAGGTCAAGCCGGGCCGAGCACCTACCATGGCGTCCATGGACCCGATCGCGGAGGCCCCGGTCGCGACCTACCTCGACCGGCTCGCGGATCGCGCCGGGGCTGTCCTGGGCGACTGGCTGATCGGGGTGCTCCTGCACGGGTCGGCGGTGCTCGGCGGATTCGACCACGAGCGCAGCGACCTCGATCTGCTGGTGGTCGTCTCCGGGCCGCTCGACGCGGAGATGAAGCGGCGGCTCGCGGCCGAGCTGTCGCCAGAGGCGATGCCGTGTCCCGCCGCTCGGGGGCTGGAGCTGAGCGCGGTGACCGCGGGGACCGCCCTCGGGCCGAGCCCGGAGCCGCCGTTCGAGCTGCACCTGGCGACCGATGGCCAGACCGGCGCGTTCCGCGTTGTGGACGGCGCCGGCCATCCCGGCGACTCGGACCTGCCGCTGCACTTCGCGGTCTGCCGCCAGACCGGCCATCCGCTGACCGGTCCTCAGCCACGGGAGCTGTTCGGGCCGGTCCCGCGCGCCTGGCTGCTGCGCGCCATGAAGCGTGACCTGGAGTGGGCGCGCCAACAGGCTCCAGCCGAGTACCAGGTGCTCAACGCCTGCCGGGCGTGGCGGTTCGCCGAGGAGGACCTGCACTGCTCCAAGCTCGACGGGGGCCGCTGGGCACGCGGGCGGCTCGACGATCCCGCGGTCGTCGATGCGGCGATCGCCCGGCAGTCGCGCGGCGGCTCGCCGAGTCCACCGGACCCGCCCGACCCGCCCGACCCGCTGGACGCGGCGGCGGTGTCGGCGCTGCTCGACCGGGTGGTCGCGAGGCTCAGCTAGGGCGGGCCGGCCCCACGACGCGGCGGAGCTGATCCCACAACGCGCCTGCGCCAAGGTCGGGGTCAACGCTGTTGCTGGTCGATCAGCCGGAGCTGTGTGAGGACTTCGTGACCGGCATGAAACAGCGGGGTCAGTTCGCTTCGGCCGGCGACCAGGTCGCCTTCCTCAACCTCAGCGCTCTGAAGCGAATCGAAGGTGCGCGCATGGAATCGAATGGCACCAGTCTTTGGCAGTGGCGCCTCAGAGATCGCCTGGAGCCGATCGAGGTGGGCCTCGGCCGCTTCGAGGAACGCCTCCGAGGCGCGACGGACCGCTTGGTGCTCCCCGGCGCCGATAACGCCACCCCCGGTGCTCAGATACAGGCTTGTCGTGCCGTCGGCGACAGCCACCAGCGAGGCGGTTCCTGTGTCGGAACCCATCTCCATGAGCACGGCCCATACCCTCGGTAACCGTTGGGACGGGCTGAGCCCGAGTTCGGCGGGATCGACGCCCAGCAATTGGCCGCGCAGCCCGAGAAACATCTCGTGTGGGCCGTCGTCATGTCCTCTGCGGTCCTTGCGGCGCCTGAACATGGCAGAACCCTAACAGCCTGCTCGCTTTGGTGGACAGTGCCCGCGCTCCGATTCGAACGGACGACGACCCTCGTACAAGCTCCCTTGGCTAGGGCGGGCCGCCGCGCCAGGTGGGGAGGGGGCGGTTGCCGGTGGCGACCTCGAAGGCGGCGCGGGCGAGCAGGCGGGTCGAGTCGAGGGTGGGTAGGGGACTGTCCTCGGGGGAGACCAGCAGCGGGATCTCGGTGCAGACCAGGGCGACCGCGTCGCAGCCGCGGGCGGCGAGCCCCTCGATGATCCGCACGTACCGCTTGCGCGACCCGGCGGTGAACACGCCGTTCACCAGCTCCTCGAAGATGACCCGGTCGACCAGCTCGCGCTCGGCCGCGTCCGGCACCTCCGCGGCGATGCCGCGGGCTGACAGCGCCCTCGGGTACACGGGACCGTCCATGGTGTACCGGGTGCCGAGCACGCCGACGCGCCTGCGCCCGTCGCGGGCGGCGCGGTCGGCAACCACCTCGGCGATGTGCAGGCCAGGCAGCGCGAGCGGCTCGCCCGGCCATTCGAGCGCCATGTGGGCGGTGTTGTCCGGGCAGACGAAGAAGTCCGCGCCGGCACGGGCGAGCCGCTCCACGCTCCGGGCCAGCGTGTCCCTGATGGCGCGGTGGTCGCCCTGGTCCCACGCGGGCATGCTGCGTGCGAGCGCGATGCAGTCCATGGTCACGTCGGGATGGTCGTGGGGGCCGAGCTCCTGGAAGCCCTCCTGACAGAAGGACCGGAAGCAGAAGGCCGCCCCTTCGGCGCTGTGCGCGAGAATCCCGAGATGCCGCATGACCCCTCCCCGCTCGTTGAGTTCTGTCATGTCGCCTGTAGTAGCGTGAGCCCGTCTCGAAGACCAGTCCGGGTTGGTGCGTGCGATGCGGTTGCGGGACGTGTGGGAGACGCGGGCGCCGGAGTGGGTGCGTTGGGCGCGCTCGCCGGAGCTCGACGACGATTTCTGGGGCTTTCACCTGCACGAGTTCATGCGGTTCGTTCCCGCGCCCGGCCGTCTCACCGTGGACGTGGGCTGCGGCGAGGGCAGGCTCGGCCGGGAGCTGGCCGCCGCCGGCCATCGCGTGGTCGGCGTCGACGCGTCCCTGACCAGCGCGCGGGCGGCGGCCGCCCATCCACAGGGCCATCCGGTCGTGGTGGCCGACGCGAGTCGCCTGCCATTCCGCGGCCGCGCCGCGGACCTCGCGGTGGCATTCATGTCGCTGCACGATTTCGACGACCTCCCCGGCGCGATCGCGGAGGCCGCCAGGGTCCTCACCGTGGGCGGCCAGCTCTGCGTCGCGCTGCTGCACCCGGTGCTCAGTGCCAGGATGGTCGATGGGTACGCCGCTGAGCAGCGCTACCGGTTCACGGTCGGGCAGGGCGAGGTCCAGATGACCTATGAGGGCA
Organism: Actinomycetota bacterium; assembly: GCA_040414855.1. Taxonomy (GTDB): domain Bacteria; phylum Actinomycetota; class CALGFH01; order CALGFH01; family CALGFH01; genus DASVXQ01. The sequence goes on from JBEDUQ010000255.1 coordinate 3,177, forward strand.
CGCACCGGCCGCTGCGCGCCTACCTCGACGCCTTCGAGGCGGCGGGCCTGGTGCTGGAGGCGCTGCGCGAGCCGGTCGCGATGGGGGAGGACGGCGCGCCCTCCATCAAGTTCCTTCACCTTCGGGGTCGCCTGGCCGGCGGAGCGGCGAAGCGGCGGCCCGCATGACAGCAGAGGAGCGACAACCGTGACCGAGGAATCCGGCGCCCTTTCGGTGGCCATGGCCTACTACCGGGCCTGGACCGGCAGGGACCTCGACACCGCCATGCGCCACGTCGCCGACGAGGTCGTCCTCGACTCGCCGCTCGGCCGCATCGAGGGCGTCGAGGGGCTGCGCCAGTTCATGGCTCCGTTCGCGCAGATGCTGAAGAGCTCCGATGTGATCGCCGCGTTCGGCGACGATCAGACCGCGGTGCTGGTCTACAACCCGCACACCACCCTGCTCGAGGACGCGCCAAGCGCCGAGTGCTTCACGGTCAGGGACGGCAGGATCGTCCACAGCCTGCTGATCTTCGACCGGGCCGCCTTCGACGCGGCCAGGGCCCGGGCCACCAACTGACCGCGCCTGAGTAGGGGCGGGACCGCGCCGGTCAGCGGCGCCGGGGACCGCGCCGCTCAGCGGCGGCGGACCCGCCGGGCCTCGCCGCCCCGCTCGACGTCGATCTCGCGCAGCAGCCGGTCGACATTGTTGAGCAGGCTGCCCTGGATGTGCCAGAGGTCCGGGTCGGAGCGCGCGTCCACCAGCATCAGCTCGGCCAGCACGTCGCGGTGGGTGCGCGCGATGTCCAGCGCGATCCGCAACGGGACCACCTCTCGCGGCGGGCCGGCCACCTCCGGGGCGACCAGCCCGCCGAAGGCCGCGACCGCCTCGCCCAGCTCCACCAGCAGCCGACCCAGCGCCAACAGCACCTCCGGCTCCTCCTGGGTCCGCTGCTCGATCGCCTCGGCCAGGTCCACCAGGTCCCTGGCGACCGCGCGCACCTGGACCGCCGCGTGCTCCAGAGCGCTGAGGCCCGACCGCAGGCTGGAGGTGGCCTCCTGCACCCGCCGGCCGCGCGGGTTCAGCCGCACGCTGTCCTCGCCCTGCTCCAGGGCGACCTCGGCCGCGTGCAGCGAGGCGTCCAGCTCCTGGGTCCGGCGCACCCAGGTGCGCGCCCGCTCGCTGGACCAGCTCTCGGTCAGCTCCTCGCCGATCGTCCGGAGCAGGTCGGCCAGGTCCCTGGAAAAGTCCCCGATGGCGTTGCCGGCGGGCTGGACGTAGACCGACGGCCCCAGCAGCGCGTTGACGGCGATGCCGGTGCCCGCCCCGATCAGGGTCTCGGCCACGCGGCTGAATCCGGCGTGGGCGGTCTGGCCGGTCACCGCCAGCACCAGCATCGCGCTGATCGGAACCTCGAGCTGCTGGGCGCCGAGCCGCAGGACCTGGCCGAGCAGCAGCGCCGCGAAGATCACGATCCCGAGCCCCCACCAGCTCGGACCGACGACCCTCGACAGCAGCACCGCGACCAGCACGCCGGCGATCACGCTGCCGATCCGCTCGATCCCGGTGCGGACGGTCGCGAAGATGGTGATCTGCGCCACCAGCACGGCGGTCAGCGCCGCCAGCAGGGGGATCGGGTCGTCGACCAGCCGCCTGGCGAGCTGATAGGCGAGCACGGCCGCGGCCGTGGTCTTGATGGTGCGCCAGGTCAACGGCGCGCCGCGGCCGCGGTAGGTGCTCCACGAGGGGCGGCCGGCGCGCCGGGATCGCAGCGTCTCCGTCAGATGGCGCCAGCGCGCCCGCGGGAGCAGGCGCCGCCGCGGCTCCGCCAGGTCCGCCTCGGGGCGTTGCCCCCTCAGCAGGGCCGGGAGCCGGAATCGGGTCGCCATCGCAGGGCCTCGCGACGCTGGCTCGGTGACCGCGCTCAGCCCCGCGCCGTGACGGTCACCACCGGGACGCCGCAGCGGCGCTGCACCTGGTGAGGGAGATCCATCCTCAGCCACCGGGAGATCGGCTGCGGCAGCGTCGACAGGATAACTTCGTCGAATTCGCGGCTTTCCAGCGCGTTCGCGATCGCGGTGACCGGGTTCTCGTGGCCGAGCTCACCCTCGGCCTTGGCGCCCAGCTCCTCGAGCCTGCCGAGCAGATGGTCGAGCCGCCGCCTGGCCTGCGCGGTCGCCTCCTCGTCGGCCGACTGGCCGCACTCCACGATCAGGTGCGGCATCGGCACGTGGCCGCCGGCGGCCGCCAGCGAGTAGTAGTCCACCGCCCGTGTGTTGGGGACCAGCACGTAGAAGTAGCACGGTTCATCGAGACGCTTGCGAATCTCCTCGGTGAGTTCCGGGCCGCACAGCGTCTGGTTGGCCACCACGAGGTACCTTCGCACGGGCCCACCCCCTCGGCCTCGTCTCATCCCGCTCGAATTCCTCATCCTACCGCCCCGGACCAGCAGATACACCGCTCCTTCCCGGTCATCCGGCGGTCGCGCCCACCCGGACGTCGGGCGCGGCGAGCCGGACCTGCTCGGCGGTGGAGTCGTCGGTCTGCTGGTGCGACTCGCGCTCGGCGGCGACCCGCGCCCGGTAGCTCTCGACCTCGCGGCGCACGACCTCCTCGTCCCAGCCGAGCACCGGCGCCATCAGTCGCGCCACCTCCTCGGCCGCGGCCAGACCGGCGTCGGGTCGCTCGAACGAGATCCGGGTCCGCCGGGTGAGCACGTCGTTCAGGTGCAGCGCGCCCTCGTGGGAGGCACCGTAGACCGCCTCGACCCGCAGGTAGTCCTCGGCGCCGCCGATCGGGCGGCCCAGCTCGGGACGTTCGGCGACCAGCGCGAGCAGCTCGTCGATCCGCGAGCCGTAGCGGCCGAGCAGATGCTCGACCCGGTCCAGCGGCAGCCCCGACTCGGCCGTGATCGCCTCGCGTCGGTTGGCGGTCGCCTGGTAGCCGGCCGCGCCGACCAGCGGCGTCTGCTCGCTCGCCGACGGCGGCACCCGACGGTCGAGGCCCCGGACCGCCGCGGCCACGGCGTCGACGGCCATCCGCCGGTAGATCGTCAGCTTGCCGCCGGCGATCACCACCAGCCCGGGGACCGGCTTCTCGACGGCGTGGCGGCGGCTGAGCTGGCTGCTCCTCTGCGCCTCGCCGGCGATCAGCGGCCGCAGCCCCACGTACACGCCCTCGACGTCCCGCCGGGTCAGCGGGTCGACCAGCATCCGGTTGGCGCGCTCCAGCAGGTAGTCGATGTCGGCCCGGGTCGCCGCCGGGTGGGCCAGGTCGAGGTCCCAGTCGGTGTCGGTGGTGCCGATGATCCAGTGCCGGCCCCAGGGCAGGACGAACAGCACGTTCGTCTCGGTCCGGAGGGTCATCGCGGTGCTGGCGCGGATCCGCTCGCGCGGGACCACGATGTGGACGCCCTTGGTGACCCGCACCCGGAACTCGTGCCGGCCGTTGCGGAGCTGCGGCAGCAGCTCCTCGGTCCAGACCCCGGTGGCGTCGATCACCCGGCGGGCGCGGAGGTCCAGCTCACGCCCGGACTCCAGGTCGCGCACCCGCGCGCCCGCGACGCGCTCGCCATCGAGCACGAAGCCGACCGCGCGGGCGCTGGTGGCCTGGACCGCGCCATAGAGCGCCGCGGTCCTCGCCACCGTCAGCGTGAGCCGGGCGTCGTCGACCTCGCCGTCGTAGTACTCGACCCCGCCCACCACCCGGTCCGGCCGCAGGGCCGGCGCCAGCCGCAAGGTGCCGCCCTTCGACAGGTGCCGGTGCCTCGGCACCGCCCTGGTGCCGCCGAGGGTGTCGTAGAGCCGCAGCCCGGAGCCGACGTAGGCGCGCTCCCACGGGCCGCGGGTGAGCGGGTACAGGAACGGGATGATCCGGACCAGGTGCGGGGCGAGCCGGGTCATCAGCAGGTCGCGCTCGCGGAGCGCGTCCCGCACCAGCGTGAAGTCGCGCTGCTCCAGGTAGCGGACGCCTCCGTGGATCAGCTTGCTGGCGCGGCTCGAGGTCCCTGCCGCGTAGTCGCGCTGCTCCACCAGCGCGACCGACAGTCCGCGGGTCGCCGCCTCCAGCGCGCATCCCGCGCCGGTCACCCCGCCACCGATGACCACGACGTCGAACTCCTCGGCGGCCATCCGGTCGAGCGCCTCGCGCCGCTGCTCGGGACCCAGCCGTGCGCTCCTCATCGCCGTCCCCCATTCGTGGGCGTTGTATCCTTTCGCGGGGAATCTCGGGATTGCCAAAGAGCCGTTACAGCTCGCCGGGCCTGGCGTATCGCTGGAAGAACGGCCCCATACCGGCCTGGCCCATCGCGAACAGGGTCCCGGCCAAGTCCTCCAGCTCGCGGGCGTGGTCGAGGTCGCCGAGGAACACCGGTTCGTAGCCGGCGTCGCGGTTGAGCTGCTCGGTCACCGCGCGGGCGCCCTCGTCGGCCGCGTACAGGTTGCTCGGCCGCTCGTGTTGCTTGTCGATCTCGTCGTAGAGGGCAGCGAAGTTGGCGTTGAAGGACTTGGCGACCGGGCCGCTCGTGATCGCCTTGATCTGGTGGGCGAGCGAGTCGTAGGCCTCGTTGCGTCCCCCGATCGCGTTGGTCGCGTCGATGGCGACCTTGCCGTCGTAGCCGGTCACGGCGCTCAGCGCCTCGGCGATGGCGCTGGACGGCACCGCCACCACCACGACGTCGGCGTCGGTGGCGTCGCCGCCGTCGTGCCCCAGCTCGGTGACCGTGTGGCCTGCCCGCGCCCAGCGCTCCCCGAGACCCTTGCCTACGTGCCCCCTGCCGATCACGGTGATGTTCATCGAAGCCTCCGTCCCGTCCGGTGCGATCGGGGCTATTGGGTAGCCCGCGAGCGTCCGGCCACGCAGCCGACGCCCATCGCTTTCACTCGTTGACAGTGGCGGTCACGACCGAACAAGATCGCTGCCGGGGGAATCACCCCCGTTTGCGCAGCGTGTACCCACTCCGGGAAGTCGAACGACAACGGGCCATTGGGAAGGGGGGACTCGTGCCAGGGACACTGACGGTCGAGGATTTGCGGGCCGAGGTCGACGCCGGGCGCATCGACACGGTGCTGCTCGCGATCGCCGACATGCAGGGCCGCCTCCAGGGCAAGCGGCTGGCCGCCGGCCACTTCCTCGACGAGGTGCTGGAGCACAACGCCGAGGGCTGCAACTACCTGCTGGCCGTGGACGTGGACATGAACACCGTCGGCGGCTACGCGATGAGCTCCTGGGAGCTCGGCTACGGAGACTTCGTGTTCCGGCCGGACCTGTCCACCATGCGCCGCATCCCGTGGCACGAGGGCACCGCGCTGGTCATGTGCGACCTCGAATGGGAGGACGGCACTCCGGTGGTCGCCTCGCCCCGGCAGATCCTGCGGCGCCAGGTCGAGGCGCTCGCCGAGCGCGGCTGGCAGGCGATGGTCGGCACCGAGCTGGAGTTCATGGTCTTCCGCGACAGCTACGAGGACGCCTGGCGCAAGGGCTACCGCGACCTGGCGCCGGCCAACGACTACAACGTCGACTACTCGCTGCTGGGCACCGCGCGGATCGAGCCGCTGCTGCGCGCGATCCGTAACGGCATGACCGGCGCGGGGCTGCGGGTCGAGTCGGCCAAGGGCGAGTGCAACTACGGCCAGCACGAGATCGCCTTCCGCTACGACGAGGCGCTCCGCACCGCCGACGGCCACGCCATCTACAAGAACGGCGCCAAGGAGATCGCCGCGCAGGCGGGCTGCGCGCTCACCTTCATGGCCAAGTACAACCAGCGCGAGGGCAACTCCTGCCACATCCACCTGAGCTTCCGGAGCCTCGACGGCGAGCCGGTCCTCGCCGGCCCCGGCCACCAGCTGTCACCGCTGGGCGAGCAGTTCCTCGCCGGTCAGCTCGCCCGGGTGCGCGAGCTGACCCTGTTCCTGGCGCCGAACGTCAACTCCTACAAGCGCTTCGCGGCGGGCAGCTTCGCGCCGACCGCGGTCGCGTGGGGCCGTGACAACCGCACCTGCGCGCTGCGCGTGGTCGGCCACGGCTCCTCGCTGCGGGTCGAGAACCGGGTGCCCGGCGGCGACGTCAACCCCTACCTCTCCATCGCGGCGATCATCGCGGCCGGGCTGCACGGCATCGACAAGGGCCTCACCCTCGAGGAGGAGTACGCCGGCAACGCCTACGAGTCGGACAAGCCGCGGGTGCCGGCGAGCCTGCGGGAGGCGCGCGAGCTGTTCGCCTCCAGCGAGGTCGCCCACCAGGCCTTCGGCTCCCAGGTGGTCGAGCACTACTGCAACATGGCCAGGGTCGAGCTGGAGGCGTTCGACACCGCCGTGACCGACTGGGAGCGCTACCGCGGGTTCGAACGCTTGTGAGCGGGCGGCTGGAGGGCAAGGTCGCGGTCATCACCGGCGCGGCCAGCGGCATCGGGCGGGCCAGCGCTCGCCGCTTCGCCGCCGAGGGGGCGAAGGTCTGCGTCGTGGACCTCGCCGACGAGCCCGGCAAGCTGGTCGCCGACGAGGTCGGCGGGCTGTTCGTGCGCGCCGACGTCACCGACCCCGACCAGGTCGACGGCTTGTACCAGCAGGCGGCCGCGCGGTTCGGCGGCATCGACGTGCTGTTCAACAACGCCGGCATCTCGCCGCCTGACGACGTCTCGGTGCTCGACACCACCCTGGAGGCCTGGCAGCGGGTGCAGGACGTGAACCTCAAGTCGGTGTTCCTGTGCTGCCAGAAGGGGATCCCGCACCTGCTGCGGCGCGGCGGCGGCTCGGTGGTCAACACCGCCTCGTTCGTGGCGGTGATGGGCGCGGCCACCTCGCAGATCTCCTACACCGCCTCCAAGGGTGGGGTGCTGGCGCTCACGCGCGAGCTGGGGGTCGAGTTCGCGCGCAAGGGCGTGCGCGTCAACGCGCTCTGCCCGGGCCCGGTGAACACGCCGCTGCTCCAGGAGCTGTTCGCCAAGGACCCCGAGCGGGCGGCGCGGCGGCTGGTGCACCTGCCGATGGGCCGCTTCGCCGAGGCCGAGGAGATCGCGGCGGCGGCCTGCTTCCTGGCGAGCGACGACGCCTCCTACATCACCGCCAGCACCTTCCTGGTCGACGGCGGCCTCTCGGGCGCCTACGTCACCCCGGAGTGACCCCGACGCGGCCGGCACGCAGCGCGCCGGCCGCGTCCACCAGGGCGGCGAACGGGCGCTCGTCGCCGTCCTCCTCGGGATGCCAGAGCAGGCCGACCAGAAAACGGCCTCTGGCGGCGGCCTCGACCGCCTCGATGGTGCCGTCCTCGGCCCAGGCGACCGCCTCGAGGCCGTTCCCGGCCGCGGCGATGCCCTGGTGGTGGTGCGAGGCGACCTCGGCGAGCGGGCCGAAGATCGCGCCGGCCCGGCTGGCGGGGTCGAGCCGGACCTGGTGGCGGCCGTAGCGGCCCGGTTCCGGCTGGTGCCCCTGGTGGCCGACCAGCTCGGGCAGGTGCTGGTGCAGGCTGCCGCCGGCGGCGACCGCGATCAGCTGCGCGCCGCGGCAGATCCCGAGCACCGGCAGGCCCTCGGCGAGCGCCGCCCGCAGCAGCGGCAGCTCGGCGCGGTCTCGCTCGGGCGCCACGCCGCGGGTCAGCGGGTGCGGCTCCTGGCCGTAGAGCGCGGGGTCGAGGTCGTTGCCGCCGCTCAGCACCAGGCCGTCGAGCGCAGCGACGGTCTCGTCGACGCCGTCCTCGTCGGGCGGCAGCAGCACCGCCCTGCCGCCGGCGCGGGCGATCACACGTGGGTAGGAGGCGGCCAGCAGTGCTGCCGCCTCCTCCCACACGCGCCAGCGGGCGTCGGGCTCGATCCCCGCCGTGACGCCGATGACCGGCCGGGTCACGCCCCGCTCACGCGGCGAGCGTCGAGCCCGTGGCGCGAGCTCACGTGGCCGGCGCCTGCTCGCTGACGCCCTCGCCGGGCTCGCCGGCGGCCGGGATGTCGGTCACGTGGGTCTTGCCGTAGCCCTCGGTCTCGGGGTGGCCGTGCTCGCCTTGGGTCAGGGCGAACTCCTCCTCGGGGGAGAGCACCAGGCGGTGCCGGCCGGCGACCGCGAAGTACACGATCCCGAGCACGAAGTAGATCAGCGTCCCGTACACGCCGGGCCGGTAGTCGCTGTTGGAGTACAGCGAGATCAGCGAGACCAGGGCGATGATGCCGGCGATCGCGGCGCCCCACTCACCGACCGGGCTGCGGTAGGGCCGCTCGATGTTGGGGAGCCTGCGCCGCAGCATGATGAACGACAGGCACTGCATGCAGTAGGAGACCACCGCGCCGAACACGGCCATGTTCAGCAGCGCGCCGACGATCTGCCCGGCGAGCTGGCCGCCGCTCTTGCCGAGCTGGTAGATCAGCACCGCCAGCGCGTAGCCGACCACCGCGCCGGCGATCAGCGCGATGTGCGGGGTGTTGCGCTTGCCGTGGGTGATCGACAGCCACTTCGGGAAGTAGCCGGCCCGCGACAGCGAGTAGGTGTTGCGGCCGTAGGCGTAGATGATCGTGAAGAAGCTGGCGATCAGGCCCACCAGGCCGATCAGCGCCAGGAGCTCCGCCGCGGTGCCGTCGCCAAAGACGCCCTTGAAGCCGTCGAACAGCGGCGTGGCCGATTTGCCGAGGGCGGCGGCGCCGCCGCCGACGCCGGTGTTCAGGAGCAAGGTCAGCGCGCCGGCGACCACCAGCGTGGTCAGGCCCCAGATGGTCGCCCGCGGCACGTCCCGTTTGGGGTCGTGGGACTCCTCGGCCGCGAGTGGTAGCTCCTCGATCGCCAGGAAGAACCAGATCGCGAATGGGATCGCCGGGAAGATGCCCCCCAGGCCGTGCGGCAGGAAGCCGGAGTTGCCGAGGTCGGGCTTGATGTTGGTCCACAGGCTGGCGTCGAACTTGCCGGAGGCCAGCACCGAGATGAAGAAGAACGCCAGGATGCCGAGCGCGAGGATGTTGATAACCACCGTGAACCGCATGGTGGCCTCGATCCCGACGATGTTGATCCACACGAACACGACGTAGAACACGGCCCACCAGGTGACCGGGCTGTTCCACCACGGCGCTCCGGCGAGATTGAAGAGCCCCGCGACGATGTCGTGCATCAGGAAGCCCATGGCTCCCACCACCACCGCCGGGGTGATCACGTACTCCATGTTCTCGGCCAGGCCGGTGATGAAGCCGCCCCACGGCCCCATCGCCGAGCGGGCGAAGGAGTACGCGCCGCCGGTGTGCGGCAGCGCAGGGGACATCTCGGCGATGCTGAAGCAGAGGCCGTAGTACATCGCGGTGATGAACAGCCCGGCGATCAGCAGGCCGCCGAAGCCGCCGGCGTCCAGCCCGAGGTTCCAGCCGTAGAAGTCACCGGAGATGACCGCCGCCACGCCCAGCGACCACAGCGACCAGAAGGCGGCGTGGCGTCGGAGCCGCCGCTTGACGAAGTACTCGTCGCCCGCCTCCTGGTAGCTCACCGATCCGACCTTGCGTCGTTCCTGAGCCACGTCGCAACCCCCTTCTCCGGCGTGCCGCGCGGTGCGCGCGCACGGGAAGTTGTCTGACATTGCGTCGACTTTGCCGGAATGGTAAGGAGCGGCCCCGAGCGAGTCAAGCCGCCGCTATTCATGCAGGCCATGGGCTGGCGGGGAGCAGTGCTCGGCGGTCGCCGCGCTGAACTCGCCTTGCCGGCCAAAGTTGTCTGACATAGACTCGATCGCAGCATGCAGATGGCGAACCGGGAGCCCCGGGAGACGAGGAGCCGACCACAGCTCCGCTCGGTCTCTGTCCACGACCAGCTCAGGCAGCGGATCGACCAGGGCAGCTTCCCTCCGGGCACCCGCCTCCCCTCCGAGCCCGACCTCGCGGCCGAGCTCCAGGTCTCCCGCGCCACCCTGCGCGAGGCGCTCCGGGTCCTCGAGAACGAGGGGCTGCTGCGCCGCCGGCGCGGCTCCGGCACCTACGTCGCCGAGCTGCCAAGGGTTGCGAACAGCGTTGACCTGAACTTCGGTGTCACCGAGGCGATCACGTCCGCCGGGATGCGGGCGGGGACCGCGCGGGCGCGCCACTGGACCGAGCCCGCCTCGGCGGCCGAGGCCGCCCGCCTGGAACTGGAGCCCGGGCAGGACGTGCTGATCGTCGAGCGGGTCCGCACCGCCGAGGACAGGCCGGTGGTGCTCTCCAGGGACATCTTCCCGAGCCGGCTGGCCGCCGACCGCCCCGAGGTCGTGGACGAGATGCTGCGACGCTCGATCTACGACGTGCTCGAGCGCGACCTCGGCATCGTCATCCACCACGGCGTCGCGAAGTTCCGCCCGGTGCGGGCCGACCACGCCGTCGCCTCCCGGCTCGGCATTCCCCGCGGCGAGCTGCTGCTCTACATGTGGCAGGTCGACTACGCCGAGGACGGCGCCGCGGTCCTGTCCTCCCACGAGTTCCACCTGGCCGATGCCTTCGACTTCTCGGTGGTTCGCCGAGGTCCCGGAAGGAGGTTCACGTGACGACACAGGTCGGCAAGTCGATGCGGCTCAAGCGGGTGATCGATCCCGCCGGGGTCTCGGTGATCTGCGCGCTCGACCATGGGATGACCTCGCCAACCTTCCTCGAGCCGCTCGCGGACATCGACACCCGCACCGGCGAGACGGTGGCCGGCGGCGCCAACGTGATCATGATGTCCAAGGGCATGATCCGGCTCGCGGAGCCGGCGTTCGCGCCGACCACCTCGCTGGCGCTGCTGCTGTCGGCCTCCGCCAGCCCGGACGGCGGCCAGCCCGAGGTGGTGCAGATCGCCGACGTCGACGAGGCGCTGCGGCTCGGTGCCGACGCGGTGGTGCTGTTCACCGCGCTCGGCGGCGACTCCGAGGCGGGCATGATCCGGACCCTGGCCGGCGTCGGGCGGGAATGCGCGGCGCTCGGGATGCCGCTTATCGCCGAGGCGGAGTTCCCCACCACCTACGCATCGGTCGAGGCGCTCAAGGAGCAGTACGGCTTCGAGTACCTGCGGCGCAACGTGCGGCTCTGCGCCGAGCTGGGCGCGGACATCGTCAAGACCAACTGGCCCGGCGACGAGGAGTCGTTCGCGCGCCTGGTCGAGGCGGCCAGCGGCATCCCGGTTGTGCTGGCCGGCGGCTCCCGGCTCCAGGACCGCGAGCTGCTGTGGCGCATGGAGCGGGCGATGGCCGCCGGCGGCATCGGCTGCTCGGTGGGTCGCAACATCTTCATGCACCGCTCGCCGAGAGACATCACCCGAGCGCTCTCCAGGGTGATCAGGGAGCGCTGGACCGCGGACAAGGCGTACGAGGAGCTCGCCGCGCAGGCCGGCGGTGAGGCAGCGTGAGAGCCGCGTTCATGACCGGCCGCAACGAGGTCGAGCTCCGGGAGGCCGACGAGCCGGTCCTCGATCCCCGCGGCGCCATCCTGCGGGTGGAGGCGTGCGGGATCTGCGGGACCGACGCGCGCACCTTCTTCAACGGCGACCACCGCGCCCCGACCCCGTGGATCCTCGGGCATGAGCCCGTCGGGACCCTCGAGCGCGTCGGCGCCGACGCGACCCTTCCGCCGGGGGTCAAGGAGGGCGACCGGGTCTTCCTCGGCTCGATCCTCACCTGCGGCGAGTGCGCGCAGTGCCTCGACGGGTTCCAGAACCTCTGCGAGCACCACCTGCTCTACGGCTACGATCCCTTCCCCGGCGCGTTCGCCGAGCTCGCCGCGGTGCCGCCGATCGCGATGCGCAACCTGATCCCGCTGCCGCACGACCTCGATTCGGACCTGGCCACGGTGGTCGACCCGTTCGCCTGCGCCCTCAACGGCATCGAGGTGCTCGACGTGCGCCTCGGCGACACCGTGCTGATCATGGGCGCCGGCCCGATCGGCTGCTGGCAGTCGGTGATGGCCCGCGACCGCGGCGCCGGCAGGGTGCTGCTCTGCGACGTGAGCCGCGACCGGCTCGACATCGCCCTCGACACGGTCGGCGGGTTCGTCGACGACGCCTGGGTGGTGGGGGAGGACGGCGTCGCCGAGGCGATGCGCCGCACCGGCGGCGCCGGCGCCGAGCGGATCAGCGTGGCGGCGCCCTCCAAAGACGCCCAGCGGGCGGCGCTGGAGATCGCCGCCAGGCGCGCCAGGGTCGTCTACTTCGCCGGGCTGCCCAAGCACGACCCGGTGAGCCAGCTCGACATGAACCAGCTCCACTACAAGGAGCTGGCGATCCTCGGCGCGTACGGCGCGACCCCGCGCCAATACCGGATCACCATGGACTACCTCAACCGCCGCCGCGACGACCTGGCCGCGGTCGTGACCCACCGGTTCCCGCTGGACCGGATCGCCGAGGGCTTCGAGACCATCCGCTCCGGCGCCGGCCTGAAGATGGTGATCGTGCCGTGAGCGGGCCGCGCGGCCCCTACGTGATCGGCTGCGACGTCGGCAGCCAGGGGACCAACGCCGCGCTCTACGCCGCCGACGGCACCCTGGTGGCCTCCGCCTACGAGCCCTACGACGTCCAGTTCCCGCACCCGACCTGGGCCGAGCAGGACCCGCGCCTCTGGACCGCGGCGCTGCACGCCACCATCGCCCGGCTGCTGCGGGAGGTCCCGGAGGGCCCGTCGGCGGTGAAGGGCCTGTCGTTCGGCTCGCAGCTCGACGGCATGGTCGTGTGCGACGCCGCCGGCGAGCCGCTGCGGCCGGCGATGATCTGGATGGACCGGCGCGCCGAGGCACAGGCGGCCAAGGTGGCCGCTCGCATTCCGCCCGGCGACTTCTACCGGCACGTCGGCGCCAACCTCGACTCCTCGCACGCGGTCTTCAAGGCGATGTGGGTGCGCGACCAGGAGCCGGAGGCGTTCGCGCGGGCGGCGAGCCTCCAGTCGCCGGGCACCTTCGTGCTCCGCGAGGCCGCCGGGGTGGTCGCGGTCGACTACTCCAACGCCTCCTCGCTGGCGCTGCTCGATCCCCGGACCCGGACCTGGTCCGCGCCGGTCCTGGAGGCCGTCGAGGTCGACCAGGCGATGCTGCCGGAGCTCGCGGCCGGCACCCAGCCGGCCGGCACGGTCACGCCCGCCTTCGCCGAGCGCACCGGCCTGGACCCAGCCACCGTCGTCACCGTCGGCTGCGGCGACGAGATGGCCGCGACCCTCGGCGCCGGCGTGTTCGCGCCGGGGGAGGTCTGCGACGTGGTCGGCACCGCCGAGCCGGTCTGCGCCGCCTCCGCCGGGCCGCGTGAGGACCCGACCATGCTGGTCGAGTGCCACCCGCACGCCGACCCCGACGTCTGGCTGCTGGAGAACCCCGGCTTCGTCTCGGGCGGCGGGCTGCGCTGGTGGCGCGACCAGTTCGCGCCGCTGGAGCTGGAGGCCGAGCGCGCCGGGCGGGGCGACGCCTACGAGCTGCTCACCGCCGCGGCGGCCGGCGTGCCGCCCGGCGCGGAGGGGCTGATTCACCTGCCCTGCATGCAGGGCGCGATGGCCCCCGAGTGGAACGGCGCGGCCAGGGGGGTCTTCTATGGCCTGACGCTCGCGCACACCCGCGCGCACCTGACCAGGGCGCTGCTGGAGGGCAGCGCCTTCGCGCTCAGGGACATCCTCGAGGCGATGCGGAACGCCGGGCTCGAGGTCCGCCGGCTCACCATCGTCGGCGGCGGCGCCAAGGGCGCGCTGTGGCGGCAGATCAAGGCGGACGTGACCGGCCTGCCGGTGCGGGTGCCGACCAGCGTCGAGACCACCGCCACCGGCGCGGCGATCCTTGCCGCCGTCGGCGCCGGCGTCCACGCCAGCGTGGCCGAGGCGGTGGATGCCTTCGTCGCTTTCCAGCCCGAGGAGGAGGTCCCCGACCCGGACCGCCACGCCGCCTACGACGACGCCTACCGCCGCTACCGCGAGCTGTACTTCGCACTGAAGCCCGTGTTCGAGTCCGCCTGACCGCCGTTCGCGCCGGGCGTGCGTCGGAGTCAGCTCGCCGGGTCGGCGCCGGGCTCGGGTGGGCGGGAGGTTGTGGTCCCCGGTGCCGGCTGGGGCTGCTTTGCTTCGGGATCCTTGCTGGGAAGGCTGTTGACGATCGCCTTGGCGCGGTCGTCGATGAACCGGGTCCCGAGCTGCTGCGCATAGCCGAACAGCAGCGCGTACGCGAGGATCTGCCGCTGGCTGTCGAGCTCCGAGAAGCCGGGCACGAAGCCGCCGCCGAGCAGCAGGATGCCGACCACGGCGGTGAGCGCGCCGGACGGGACCTTGAGGACGGCGAGCGCGATCGGCACGTCGTACGGCGTCGCCGACCCGCGGACCTTGCGGATCGCGAACGCGGCGGCCAGCGATCCGCCGAGCAGGCCGAGCCCGCTGACGATCACGACGTCTCCGCTCGATGGCGCCTGCCGGTCCCCGCTCGGACAGAAGGTTGTCGACCCCTCCGACTGGCCGCCCGCGGCCGCCCCGCCCGCGGTGGCCCCGGTTGCCGCGGCGGCCGCGGTGGACGAGGGCGTGAAGCAGAGCGGCATCGCCTTGGGATACGTGCTCACGATCAGAACCAGCGCGACCATCAGCCCCGCGATGAGCACGCCCGCGGCGAACAGGATGTTGCGAAAGACCCGCACCCGGACGTGCAGCTGGTCCGAGGCGTCATAGGTGACCTCTTCCGCCTGGCGCAGCTTCGCGCGCTTGACCGGCCCCGATGGCAGCTCGCCCAGGTGCTGGATCTCCGCCTGACGGAGGTCGTCTCTGGCCAGGCAGGAGGCGGCGCGAGCCGCGACGCTCGATGCAAGCGCGTCGACGTCCTGGTCGGGGAGCAACTCGATCAGGAAGACCCTGGCGGCGTGGAGGCTCCGGTAGGCGCGATCGATCGAGGTCCCGCGCCAGCGGTCGAACGGTCCCCTGAACCGCCAAGCGCTCCGGCGCCGCGTCGCCGCGCGCGCCTCGGCGATCAGTTCACGGATCGCCTCGGCGACCTGGTTGCGCTGGTCGTCGACCGGCGCCGAGGCGAGCGCGACCTCCATTCGATGCTCGAGGCTGTCGGCCTCGACCGCGACCTGGACGGCCCAGGATTCGGCCCACAACAACGGTGACCGGTCGGACGCGGCTGTCGTCATCTGCCACCCCAAAGCTGCCGCTTGTTTTGCTGGACTCTAACGCGCCGACCGCGCCGTCTGCCCGCCACCGTCGACCGGCCGCTTCCGGCCCGAGCGATCAGGTCGTCGACGGCACCCCCGAGGACTGCGCGGCCGAGCGCAGCTGGTACGCCAGCATGATCTCCATGACCCCGAACAGCAGCAGCCAGAAGCTCACGATCAGCGCCAGCGCCAGCAGCGAGGTCGCGGGGGAGGCCAGCACCACGACGCCGGCCACCACGCTGAGCACGCCCATCAGGATGGTCCAGGTGCGCCCCGGCATGGCCCGGTGCGAGAGCGCGGCGAAGGTCTCGACCGCGCCGTTGACGATCCAGAAGATCCCGAGCAGCAGGCCGAGCGCGGCGATGGTGATCAGGATGTGCCGCAGCGCGTACACCCCGACGACGAACGAGAGCACGCCGAGCAGCGCCAGCAGCACCCGGGTGACGCCGCTCTCGTCCTCGGTGGCGAAGGCGGCCACGAACCGGAAGATTCCGGCGACCACCAACTGGATCCCGAACAGGACCGCGACCACGACCAGCGTGCGGCCCGGCCAGGCGAGCGTGATCAGCCCGGCGAGCGCGGTGACGACGCCGAAGCCGAGCACCCAGCCCCAGTGCCGGCCCATCACGGTGAGGACGTCGGCGGGGTCGCTACGCGGCTGAAGGTCCATCAGAGCCTCCTTCCGGTGGCGAACCGCCACCGCGGGCGCCATGGCGCGCCGGCGTTGCACGAAACCGTCGCGCTCCAGGGCATTGCGCACATGACTGGACTCTCCGAGAGTTAACTGACCAAACGGCCATGTCAAGAGCCGGGCAAGGGCCGCGGTCGTCGTGCCCCGCTCAGGCGTGCACCGCTGGGCGGCGGTCGGACCAGGGGCGGGCCTGTTCGAGCTGGGCGGCGACGCGCAGCAGGAGGTCCTCGCGGCCGTAGGCGGCGACCAGCTGGGAGCCGACCGGGAGGCCTTCCGCGGTCCAGTGCAGCGGCAGGCTGATCGCGGGCTGGCCGGTCATGTTGAAGGGGATCGTGTAGGCGACCTCGACCACCGAGCGGGTGACCGGCCAGAACGGGTTGTCCGGCTGGGCGGCGAACTCGCCGAGCGGCGGCGGCGGCTCCGAGATGGTCGGGGAGAGCAGCAGGTCCCAGCCGTCGGCCCACCAGCGCTGCACCCTGGCCGAGTAGCGGTGGACCGCCGACAGCGCGGCCACGAACTGGGTGCCGCTGACCCCGCGGCCGACCTCGGCGACCGCCCAGGTGGCCGGCTCGACGTCGTCGGCGGTGAGCGGCCGGCTGAGCAGCTCTCCCCACCAGTCGAGCTCGAGCGCGGTCCAGGTGGCGTAGCAGGGCAGGAACGCCTGGCTGATCTCGGGGTCGGCAAGCGCGCTGGGGAATTCGGGCTCGACCGTGTGCCCGAGCGACTCCAGCAGCCCGGCGGTCTCCTCGGCGGCGGTGACGCACTCGGGATGGGTGCTCGTCGAGCCGTCCGGCGACCGCGTCAGCAGGCCGATCCGCAGCCTGCCCGGGTCGGCGCCTACCTCCCGCCGGTACGGCCCGGCCGGGTACGGCGGAGTGTGCAGGTCGCCGGGGCAGGGACCGGCGACCGCGTCGAGCATCGCCGCCATGTCCCTGACCGTGCGGGACACCGCCAGCTGCACCGCCATGCCGCCCCAGCCCTCGGCGGCGTCCGGCCACATCGGCACGCGGCCGCGGGTCGGCTTGAGCCCGACCAGGCCGCACTCGCTCGCCGGGATCCGGATCGAGCCGCCGCCGTCGCTGGCGTGGGCGACCGGCACCATCCCGCTCGCCACCGCCGCGGCCGAGCCGCCGCTGGACCCGCCGGTCGAGCGGCCGAGGTCCCAGGGGTTGCGGCAGGGCCCGTACGCCTCGCCCTCGGTGGTCGGCACCAGGCCCAGCTCGGGCGCGTTGGCGCGACCGACGCAGACCAGCCCCGCGGCGCGGAACCGGTCGGTGATCACGCTGTCGTGGTCGGCGACGTAGCCGGCCGCGCGGGCGGCCTTGACGCCGGCGGCGTAGGGGTCGCCGGCCGAGAGGGCGCCGAGGTCCTTGAGCAGGAACGGCACCCCGCGCAGCGGCCCGTCGGGCAGCTCCCCGTCCGCGGCGGCCCTGGCCTTCTCGAACAGCCGCGTCACCACCGCGTTCAGCTCGCCGTCGAGCTTCTCGATCCGCTGGATCGCCGCGTCGACCAGCTCCCGTGGCGAAGCCTGGCCGCTCGAGACCAGTTCCGCCTGCGCCGTCGCGTCCATGAAGGCCAGGTCGTCCACCATCCCGCCCGACATCGCGCCGCATCCTCTCGCTCGCGTCACCGACCCCGGGCAAGAGCGTACGGCCTGGATGCCGCCCGGGTCAGCTCCCCGGCGCGCGCATCGAGGCGCCTCGGGCGCGGAGATCCCATCTCAGGCCAAATCGGGCGTCGCGGAGCGTTGCCGCCTCGCCGCCGCGGCCGGAAGATGGTTCGAGCGGACGCCGAACGGAAGAGGGAGTCCCGTGACCACCAGACGAGTCCCCCGACCCGCCGAGCTGCGCGAGCTGCTCAAGCCCCGCCGCCAGCCGCTCGACCCGACCGATCGCCGGCTGGCCCAGGCGCTGACGATCGGGGACCTGCGGTCGGTCGCGCGGCGACGGACGCCCCGGGCCGTGTTCGACTACACCGACGGCTCCGCCGAGAGCGAGGTGAGCCTGCGGCGGGCCCGCGATGCGTTCGCCGCGGTCGAGTTCCATCCCCACGTGCTCCGCGACGTGGCCAACATCGACCTCGGCGTCAACGTGCTCGGCAAGCGCTCCGAGCTGCCGTTCATGCTCGCGCCGACCGGGTTCACGCGGATGATGCACCACGAGGGCGAGCGGGCGGTGGCCCGGGTCGCCGAGCGTGCCGGCATCCCCTACGCGCTCTCGACCATGGGCACCACCTCGATCGAGGACATGGCCGCGGCCGCCCCCGGGGCGCGCAAGTGGTTCCAGCTCTACGTGTGGAAGGACCGCGGCGCCGGCAAGGACCTGGTGCTCCGCGCCAAGGAGCAGGGCTACGAGGCGATCCTGCTGACCGTCGACACCCCCGTCGCCGGCGCCCGGCTGCGGGACGTGCGCAACGGCCTGACCATTCCGCCGTCGCTGACCCTGCGCACCTTCGCCGAGGGCGCGATGCACCCGGCCTGGTGGATCAACCTGCTCACCACCGACCCGCTGATCTTCGCCTCGCTGACCCGCTGGGAGGGCACGGTCGCCGAGCTGATCGACGAGATCTTCGACCCGACCCTGTCGCTGGAGCACCTGGCCTGGCTGCGCGACCTCTGGGACGGCCCGCTGATCGTCAAGGGCATCGCCAACGCCGAGGACGCCGTCATGGTGGTCGAGCGCGGCGCGGACGGCGTGATCCTGTCCAACCACGGCGGCCGCCAGCTCGACCGGGCGCAGCCGCCGCTCGGCGTGCTGCCCAGCGTGGTCGACGCGATCGGCGACCGGGCCGAGGTCTACCTGGACACCGGGATCCTCAACGGCGGCGACGTGGTGGCGGCGATGGCCCACGGCGCCACCGCGACCATGGTCGGCAGGGCGTACCTGTACGGGCTGATGGCGGGTGGCGAGCGCGGCGTGCAGCGCGCGGTCGACATCCTGCGGACGCAGGTTCTGCGGACGATGCGGCTGCTCGGGGCGACCTCGATGGCCGAGCTCACGCCGGCGCACGCCAAGCTGCCGGGCTTCCTGTTCGACGACGCGAAGGCTGGAGGGCGCCGGTAGTCCCGGCGCCCTCCGCGGTGGTCGTTGCTGGAAGGTCTACTTCCAGCCGGTGATGTCGAGGATCGTGCCGGCGCCGCTGATGTTGTGCTGGACGCTGACGTAGAAGTGCTTGCCGCTGGCGTCGAAGATGCCGCCGGTCCACTCCGCGGTCAGGTCGTTCAGCGTGGCCATGCGCACGCAGCCGTCGGACTGGAGGTCGGGGTCGGCACCGTCGGGCAGGCAGGCCCACAGGTCGTTGTTGTGGGGGCCTTGGAGGTCGGTGACGGTCTCCGCGTCCTCGTGGACGATCCAGTTGCCACGACCGGGCTGCCAAACGACATTGTCGGGCATGGCGAGCGCGGGGCTGCCCTGGACGAGCCGCCGCACCTCAGGCACGGCGGTGTTCGCGCCAGCCTGCGCCAGCGTGCCGTCGCTGATGCAGACGACCTCGCCCCAGAGCTGCTCACCCTCGTTGCCGGTGTTGGCACCGCAGAAGCTGACGTTGCCGGCCGCCTCGGCGTCACGGTTGATGTCAGCGTCCTCCGGCCGGTAATAGCCGGTGAGGTGGAGCGCCGCCGCTTGGGCCCGAAGGTCGGGGTCTGGCGCGGCGGGGATCGGGACCCAGCGGCCCTGGCCCAGCTCGTTGCCCTGGCCGAAGTCGCTGCCGCCGGTGCGCAGGCCGAAGATCGAGCCGGCAGCGGCGTAGGGCGACTGGTCGAGGCTGCTGACCGGGCCGGCGTTCGGGTCACGGAGGGTAGCGGGGATGAACTTGAAGTAGGCGCCGCCGCCAACGCCGTTGCCCGGGCGGTTCTCGTCGCCGTAGTAGGTCACGCCGCTCGGGTAGAGCGCCAGCCCCTCGAAGGAGAGACGACCGAGCGCGGGCCGAGCCACCAGGTTGCCGGCACCGGTGCCGCCGGTGAAGGCGCCGGTCGCTCGGTTCAGGGTCACACCGGTCGTGTTCAGGGGGTCGATCAGCTCGTACATGCGGCCACCGTTCGGGCCGCCGCCGGCCTCCTCACCGAACAGGATCGTGCCCCACGGGGTGGCGTGGACCGGGTCACACGAGGTGGTCCCCGTGACGATGGTCGTCGACTGGCCCGTGGCGAGGTTGATACGAACCAGGCCGGGAGCGGTGACGCCCTCCTCGTTGCAGGTGATGAGCCACTGGGGGTTCTCGGCGTCCGGCCAGAATGCCGACTGGTCCAGGACGGCCGGCGCCACACCGGCGGTTACCACCCGCACCTTGAGGGTCTTGGCTACCGTGGCCAGCTTGCGCGGGTCGGCCTGGGCCTCGGCGGCGGTGATCGACGCGGTGGAGGACGCCTTCAGCGGCTCGCTGAAGCCATAGAGCTTGGTCGACTGGTCCGCGAGCTGCCGCTGCGCGAACAGGCCGAAGTCGCTCCCCGCCGCCGTCGCGATGCCGGCCATCAGCGCGATGGCGGCGAAAGCGGCGGCGAGGATGCCAAGTCGCTTCCTCATGCTCATCCTTTCAGCCTTCTGGCTTACGGTTCTCTTGCCGGTCCAGAACCCTGCGCCACAAGGATGACAGTTTGGTGAGCAACAGATGAATCGCGCATGCCGGGCGAGCTGAACAGTTCTTGATCCACCGTTCCGCCGCCGCCGCGCGATACTCGCCCGATGAGGTCGAATCGGCCGGACGGCCATCTCGGTGGGAGGCGAGGAGATGGAGGAGACGATGGAGGAGCGAGCCGAGTTCGTGGTGGAGGGCGAGCGTGTGGCGCTCGGGCCGCTCCGCATGGATCTGGTGCCGCTGATGCGGCGGTGGTCCAACGACCTCGAGGTGGCCAACGCCAACGGGTGGGTGGTCCCGTGGACGCTCGAGGCGCAGAGGGAGCGGCTCGCCGGTCGCACCGGCCCCCGCTTCGCCGACTTCACCGTGTACGACCGCTCGGACCAGGAGCCGATCGGCTTCAGCTCGCTGTTCGAGATCGACCACCGGAACGGCTCCGCCAGCTTTGGCATCTTCCTCGGCGAGCGGCGCGACCGCGGGCTCGGCACCGAGGCGACCCGGCTCACCCTCGACTGGGCGTTCACCGTGCTCGGCCTGCACAACGTGATGCTCTCGGTGGCCGGCTGGAACCGGCGGGCGATCCAGACCTACGCCAAGGCCGGCTTCCACGAGCTCGGACGCCGCCGCGAGGCGGGGGTGACCATGGGCCGCCGGTACGATGCGGTCTACATGGACATCCTCGCATCGGACTTCCAGCGGGCGGGCGGGTCCGTGCTGGCCGCCCGCCGCCCGCTCGACGACTGAGTCTTTCCCGAGCATCTCCGGAGCATCTCCCGAGCACTTCTCGAGCAGTTCCCGAGCAGTTCCCGAGCAGTTCCCGAGCAGTTCCCGGACCATCCCCCGAGCCGGCCACCGACGGTGGAGGAGCGAGCGCGATGACCTACGTGCCAGACCCCGGACGCTACGACGCCATGCGCTACCGGCGGGTCGGCCGCAGCGGGCTGCTGCTGCCGGCGATCTCGCTCGGCCTCTGGCAGAACTTCGGGCACGACCGGCCGCTGGACACCCAGCGCGCGATCGTGCGGCGTGCCTTCGACCGCGGCGTCACCCACTTCGACCTGGCCAACAACTACGGCCCGCCGTACGGCGCCGCGGAGGCCAACTTCGGCACGCTCTTCGCCCAGGACTTCCGGGCATACCGGGACGAACTGGTCATCTCCACCAAGGCCGGGTACGACATGTGGCCGGGCCCGTACGGCGAATGGGGCTCCCGCAAGTACCTGCTGGCCAGCCTCGACCAGTCGCTGTCCCGGATGGGCCTGGACTACGTCGACATCTTCTACTCGCACCGGTTCGACCCCGACACGCCGCTGGAGGAGACGCTCGGCGCGCTCGACTCGGCGGTGCGGCAGGGCAAGGCGCTCTACGCCGGGATCTCGTCGTACTCGGCGGACCGGACCGCCGAGGCGGTCCGGATCCTGCGGGAGCTGGGCACGCCGCTGCTGATCCACCAGCCGTCCTACTCGATGCTCAACCGCTGGATCGAGGACGGGCTGCTCGACGTGCTCGGCGAGGAGGGCGTCGGCTGCATCGTATTCTCGCCGCTGGCGCAGGGCCTGCTGACCGACCGCTACCTCAACGGCGTCCCGCCGAGCTCGCGGGCCAGCCGCGACGGCTCGCTGTCGAGGGACCAGCTCACCGAGGGGACCCTGGCCAAGGTCCGCGCGCTCCGCGAGCTGGCCGCCTCGCGCGGGCAGACGCTCGCCCAGATGGCCCTGGCTTGGACGCTCCGCGACGAGAGGGTCACCTCGACCCTGATCGGCGCCAGCAGCGTCGCCCAGCTCGACGACAACCTCGGCGCGCTCGACAACCTGCGCTTCGGCGACGACGAGCTGGCACGGATCGACCGCTTCGCGACCGAGTCCGAGATCAACATCTGGGCGGCCTCGAGCGACGACTGAGCCGGTTGGGCCCTCCACCCCCCGGGTAGTCCGGGTCCCTCACTGGGGAAGGGGTGGGGGAATGACCGACGACATCGCACAACGGGACCGCCAGGCACGCGAGGAACGCGAGTACCACGGGAACCTCGGGGAACGCGAGGAACGTGCGCCGGACCGCCCGGCCAGGCTGGGATTGGCCGGCTGGCGTGAGGCGATCCGGCGCGCGCTGAAGGAGTACAAGGCCGACAACCTGCGCGACTGGGCGGCGGCGCTGACCTATTACGGCGTGCTGTCGATCTTCCCCGCGCTGCTGGTGCTGGTGTCGGCGATCGGCCTGACCGGGCACTCGGCGACCACGGCGCTCCTGGACAACGTCGGCCAGGTGGCGCCAGCCTCGGTCAAGGACATCCTCAGCACCGCGATCAAGAACCTCCAGGGCAGCCAGCGCTCCGCCGGCGTGATCGTGGTGGTCAGCGTGCTGTTCGCGCTGTGGTCGGCGTCGGGCTACGTGGCCGCGTTCATGCGCGCCTCCAACGCCATCTACGACGTGCCGGAGGGGCGGCCGATCTGGAAGACGATCCCGCTCCGGATCGGCGTCACGGTGGTGATCCTGGTCCTGCTCGCGGCCAGCGCGGTCGCGGTGATCGTCACCGGCGGGCTCGCCGACCGGGTCGGACGGCTGATCGGGATCGGTTCCACCGCGGTGACCATCTGGGAGATCGCCAAGTGGCCGGTGCTGCTGCTGGTCGTGAGCTTCATGTTCGGGCTGCTGTACTGGGCGTCGCCGAACGCCAGGCGGGGCTTCCGGTGGGTCACGCCGGGCGGCGTGCTGGCGGTGGTGCTGTGGCTGGTGGCCTCGGGTCTGTTCGCGCTCTACGTCGCCGGGTTCAGCAACTACAACAAGACCTACGGCTCGGTGGCCAGCGTGATCATCTTCCTGGTCTGGCTGTGGATCTCGAACCTCGCCATCCTGCTCGGCGCGGAGCTGAATGCCGAGCTGGAGCGCGGGCGCTCGATAGCCGCCGGCCGGCCGCGCGACCGGGAGCCCTACGTGGAGCTCCGGGACACCACCAAGCTCCCGGAGGGCGACAGCGGCTGACCCACCCGGTGCTTGCCGCGCCCTGTATCGGCCACTACGATGCATTTTAGAAGGGGAACGCCATCGCAACCCGGTGAGGCGAGCTGACATGGTGGACTGGGCCGGTTGGGCGCTGTTCGGGCTGGTGGCCACCAGCATCCTGACCGCGGTGATGATCGCCGCGCAGCTCGCCGGCCTGAGCCGCCTCGACCTCCCGCTGATCCTGGGGACCATCGTGACCGACGACCCCGACCGCGCGCGGGTCGCCGGCTTCCTGCTCCACCTGGCCGTCGGCCAAGGCTTCGCGCTCGGCTACGCGGCCACCTTCGCGCTGCTCGACACGGCCACCTGGTGGCTCGGCGGCCTGCTCGGGCTGCTGCACGTGGCGATCGTGCTCACCGTGGGGGTGCCGCTGCTGGCCGGGATCCATCCCCGCATGGCCTCCAACCGTGCCGGACCGGCCTCCACCGCGGTGCTGGAGCCACCCGGCCTGCTCGGCCTCAACTACGGCAGCCAGACCCCGGCGGTCGCGATCGTGGCGCACCTCGCCTACGGCGTCGCCCTCGGCCTGCTGCTGTCGCCCCACTGACATGACTGACATACGCGCCGGCCACGACCCTCTCCTCCCGCCGATCTCCGACTACGGGCTGATCGGCGACACCCGCACCGGGGCGCTGGTCTCCTCCGACGGCTCCATCGACTGGCTCTGCGTGCCGCACTTCGACGGCGACCCGCTGTTCGCGCGCCTGGTCGGCGGGGCCCGAGGCGGCCGCTTCCGGCTCGGCCCGGCGACAGCGCCGGCGGCGCCGGCACCGGTGCTCTCGCGCTGCTACCGGCCGGATTCGGCCACGCTGGAGACCACCTGGGACGGGGCGGGCGGCAGGCTGACCCTGAACGAGGGGATGGTCGCCGAGGTCGCGGGCGCGCTGCTGCCGACCACCATGCTGGTCCGCCGGCTGTCGGCGGAGGGCGGCCCGGTCGAGGCCAGCATCGAGTTCGACCCCCGCCTCGGCGACGAGCGCCGGCCACCCAACGCGAGCCGGCGCGGCGACGTGCTGGTCTGCCAGTGGGGCACGATCGCGGTGGCGGTCGGGTCCGCTCCCGCCCTGCCGATCGAGCCGGGCCGCCCGCTGCGGGTCACGGTCGAGCCGGGCCGGCCGCTCACCCTGGTGCTGGCGGTCGCCGTGCGCGAGCCGCTGGTCCAGGTCGACCCCGAGGCGGCCTGGCGGGTGCTGCTCGACGACGAGCGCCGCTGGCGGCGCTGGACCTCCGAGATCGCCGGCGACCTGCCCGAGCGCGAGACGATCGTGCGCAGCCTGCTGACCCTGCGGCTGCTCACCTACGCGCCATCGGGCGCGCCGGTCGCCGCGCTCACCAGCTCGCTGCCGGAGGACCCCGGCGGCATCCGCAACTGGGACTACCGCTTCTC
>JBEDUQ010000256.1:0-26270 GCA_040414855.1 Actinomycetota bacterium
CCGTCTGCCAGACGAGCTGCTTCGCCCCGTGCTCGCGGCAGCGCTCCACGCAGGCGGCGATCAGCGCGTCCGCGACCCCGGCGCCGCGCGCCTCGGCGGCGACGTAGAGGTCGTTCATGATCCCGACGCGGCCGGCGTCGAGCGTCTGCCAGGTCCAGAACAGGGTCGCGAAGCCGACGGCGCTGCCGGCATCGTCGCGGGCCAGCAGCTGGACTCCCTCACGCCCGGGGTCGGCGATCAGCGCCCGCGACATCTCCAGCAGGGCCTCGTCGGCGGGCTCGACCCGGTAGAAGTCGCAGTAGGCACGGACCAGCGGCAGCAGCTCCGGCAGGTCGTCATCGCCAACCATGACAATCTTCACGGAACCCTCCTTGGCGCGAGAACCGAGCTGAGCCGAGCGGGTGGCAGCATATCCGCCGGCGGCGGCCCGACTCACCCCGGTCCCAGCTCACCGCGCCGAACCCCGCTCACCCCGGCTCACCCGCCGCCGGCGAGCCCGTGCCGGCTGGCCCAGAGCGCGGCCTGGGTGCGGTCGGCGATGCCGAGCCGCTGGTAGATGTTGGTCAGGTGGGCCTTGACGGTCGCCTCGGAGATGCCGAGCCGTCCGGCGATCCGCCGGTTGGTCAGGCCCTCGGCGACCAGCGCAAGCACCTCACGCTCGCGGGCGGAGAGCAGCTCGCCGGGCGGCGGGTCCCGTCGCAACAGCGCCCAGGCGACCTTGCCGCTGGCGGGCGAACCGCCCTCGGCGGCGTCGCGGATGCCTTGGATCAGGTCTTCCGGCTCCGCGTCCTTGAGCAGGTACCCGACCGCGCCGGCCTCGATCGCGCGCAGCACCAGGTCCTCGTCCGCGAACGAGGTGAGCACGACCACCCGCGCGGCCGGCATCAGCCGCCGCAGCTCGCGGGTGGCGTCGACCCCGCCCATGCCGGGCATCGACAGGTCCATCAGCACCACGTCGGGGCTGGTGTCACTGGCGACCTGGAGCGCCTCGCCGCCGTCGGCGGCGAACCCGACGACCTCGAAGTCGTCGACGGTGGCCAGCAGGGCGCGCAGTCCGGCCCGGACCAGTCGGTGATCGCCGACGAGCAGCACTCTGATCATCGGTGCGCGTCCCCCCTGTGCGCCTCCGCGTCGACGAAGCGGGAATCAGCTCACTCCGCGTGGGCGGCCGCCCACGCGAGCCTGATCCCGTTGTCACATATGACAGACACAGGAAGCAATTGGACATTGGTCGTAGTGCTCGGTTCAGGTCGTGGCTGCACGACTCGTGCCGCGCGTTCGCTTTCCGGCGCGTTCCGGTTTCTCGGTCCGGCTCGACGGCAAGTCAGAACACCGGCGCCTCGAGGCGTGTTCGAGGCTGCCCGTGTTCCAGCGGAAGCTGTTTCAGCGGAGCCGAGGGGAGATGGACGTGGCCGACAAGATCGCGAGCGAGCTGCTGGTCGAACGGTTGATCGCCTGGGGTGTGGATACCGTGTTCGGCCTGCCAGGCGACGGCATCAACGGGATCATGGAGGGGCTGCGCCGCCACGACGACCAGATCCGCTTCGTGCTGGTGCACCACGAGGAGGCGGCCGCGTTCATGGCGACCGGCTACGCCAAGGCGACGGGCCGGCTTGGTGTCTGCCTGGCGACCTCGGGTCCGGGTGGGATCCACCTGCTGAACGGCCTCTACGACGCCAAGCTGGACCACGTCCCGGTGCTGGCGATCACCGGGATGCAGGAGACCGAGGTGCTGGGGACGGGCTACCAGCAGGAGGTCCACCTCGAGAAGCTCTACCAGGACGTCGCCGCCTACGACGTCATGGTGATGGTGCCGCCGCAGATCCCCGCGCTGGTCGACCGCGCGGTCCGGACCTCGCTCGGGTACCGGACGGTCTCGCACCTGACCTTCCCGAACGACCTCCAGGTCGCCGACGCCGAGGCGAACCCGTGGAAGGGGGTGGCTCCCGCCCGCATGCCGGCGACGGCGCCGGTCTACATCGGCCCGTCCGGCGAGCCGGACCGCGAGGAACTGCCCCGCGCCGCCGAGCTGCTCAACAGCGGCGGCCGCGTGGCGATGCTGGTCGGCGCCGGCGCCAAGGGCGCGCGGGCCGAGGTGCTCGAGGTCGCCGAGCTGCTCGGCAGCCCGATCGTCAAGACCCTCTCGGGCAAGGACGCGGTGCCCGACGACCACCCGCTGGTGACCGGCGGGCTGGGCCTGCTGGGGACGCGCCCGAGCGAGGAGGTCATGGAGCGCGCCGACACCCTGCTGATGGTCGGGACCAACTTCCCCTACACCAAGCACCTGCCCGGCCCCGAGCAGGTCCGCACGGTGCAGATCGACATCGCCCCGGAGCGCGCGGGCAACCGCATGCCGACGGCGGTCCCACTGGTCGCGGACGCGGGGAAGACGTTGCGCGCGCTGACCCCACTGCTCGACCGAAAGTCGGACCGCGGCTTCCTCGAGAAGGCCCAGCGCGGGATGGCCAAGTGGCGCAGCGACATGGCGGCACTCGAGGACCCCAACCGCGACCCCATCCAGCCCCAGTACCTCATGCGCCTGGTCGATCGCTACGCCTCCGAGGACGCCATCCTCAGCTCCGACTCCGGCACCATCGCGACCTGGGCGGCACGCCACTTCGACATCCGCGGCGACCGGCAGTTCTACCTGTCCGGCAACCTCGCCACCATGGCCCCCGGCCTGCCCTACACCATCGCCGCCCAATGGGCCTATCCCCAGCGGCAGTGCATCGCCTTCGTCGGCGATGGCGGCATGGCCATGCTCATGGCCGAGTTCGATACCGCCTGCCGCTACGACCTGCCCATCAAGGTGATCGTCAACAACAACGGCGCGCTCGGCCAGATCCTCTGGGAACAGATGGTCCTCGGCTACCCCGAATACGGCGTCCGCTTCCAACAGCCGATGAACTTCGCTCCCTACGCCGAGTCCTGTGGCGGCCTGGGATTGCGGGTCGAGAAGGCCGCCGACCTGGAGCACGCCGTCCAGATGACCCTCGACCACCAGGGCCCGGCTCTGCTGGACGTGCTGGTCAACCCCAACGAGCCGCCACTGCCCGGCAAGGTCACCTACGAGCAGGCCAAGGGCTTCGCCCAGGCATGGCTTCGCGGCCAGCCGCACAAGGCGACCATGGCCTCCACCCTGTTCCGCGACAAGCTCGACCAGCTGCGGAGCTGACCCCGCACGACCGTGGCGATCCCTGGCCGCCGGAAAGGAGCTGAGCAAATGGCACGCTGGCCGTGGAGCAGCCGGCGGGACACCGAGCCGATCGTCCAGGGAATCGACCGGCTGGTCTGGAACGTCGAGCACGGCAAGTTCGAGCGCGCTCTCTCCGGGCTGACCGCCGCGGCCGCCCTGGTCAACGGCGCCGAGATCTTCCTGGAGCATGACCGCGCCAGCTTCGGCAACAAGATGATGTGGTGGCCGGTGGCGATCTCCCCGGTGGCGATGGCGGCCGGGCTGGCCGGGGTCGCCTCGAAGCGACTGGCCAAGACCTTCCTGCCGGTCGCCTCGGCCGCGTTGGTCGCCAACGGGCTCCAGGGCACCTGGCTGCACCTGCGTGGCATCGCCCAGAAGCCCGGCGGGCTCAAGATGCTGCGCTACAACCTTGAGATGGGGCCGCCGCTGTTCGCCCCCGGGCTGATGACCCTGGTCGGCGGCATGGGGCTGCTGGCCTCGGTGCTCCGGCGCGAAGGCCGCTGATGGGCACCGGAGCAACACCGGGCGGCCACGTCCGGTATCCCGGCTATGACGTGCTCGGTCAGGCGCCCACCTGGGACGACGCGACCAAGGGCGTGGTGCTGCGGCGGCTCGGCCCGCCACCGCCGGTGCGGTTCTTCACGGTCGAGGAGGAGGCGGTCGCGCGGCCGATGCTCGACCGCCTGCTCGCCCAGGACGACGAGCCCAGGGTCCCGGTCTTCGAGCAGGTCGACGCGCGCCTGGCCGAGGCGGAGACCGACGGCTGGCACTACGAGAACCTGCCGCCGGACGGGGAGGCATGGCGCGCCTCGCTCGCGGCGCTCGAGGCCGACGCGCGCGGCCGCTTCGGCAAGAGCTTCGCCGAGCTGCGCCCTCGCCAGCAGAAGGACCTGCTCGAGGCGGTGCGGAGCGGCGCTGACTGGCACGGCCTGCCGGCGGGGCGGGTCTGGAACCTGTGGGTCCGCTACGCGGTCACCGCGTTCTACGCCCACCCCTGGTCCTGGAACGAGATCGGCTTCGGCGGCCCGGCGTACCCGCGCGGCTACAAGAACCTCGACCTCGACGGCCTCGAGCCGTGGGAGGAGCGCGAGGCGCGGCCGATCGACGCCGAGGCGTGGGCGAGGCGGGCCGAGGCCGCCCGAAGGGACCACGGCGCATGAGCCCGCTGTGGGGCGCCCGCGGCGTCCGCGCACGCAACCAGTCGGCCTGGCTGGTGCCGCCCAGCGGCTTCCCGGCCGACCACCGCCTGCGCGGGGACATGCGCCGCTTCGACGACGCCGACGAGGTCGACATGGTGGTGGTCGGCTGCGGAGCCGGCGGCGGCGTGCTCACCCAGCGGCTGGCGCGGGCCGGCTGGAGGGTCGTGGCCATGGACGCCGGACCGTTCTGGGACCCCGAGGCGGACTGGGTCAGCGACGAGTGGGGCTCCCACCAGCTGTACTGGACCGACCCGCGGGTGATCGGCGGCGACGACCCGGTCCCGCTCGGGGCGAACAACTCCGGCCGCGGCGTGGGCGGCTCGATGATCCACTTCGCCGGCTACGCCCCGCGCTTCCACCCCTCGGACTTCCACACGTGGTCGGCGGACGGGGTCGGGGCTGACTGGCCGATCGGCTACCTCGACCTGGAGCCGTACTTCCGGCTGCTGGAGGCGGAGCTGCCGGTGGCGGGGCAGACGTGGCCGTGGGGCGACCCACACCACTACCCGCACACCGCGCACCAGACCAGCGGACAGGGCGAGTTATTCCTCCGCGGCTGCGAGCGGCTCGGCATCGAGGCGCGGGTCGGGCCGGTGGCCATCGCCAACGGCCGCTTCGGCAACCGCGCGCACTGCATCTACCGGGGCTTCTGCCTCCAGGGCTGCAAGGTCAACGCCAAGGCCTCGCCGCTGATCACCCACGTCCCCGACGCGCTGGCCCACGGCGCCGAGGTCCGCGCCAACAGCATGGTCCGGCGCATCGAGCTCGGACCCGACGGGCTGGCGAACGCGGTCGTCTACACCCGGGAGGGCGTGGAGCGGCGGCAGCGCACCCGGATGGTCGCGGTCGCCGGCTACTCGATCGAGACGCCCAGGCTGCTGCTGAACTCCGCGGAGCCGCGCTTCCCCGAAGGGCTCTGCAACCGGCACGACCTGGTCGGGCGCTACGTCATGGTCCAAGGGGCGCCGCAGACCTCCGGCCGCTTCACCGAAGAGGTGCGGATGTACAAGGCGCCGCCGCCAGAGGTGTCGACCGAGGCCTTCTACGAGACCGACCCGTCCAAGCCCTACAGGCGCGGCTTCTCGATCCAGACGGTCGGTCCGCTGCCGATCACCTGGGCCGAGCACGTCGCCGCCGAGGGCCACTGGGGCCACGTCCTGCGCGAGTACATGCGCGACTACGTCCACTGGTGCACGCTCGGCGTGCTCGCGGAGTTCCTGCCACTGCCCGACAACCGGGTGACGCTGAGCAAGGAGACCGACCGCTACGGCCTGCCGGTGGCGCACTTCAGCTACTCGCAGTGCGACAACGACCGGGCGCTGGTGCGGGCGGCGCGGGGAGTCACCGAGAACATCCTGAAGGCGGCCGGCGCGCAGGAGACCGTCACCATCGACCGCTACGCGCACCTGGTCGGCGGCTGCCGGATGGCCGCCGACGAGCGGTCCGGGGTGGTCGACCGGGACCTGCGCAGCTTCGCGATCCCCAACCTCTACATCACCGACGGCAGCGTGCTGCCCACCCAGGGCAGCGCCAACCCGGCGCTGACGATCATGGCGCTGGCGGCACGCTGCGCCGACCACCTGGGGGGAAGATGAACGCGTCAGCGGTCGAGCGGCTCGACGTTTCGGTGTATACGGTCCCGACCGAGGAGCCGGAGTCCGACGGCACCCTCACCTGGACCGAGACGACCGTGGTGGTCGTGGAGGCGGGGGCGGACGGCCGGACCGGGCTCGGCTTCACCTACGCGACCGGCGCCTGCGCCACCCTGATCAACGACGTGCTCGCCGAGGTGGTGCTCGACACCGATCCGTTGGACGTGCCCGGCGCCTGGAGCGAGATGGTGGTCGCGATCCGCAACCTCGGCCGTCCCGGGATCACCTCGATGGCGATCGCGGCGGTCGACACCGCCCTGTGGGACCTCAAGGCCCGCCTGCTGGACCAGCCGCTCGCCCGCCTGCTCGGCGTGGTGCACGACCAGGTGCCGGTGTACGGCAGCGGCGGCTTCACCTCGCTCACCGACGAAGAGCTGGTCGAGCAGCTCACCGGCTGGGCCCAGGGCCAGGGCATCCCCAGAGTGAAGCTCAAGGTCGGCACCGCCTGGGGCGCCGACCAGGCGCGCGACCTCGAGCGGGTGGCCCGCGTGCGCGATGCGCTCGGCGACGGGGTCGAGCTGTACGTCGACGCCAACGGCGCATACGACCGCAAGCAGGCGGTCCGGCTGGCGGGCGAGTTCGCCGGTCTCGGGGTCACCTGGTTCGAGGAGCCGGTCTCCTCGGACGACCTCGAGGGCCTGCGCGAGGTGCGCGACCAGAGCGTGACCGAGGTGGCCGCCGGCGAGTACGGCTACGACCTGGCCTATTTCGAGCGGATGCTCGAGGCGGGCGCGGTCGACTGCCTCCAGGCCGACGTGTCCCGCTGCGCCGGGATCACCGAGTGGCTGCGCGTGGCCGCGCTGGCCGCCGCCAACAACCTGGAGGTCTCGGCGCACTGCGCGCAGTCGCTCACCGCCCATCCCGCCATGGCGGTGCCCAACCTCCGCCACCTCGAGTACTTCGCCGACCACGCCCGCGTCGACCGCCTGTTGTTCGACGGGGTCCTCGACCCGGACGGCGGGGCGCTGCGGCCCGACCTCTCCCGTCCAGGGATGGGGCTCCAGGTGAAGCGGCCCGACGCGGAGCGCTACCGAAAGGAGCAGTGATGGCATTCCCCAGCGTCGTGGTGATCACCGGAGCGTCCGCCGGCGTCGGTCGCGCCACCGCGCGCGAGTTCGCCAGCCGAGGCGCCGACGTCGGCCTGCTGGCGCGAGACAGCGACGGCCTCCAGGCGGCCGCCGAGGAGGTCGAGGGACTCGGCCGCCGCGCGGTGGTGGTGCCGACCGACGTGGCCGACCCCGACCAGGTCGACGCCGCCGCGGACAGGGTCGAGGCCCAGCTCGGGCCCATCGACGTGTGGGTCAACGACGCCATGACCTCCGTGTTCGCGCCGTTCACCGAGATCGAGCCCGCCGAGTTCCGCCGCGTCACCGAGGTGACCTACCTCGGCTTCGTCAACGGCACCAGGGCCGCGCTGCGCCGAATGCAACCGCGCGACCGCGGCACGATCATCCAGGTCGGCTCCGCGCTCGCCTACCGGGGCATCCCGCTCCAGAGCGCCTACTGCGGCGGCAAGCACGCGATCAAGGGCTTCACCGAGTCGGTTCGCACCGAGCTGCTCCACGAGAAGTCGGCGGTGCGGCTGACCATGGTCCAGATGCCGGCGCTGAACACCCCGCAGTTCGAGTGGGTGCTGTCGCGCCTGCCGAGATCGCCGCGGCCGGTGGCGCCGATCTACCAGCCTGAGGTCGCCGGCAGGGCGATCGTCTGGGCGGCCACGCACCGGCGCCGTCAGGTCTGGGTCGGCGCCAGCACGGTGGCGACCATCGTCGGCAACCGGGTCGTGCCCGGGCTCCTCGACCGCTACCTCGCCAGGACCGGCTACGACGCCCAGCAGACCAGCCAGCCCGCCGGGCCAGGACGGCCGAGCAACCTCTGGGCGCCGGTGCCCGGCGACCACGGCGCCCACGGCCCCTTCGACAACCGCGCCCACAAGGGCAGCCCGGAGCTATGGGCCAGCATCCACCGCGGCTCCGTCGCCGCGGCCCTGGCCGGGATCGGCGGGGTCGCCGCGCTCGCCTCGGTGCGCTCGATGCGGTCGATCCGCTCGATACGCTCGATGCGGAAGGCGAGGCGGTGAACCGCGCCGCGAGGCTGGTCGCCGCGCGGGCCGGGGAGACGCTGAGCGGCGCGGCGCGGCTGGTCGGCGGGCGGACCGGGGAGGCGGGCGCGCCCCTTCCCGGGGCCGTGCCCGCCCTGCACGCCCTGCTCGGCGTCGCGCTGCTGCTGGCGCCGGACCGCCTGCTCGCCGCCACCGGCGAGCCGCCGGATCCGGCCACCCGGATCATCGCGCGGGCGCTCGGCGGCCGCCACCTCGCCCAGGGAATCGCGCTGCGGCTGCTCGCCAACCCTTCGGCGGCCGGCGTCGGCGGCGTGGTCGATGGCCTGCACTGTGTCAGCATGGCCGCGGCCGCCGCGCTGTCGCGGCGCCACCGGCGCGCCGCCGCGGCCAGCGGCCTGCTGGCCGGCGCGCTCGCGGCCGTGGAGCTTTACCACGCCCGCCGCGGCCGGCGAGCTTCGGGCTAGCGAACCACCCGGTAGGTCAGGTGGGTGACGCCCGGCGCATCGACCACGCCGGCCAACTCCAGCTCGGGACTGCCTGGCTCCAGGCCGTCGAGCAGGCGCACGCCGCGGCCGAGCACCACTGGGACCAGGTGGACGTTCAGCTCGTCGAGCAAGCCCGCCCGCATCGCCTGCTGCACCATGCTGGCGCCCATCAGCACCACGTCCTTGTCGCCGGCGGCCCGCTTGGCCAGCTCGACGGCGCGCTCGATGCCTTCGGTCACAAACGTGTAGGTCGATGAGCCAGACGGGACGCTGTCAGGGACCCGGTGGGTCACCACGAACAGCGGCGCGCCGGGCAGCGGCCCGTTGCCTCCCCACGCCCTGGAGATGTCGTAGGTCCGGCGGCCGCTGATGACCGCGCCGACGCGCCTGGCGCCCTGGTCGAAGAACGCGGCGCTCTTGGCCGACATCTTGAACGACGGGTTGAGCTCGCTGGGGGTGTCGCCGTCGGTGTACCAGGCGAACAGGCGCTGACCGCCGGTGCCGAGCGGCTGCTCCATCCCGTCGTCGCCGCCCGCGATGAACCCGTCCACCGAGGTGGACAGCGCCGTCGTCACCTTCGTCATCCCAGCCTCCTCTGTCCTCCGGGAGCTTCCCGACCGTCACGGTTCACGGATACAACGAGCCGGCCCCCCAAAACGCATCGCTCCCGGGGCGCAGGTGACGGGAGCCCGACAGGAAGCAACGCATGGCTGCTTTGCCTTGATTTTGAAATCTGAGGTTTTCGGGCGAGCCTTGCGACCCTCGTGGGGCAGGCACAGAATACGCATTCGCCCCCTCAATCTTTCCACCCCCAATCGTGCATACCTGAATCTATGAATCCCGCGACTCGACGGCACCAGCCGTGCGCGGCAACCAGAGGATGGATGGTGTGCTGGACAGACGATCGATCCGGTCGAAATAGCGGTGATCCTCGGGGTCGTGCGGCAGATCTAGCGGAAAGGGGGAGGCCATGGGGTTCCTGCTGGAGCACGCGGGCCACCTGATCCCGCTGGTTGGGCTCGGCGGCTGGCTCAGCTGGGCGCGCCTGGCCCGTGCCCGCGCCGCACGAAACGGTCAGCCCGCGGGGGGCGCCCCGCCAACGCCAGGCCCTGGCGGTGGCGGGACCCGGCCGGCTCCCGGCGAGGCCGTGG
This sequence comes from Actinomycetota bacterium, assembly GCA_040414855.1. GTDB lineage: Bacteria > Actinomycetota > CALGFH01 > CALGFH01 > CALGFH01 > DASVXQ01. Next base: position 9,746 of record JBEDUQ010000256.1, read on the forward strand.
CCGGCCCGATGGAGAGCGGGGCCGGAACGGCTGCCGGGGGCGCCTGGGCGACCGCGCCGCTGGACCTGTCGCTGGACGCGCGGCTGCTGCTGATGGCCTGCTCGGTGGCGGCGGCGGTGATCCACGCCGACGTGATCACCAGCCACTTCCAGGTGTCACTGCTGTACGGCTGGTTCTTCGTGCTGTCGGCGCTCACCCAGCTCGCCTGGGGCGGGATGGTGGTGCGCCGGCCCGACCGGGCGCTGCTTCTGGTCGGGGCAATCGGCAACGGCCTGATCGTGGCGCTGTGGGCGGTGAGCCGCACCGCCGGCCTGCCGGTCGGCTCGGCGGCGTGGCAGCCCGAGAGCGTCGGCACCTTCGACGTGGCGGCGACCCTGCTGGAGCTGGTGCTGGTGATCGGCGCGATCGCCTTGCTGGCGGGAACAACCGGTGCGCGACGCTCGGGACCCAAATATGATTCGCCCAGAACATCACAGATGTTGGCTAATTTGCGTGCGCAACCTGCGACAACGCAAAATCCTGCGGTCCTGATCGAAGGGTTAGGGCGAAATGCGGACGAGCGCCAAGTGGCGCTTGCCGGGGGAAGTCGTGGCCGTCGGGGCAGTCGGCCATCCAAGTCCGGGGGAGTACGACCCAGGGTGAGCGCGCTAACCGATTACCTGCCACGCGGCAACATGCTCGACGCCCAAGAGTGGTCCAAGCGCCACAGGTTCCTTCAATGGATTCTCCTTGTCCACCTGCCGGCCCTGTTCATTTTCGGCCTGGCGCTGCGCCACACCACCGAGGTCACCGCCATCACCCTGGTCGCGCCGCTCCTGTGCCTGATCGCCGGCCACTTCACCCCCCGCAGGCGCCTCAGCTCGCTGTTCATCACCGCCGGGCTGGTGTACTGCTCCGCCGCCCTGGTCGGGCTGTCACGCGGCTCCATCGAGGCGCATTTCCATTTCTTCATCATGATCGGCTTCATCGCGCTGTATCAGGACTGGCTGCCGTTCCTGTGGAACATCGTCTTCACGATCGTGAGCCACGGCGTCGGCTCCACCTGGAGCCAGCGGCTGATCTTCGATCACCCCTCCGGTCAGGACCACCCGTGGACCTGGTCGGCAATCCACGGCGCGGCCGTGCTGGCGGCCTGCGTTGGCGTGGTGATTTTCTGGCGGACCACCGAGGACGAGCAGGAGAAGTCCGTGCGGCTGACTCAGAAATTGGCCGACGCGGAGATCACCCGCCGGAAGTTCACCTCTGACATGCTGGTCAACCTGGCGCGGCGCAACCAGAGCCTGCTGTACCGCCAGCTCAGCATCATCAACCAGCTCGAGGAGCAGGAGAAGGACCCCGACGCGCTGGGCGAGCTGTTCCGCCTCGACCACCTGGCCACCCGTATCCGGCGCAACGCGGAGAGCCTTCTGGTGCTCTCGGGCGAGGGCCCGCCACGCACCTGGAGCGAGCCGGTGCTGCTGCTCGACGTGGTGCGCGCCGCGATCGCCGAGACCGAGGATCTGGACCGCGTGGCGTTCTACCTGGACGAGCGGCTGGCGGTGATGGGCCACACCGTCACCGACCTCACCCACCTTCTGGCCGAGCTGGTCGAGAACGCGGTGCGGTTCTCGCCCCCCGAGGCCAGCGTCATCATCCGGCTGCACCCCTACCCCGCCGCACCCGGCTCGCACGTGCTCACCATCGAGGACTGCGGCATCGGCATGCGCCGCGAGGACCTGGACGCCGCCAACGAGCTGCTTTCCCACCCGCAGGAGGTCGACCTGTCGGTGTCGCAACGGCTCGGCCTGCACGTGGTCGGCCGGCTCGCCGAGCGTCACGGCAGCTCCGTCTCGCTGACGGCGACGCCCGGCTCGGGCGTCACCGCCGTGGTCGTGCTGCCCGCGACCCTGTTCGGCGACCTCCCGCTGAACATGCAGGCCCCGGCGGTCCGGCAGCACGCCACGCCGAGCGGGTCGGTCGCGGTGGCGGGACCGCCGATCACCGCGCCACCGGCGCAGGCCCCGCGGGTCCCCGCGAGCCGCCGCAACGGCGCCGCCGCCCGGACCTCGGGTGGCATCGGCGCCGTCGAGCTGCCGCGGACCGACTTCGACGTCGGCGACGGCGAGCCCTGGTCCGGCTGGTGGGAGCCGGTCCTGGACCAGGCCCAGCTCCAGGAGCGCGAAGGCGGCGCCGCCGCGGCCACCAGCGGCCCCCCGAGCAACGGCCCGAGCAACGGCCCGAGCAACGGCGCGGCGCAGGGCGGCGGCGTCACCGCGGGCAACGGCTCACCCGCGCCGGTGCGGGTCGGCAATGGCCAGTCGCGGCCGCCGGTCGAAGCGGTCGACGCGGGCGGCGCGGTCGAGGAGACGGCTCTGCCGGCAGAGCCGGACGAGCCGGCGCTGAACCGACGGGTGCCGCAGTCGCACCTGGCGCCCGAGCTGCGGGAGCGCTCGACCGTCCAGCAGCCGGAGGAGCGGGCGGTGCCCGACGGCAACCGCACCCGCGAGGCGCTCTCCCGCTACCAGGCCAGCCGCCGCGCCGCCCGCCAGCTGGTCGAGGGCGAGGAGGCTGGCTACAACCCCGACCAGCGGCAGCGCCGGGACGGCCCGCAGTGACCTCTGGCGGCGTTCTCGGCAGGCAGCTCGACTGGCTGCTGTCGGACTTCGCACGCGACACGCCCGGGGTGCTGCACGCGGTGGCGGTCTCCACCGACGGGCTGGCGCTGGCCGCCTCCGACGGCGTCGGCGACAACCTGGCCGACCAGCTCTCCGCCGCCACCTCCGGGCTGGTGAGCCTGGCGCAGGGCACGGCCCAGACGCTCCGCGCCGGACTGGTGGCGCAGACGATCATCGAGATGGCCACCGGCTACCTGTTCCTCACCTCGATGAGCGAGGGCTCCTCGGTCGCTGTCTTCGCCGACCGGGACTGCGACATGGGCATGGTCGGCTACGAGGTGACCATGCTCGCGGCTCGGGTCGGCCACGTGATCACCTCGCAGCCGCGGGCGCGGCGCGTCAATGGGGCGCTGCCATGACCCCCGACGAGGTCGCCTACGGGCGAGGCGCCCAGCCGGATCCCTACGAGCAGGGCGCCCACGATCCCGGCGCCTACGGGCAGGGGCCGGGCAACCGGGTGGTGCCGGTCTACGCCTTCACCCGCGGGCGCACCCGCTCCGCCGGCCAGGAGCTGCCGATCGAGGCGCTGGTCACCGCCACCGAGGTGGCCATGCAGCACGAGCGCGACCCCTCCTTGCAGGTCGAGTGGCGCGCCATCATCGGCATGTGCACGCAGCCGATGAGCATCGCCGAGATCGGCATCGGGCTGGGCGTGCCGATCATGGTCGCGCGGGTGCTGGTCGGCGACCTCGCCAACGCTGGCTATCTGGTGGTCCACATGCCCCACAGCGCCGACTCGGACAGCGGGCCCGGCCAGGCGATTCTCGGGAGACTGATCGATGGACTTCGCGCCCGCTGACACCCGCCCGAGCCGCTACGCCGACGATGAGCTGATCTCGCTCAAGGTCCTGGTCGCCGGGGGCTTCGGGGTCGGCAAGACCACCTTTGTCGGGTCGCTGTCCGAGATCCCGCCGGTGACCACCGAGGCGAGCTTGAGCGCGCTGTCGGTCGGCGTGGACGACGTCAGCGGCGTGTCGCAGAAGACCACCACCACGGTGGCGATGGACTTCGGCCGCATCACCGTGGACCGTCAGATGGTCCTCTATCTGTTCGGGACGCCGGGCCAGTCGCGCTTCTGGTTCATGTGGGACGAGTTGGCGCGCGGGGCGGTCGGCGCGGTGGTGCTGGTGGACCTGCGCCGCATCGACGACTGCTTCGCCGCGATTGACTACTTCGAGAACCGCAAGCTGCCGTTCATCGTGGCGGTCAACCGCTTCCCCGGCACCCGCTGGTTCGCCGACCACGCCATCCGCGACGCGCTGGTGCTGTCGAGCGACTGCCCGCTGGTGTGGATGGACGCGCGCGAGCCGCGCTCCAGCCTCGACACCCTGGTCGCGCTGGTCGAGCACGCCCTGGCCCGCAGCACCACGCCCTGACCGCGAGGAGCGCCCCGCTCAGTAGCGGCCCCGCTCTGCCGCTCCACCGGATCGGCACCGGACGGTGGTACAAAGGGGCCTCCGCCGACCCGAGACGAGGACCGGCAAGAGGGGGCGCTCATGACAGCCAACGACTTTCCAGCACCCGGCGAGGGGCTCGTGCTGACGTACTTCATCGTGGCCGCCGACGTGGCGCGGTCGCGCGACTTCTACGTCGACGTGCTCGGTGGCACCGTGGTCCTCGACGGCGAGCCGACCATCGTCAAGCTCGCCAACGGCTGGGTGACCATCAACGTGGGCGGTGGCCCCACCGACGACAAGCCCGAGGTCGTGCTCGAGACGCCGCCCGACCCCAACCGGACCAGCGCGTTCTTGAACATCCGGGTGGCCGACATCCACGAGGCCTACCAGGAGTGGAGCGCCAGGGGCGCGCAGTTCTTGACGGAGCCGAAGGACCACGGCCGCGAGATCCGCTGCTACATGCGCGACCCCGACGGCCACCTGATCGAGGTCGGCCAGGCCACCGGCCTCCTCCTCGAGCGCTGACGCCGCGCCGCTGGGGCGTTTGGCCCGACGGCTTCAGCGCCCAGGCCGCGGGAGGCCCCCGCGGGGCGGGGCCGCGGGCGCACCGGTCCGGACCGTCAGCGCCCCGGCCGCGGGCGCATCGGTCCGGACCGTCAGCGTCCCGGCGGCGGGGGGCCCGGGCGTGGGGTGCGGGCGCGGTGCTGCTGGTGGAGGCGGTCGCGGGCCGAGTTCCTGGTCGTGCGCATCTCGACCAGTTCGGCGGCCGCGCCGAGGCCCCAGGCGGGCATGTTGACGTAGACGCCCTCCCACGACCCCGGCTCCACCAGGTAGGTCTCGTGCCACAGGCCCATGGCCGGGTCGTTCAGCGCCTCTCTGAGGTAGCGCTGCCATGCCCGGCGATGCGGCAGCGCGTGGTCGCGCGCGTAGGCGTCCAGGGTGTCGAAGGACTCCCAGTACTGCGTCGCGATCAGGGTGCGGGCGCCGAGGTACACGTGGCTGGCGAGGAACCCGGGCTGGTGGCCGCCGTTCAGGTCGGCCAGGACCCGGCGGAGCACGCGCAGGCCCCACAGGAACCGCGGCAGCCCGCGCGGGCGGTTCCAGCGCATGCCGAACAGGAACACCACGAACGGCTCGTCGCGGTAGGCCATCCAGCGCCCACCGCGAACTCCGCTCGCGGCCTTGGCGGCTCGGTCCCGGTCTGGCAGTAGTCTCGCCTCCTCGGTCGCCAAGGGTAGCCCGCCGGGGCGAGCCGCCACGACCGGCCGGCCCATGGGCGACCGGCGGCCGAGGGCGACCGGGGCCCGGGGCGACCGGGGCCCGGGGCGACCGGCGAACTCCCGGCGACCAGCCGGACGACCGTGACCGGCGACAACCGAAACGGGAAGGAAATGAGATGGGCGAATACGTGCAGGTCGGCGAGGTCAGGACCTGGTACGACCGGCGGGGCGAGGGCGAGCCGCTGCTGCTGATGCACGGCGGGCTGGTGGACGCCAGGTTCTTCGACAAGAACGTCGACGCGCTGGCCGCGCGGTTCCAGGTCTACCTGCCGGAGCGGCGCGGGCATGGGCACACGCCGGACGTCGCGGGCCCGATCAGCTACGACCTGATGGCGCAGGACACGGTCGCGTTCCTCGAGACCGTCGTCGGCGGCCCCGCTCACCTGGTCGGCCACAGCGACGGCGCGGTCACGGCGATGCTGGTTGCGATGCGGCGACCGGACCTGGTCCGCCGGCTGGCGCTGGTGAGCGGCGGCTTCAACCGCGACGGCCTGATGCCCGGGATGGACGAGCTGGACATCGACCAGGTGACCGATTTTCTCGCCGACGACTACGCCGAGGTGTCGCCGGACGGCCGGGAGCACTTCCCGGTGGTGGCGGAGAAGATCGCGCGGCTCGCCGCCGAGGAGCCGACCCTGGACCGCTTGGAGCTCGCCGCGATCTCCAGCCCCACGCTGGTGATGTACGGCGACGACGACCTGATGACCCTGCCGCACTCGATCGCGATGTACGAGTCGATCAAGGGGTCCGAGCTGGCGGTCGTCCCCGGCACCTCGCACTTCCTGCTCCAGGAGAGGCCGGCGCTGTGCAACCTGATCATTCTCGAGTTCCTGACCACCGATCCGGTGTCGACGGTCGCGCCCATCCGCCGAGCGACAAATCAACAAAGCGATGAATCGTGAGATCGCGAGATCGATAAAGCGATGAAGGGTCAGGTCGCCAAAGCGACTTGGACACAGGACCCGGGCCTGGACCTGAAGGGAGCGAGCGATGAGCACCGGAGGACTCTCGACCACGCGGCTCGACCGCATGCACCGGGTGATGGCGGGCTACGTCGAGCGCGGCGAGGTGCCGGGCCTGATCACGCTGATCAACCGGCGCGGCGAGGAGCACGTCGACGTGCTTGGCACCTTGGAGGCGGGCGGCACCGAGCCGGTCCGGCGCGACACGATCTTCCGCATCTCCTCGATGAGCAAGCCGATCGCCGCGGTCGCGACCATGATGCTGGTCGAGGAATGCCGGCTGCGGCTGGACGAGCCGGTGGACCCCCTGCTGCCGGAGCTCGCCAACCGCAGGGTGCTGCGGCGCCTCGACGGGCCGCTGGACGACACCGTGCCGGCAGAGCGGCCTGTCACCGTCCGTGACCTGCTGACCTTCCGGTGGGGCTTCGGCCAGATGTACGCGCCCCCGGACCGCTACCCGGTGCTGAAGGCCGCCAACGAGTACCAGATCGGCATGGGGCCGCCGAACCCGGCGTCGATGCCGCCGCCGGGCGAGTGGATGCGCCGGCTCGGCAGCCTGCCGCTGCTGCACCAGCCGGGCGAGCGGTGGATGTACCACACCGGCTCGGACGTGCTCGGCGTGCTGATCGCCCGGGTCGCCGACCAGCCGCTGGAGGCGTTCCTGCGCGAGCGGGTCTTCGAGCCGCTCGGCATGAGCGACACCGCCTTCAGCGTTCCCGCCGAGAAGCTGGACCGGCTGGCGACCAGCTACCAGGTCGACCTCGACACCGGCACGCTGGAGCTGAACGACCCGGTCGAGGGCGGCCAGTGGAGCAGTCCCCCGCTGTTCCCCTCCGCCGGCGGCGGGCTGGTCAGCACCGTGGACGACTACGCCGCCTTCGGCCGGATGCTGCTCGACAACGGCAGGTACGGCGGCGGGCGGATGCTGTCGCGCCCGGCGGTCGAGGCGATGACCACCGACCAGCTCACGCCGGAACAGAAGGCGGTGTCGGGCTTCCTGCCCGGCTACTTCGACAGCCGCGGCTGGGGGTTGGGGATGAGCGTGGTGACCCGGCGCACCGACCTCGCCGCGGTTCCCGGGCAGTTCGGGTGGGATGGAGGTCTCGGAACCAGCTGGTTTTCCGATCCGACCGAGGATCTGGTCGCCATCCTGATGACCCAGCGATCGGCCTTCCCGCTGCTGTCGCCGGTCTATCTGGATTTCTGGACCTCGGTGTACCAGGCGATCGACGACTGACCCCGAACCCGGCCGTTCTCCCTGCTCAACGGCCGCCCCAGGGTGCCCTCCCCGGTTCGCTCCAGCCGCTCCGGGACTGGAACCGAAGGATTATGCCTTTACGGCCGCGGATTTCGATGCAACGATCGGTCGGTCGAAGGAGCCGCGCGCGTGAGGATTCGGATGGGCAGGATGGGACGACGCTGGCTCATCCCGTTCCTGACCGCGATCGGCGCCGGCATGATCTACATCGGGTCGCTCGCGCGCGGCGATTACGCTCCCCAGGTCTGGGTGCAGCTCGGGTCGACGGTGCTGCTGGTCGCGCCGCTCTTCTGGCTGCAAACGATCTTCGAGCGGGGCGTGACCGAGGTCCGAAAGCAGACGCAGGAGACCCGCTCCTCGGTCGAGCACCTCTCGCAGGAGATCGAGGCGATCCGCCAGCAGACCGCCGCCAGCCTCGACGACCTCCGCGACGTGGCGCTGGAGCGCGTGCGGCAGCGCCGCGAAAGCGACCAGCAGGCATTCCGGAGGTTCGAGCAGCAGCCGACCTTCGAGAACGTCGCCGCGCTGCTCCAGCGGGCCTCGGAGCTGAGTGCGATCTCAGCCCGTGGCGTGCGGGTCCGGTTACCGGGCACCACCCTGCGGCTGCGGTTCCCCCTGCCCGGCAGGCCCGACAACGGCGACGCGCCGGCGCTTCAGGTCGGGCTCGAAGAGGAGGACGCCACCCTCCCCCACGACGCCACCAGGCCTGAGGCGCCCATGCGTGGCCAGCTGCCGGTCCGCTGGGAGGCGGCCGAGACCGCCGGCGACTGGGCCGCCTCGCTGGCCTCGCAGCTCCAGCGGCTGAACCGATATCCGGGCGACGACCTGTACGACCCCGCCGGGGCCCTCGCCGGGCTGACCGCCCTGCTCCGTCTGGCGGTCGAGTCCCGGACCCGGCCGGCGTCGGCGAACGGCACCGCTCCGCGGCTGGAACCGGTCGTCGAGATGCCGAACGACCAGTGGGTGATCACCGAAGAAGGCCTCCAGAGCATCGGCTCGCAGGAGGCCTTCACCGTTCGGGAGCTGTTCGACACCACCAGAGCCGAGAAGGCGCTCACGGACCTGGACGTTGAGCGCGCGGCGAAGCTGCAGGAGGCGTGGGCGCTCGCCCAGCGCCTGCACCTCTCCCCCGGCTCGGCCACCGACCGATGACGCGATCGAGACGAGGAACGGAGCGCGGATGTCCGTCCAGGAGGACGACCACCTGATCTTGGAGGGCGTGTCGGACCCGACCGGCCCGTTCGGCAATCCCGATGGCTCCAGAGCCCCGATCGAGAACATCCTCGACAACTTCGTCGACTTCCACGGCAACCCCGCCTTCGGGGCGCTGGCGAGCCGGCCCGACGACGCCACAACCCGCGTCCTGGTCGGCAGGCTCGGCGCGGGCAAGACCGTCTACCTGCGGCGGCTGCGCACCTTCCAGGCACGCCAGGAGTCGGTCTTCGCCGACCACCCGCAGCAGAACCTTCCCTCCACCGAGGCGATCGTCAAGGCCTGCCAGTGGTTCCCGGAGCGCTTCCTCACCGAGAAGTGGATGCAGGTGTGGAGCCGCGCGGTGCTCAGCTCGCTGGCCACCCACCTGCTGGCGCACGAGGACCTCAGGCACTACGTCCCGACCGATGAGGCCGAGTCGATCCGGCGGGACTACGGCCACCTGCTCGGCAGCTTCCGGCGGCCGAGGTCGATCTACAGCGAGCTGCGGACGATCATCAACGCGCACAACACCGGCCGCCAGCTCACCGCCCACCTCGAGGACCCGGCCTGGGACGACCTCGAGGACGTGCTGGCGTCGCTGCTGCGGACCTGCCCGCCGGTGTTCTTCTACCTCGACGCGGTCGACGAGGAGTTCAGCCACGCGCCGATGTACTGGCTGCGCTGCCAGAAGGGGCTCTTCTACCAGGTGATGCGGTTGCTCAGGGACCCCAGGCTCGGCGGCCGCCTGCACATCGTGATCTCGATCCGCGACATCGTGATGTCGTCGGTCTACCGCTCGGAGCATGCGCCCAGGTACCACGACGAGCCGCACATCCGCGTGCTGACCTGGAGCCGCGAGTCGATCGAGTATCTGCTGGGCGAGAAGCTGCGGCGGCTCGACCCCGCCTACAAGATGGCCCCCGGCCGCTTCGCGAACCCGGTCGAGGAGTGGCTGGGGACGCCGGTGGTCCACAACGAGGCCCGCGGCGTGCACGAGCGGACCACCGAGTACCTGCTGCGCCACACCAGGCTGATCCCCAGAGACGTCGTCTCGCTCGGCAACGCGGTCTGTGCCGAGATCCTCCGCCAGAAGGCCGCCGGACGCTCGGAGCTGTCCCAGGCCGACCTGCGGCGGGTGGTGTCGCGCGCCTCCAAGCGCTTCGGCGACTCGCAGCTCGCCCAGAGCGCCAACCAGATCGCCGCCGACACCATGCCCGCCAACGCGGCGCGCCACGGCTACTCCGAGATCTACACCAGCACCATGGAGTACCTGTCCGGGATCGACCAGCAGGTCCGCGAGATCATCAGGGAGGTCGGCTACGACCGCTTCTCCAGGGAGGAGCTGGAGCTGATCGAGATGCGGGCGGCGGAGCGGTTCGACAGCACCACCAGCTTCCCGTCGGTGCTGTGGCAGAACGGGCTGCTCGGCTACGTCGAACGCGGCGGCGAGACCCGGTTCTACTCCCACGCCGACATGGACCAGTTCGACATCCCACCCGACGCGACCAGCTACGTGTTCCATCCGTGCGTGATCGACAGCGTCCGGATTCGCGGCGTCGGCGACCCGGTGGTCCCGTTCCGCCGAAGCTGACCCGCGGCTGACCCGAGACTGACCCCTGACTGATCGCCGCCCGGGAGGCCGAAGGGCCGGCTCCGGTCCGGGGAGCCGGCCCTTCGTGGTGGGCGGTTGGTCGCGGGTCAGGGCCCGCCGGCGTCAGGGCTTGACCAGGCTGATCCTGGTCGACCAGTTGGCCAGCGCGGTCCTGGTGCCGCCGCAGCTGAAGTCGGCCTGGTACTGGGCGAAGGTGCAGGTCTGGCCGGTCCACTCGGAGGCGATCCAGACCGAGTCGCCGACCGGGACGGCGGCACCGTAGTCACCCCAGCGCGGCCGGATCGCCGGCGCGGCGGTATTGGCGCAGTTGAAGGCGATGTACTCGCAGAAGCTGTCCTCAGGGCCGGCGCCCTTGCCTGCGACGTGGACGCTGCCGTTGACCTTGCCGTTGGCGAGGGTCACGTAGGCGGCGCTCGGGTAGTGGTCGCCGCCGACCAGCGTGAAGGCCATCACGCCCTTGCCGCCGCCCTTCAGCAGGGCGACCGCCGGGTAGTTGACGTTGTTGCCGGCCACGGCGACGTAGCCCTGGTTGACGATGCTCGGGTTGCTCGGGTCGACCGAGAACCAGGCGGTCGCGGCCTTGAGGTTGCCGTTCACGCTGGCGATGGTGTCGAGCGCGCCGTAGAGCCTGCCGCCCGCGAGCCAGGTCTGCTGCATGCGGGTGTCGTTGGAGTCCAGCGGGCCCTCGACCTCATTGAACGGGTCGGGCTCGCCGAGGACCAACTGGGCGCAGGCCGCGGTGAGCAGGCAGTCGCGGAGCGGAACGCTGCCGGCCTTCTGCTCGGAGCGTGGCGGCACGCCGTAGGTCTCGCTGCCGATGATCGCGCTGCTGAGCTCGGGCGTTGGGCTGACCGTATCGAGCGAGCTGGTGTTGGTCAGCTTCCAGAAGCCGAGGCGGTTCGACATGCCCTCGTCGTTGAGGGTCTCCTCGGCCGCGGTCGACTGGAGGAAGTACTCGGTGCCGCCCTCGCCGGTGACGAACTCGGCCTGGTTGGCCTGCGCCGGCCAGACCGTGAAGCTCGGGGTGCCGTCGCCGAGGGTCGGGCTCTCGAACTGGACCACGTTGACCGACGCCGACCCGGCGGCGAGCGCGGCCTTGGAGAAGGCGTAGATCTGCGCGCCGTTGTATCCGTTGCCGAACAGGCCCGGGGAGTCGGTCAGCGGGTACTCGTTGGTGGTCAGGTAGAAGCCGAACTTGTCGGCGCCGATGTGCGGGTAGTCGCCGATGCACGGGCAGCCGACGTGGGTCGGGGTGCCCTGGGTGCCGTCGTTCTGCACCGGGAGCTGGTAGATGTTGAAGCCGTCCAGCGGGTTGCCGCTCTTGGAGACGGCCAGGTCGAGGTGGTTGTCGCCGGTCAGCGCGCCGTTGCGCGGGTTGACCTCGAGCGTCAGGACCATGTGGAACCAGCGGTTGGTGGCCGGGTCGAACAGGCACGACGGGTCGGTCGGCTCGGGCCCGAAGATGATGTTGGTCCGGTCGATGGCCGGCGGGTAGCCGTAGAACGAGTTCAGGTCGGTCGGCGGGGTGACCGCGTTGCCCTTGGTGTCGAAGATCTGGAGCACGTCGTTGATGGTCTCGAAGACGAAGCCGTTACCGGCGCACATGCCCTGGTCGGGCGGGACGATCGAGAACTGGTTGCCGTTGTTGGCGTTGCGCTGGTCGAAGTGGTTCAGCGCCTCGAACGAGCGCCGCAGGCCCGGGGTCCCCTTGACCTTCATCGGCTTGACGTTCGGGATGGTCAGGCCGGCCGCCTGCGCGCGGGCCCGGGCCGTCTTGGCGGTGGGCCGCACCGACATGCTGCGGTTGCCGGTCTTGGTGATGTGGCTGGCGCGGGCCGTCGCGGCGCGGGCCGCCGCGATCGCCTGGCCGTCGCCGCCCTCTCCGGGCTCGCCCGGCTTGATCTCGGGGCTCTGCACGCCGGAGACGTTGCCGGCCCGCTGGTTGGTCGGGAAGGTCAACGACTGTCCGCGCTGGATCTGGCGGACCGAGCGGGTGACCGACGCGGCCGCCTGCGATGAGGGGCCTGCGCTAGCGGCCGCGGAGAAGGCCGCGATCACGGCCGCGACCATGGCCACGACGAGGAAGGGGCTGATGAGGGTGGTCAGCCTCCATCGACGAGTTCTCTGCATTGCTGCTCCTGGGAGCTCGGGGGGTCCCCACCACGGCTGACCTCACCGCGCGGGACCTCGAAGCGCGGCGAAGGCCGTAGAGCTATCCATATCATGACACAGCTCGCGAACCAAGCAGTCATTGCCGTATTTCCTAGTACGGACTACCCGCGCGGCCTGGGAGTTTTCGGCGAGCATGATTAAGTCGCAATAAATAAGGCATTGTCATCATGCGGGGTTCGAAGGAAATTTCGCTCGAAACGCTCCACAGCAGGTCAAGGGGAACCCGCATGCGATCGCCGCCGCCGGGGACTGGGCGCTTGTCGCGGCCCGTGCGGCTCCGGGGCTCCCGGGGCCGCACGGCCGTTCGGGAACGGCTCAGCCGCGACCGAAGCGGCGGCCGAGGTCCTCGACCTCTGGGAGGCCGACCAGGTCGACGAACTGGCCGAAGCTGGGCAGGTCCTGGACCGCGGAGATGGGCGTGCCGTCCTCGGCGATCCGGGCGAGCACCTCGCGGATCGCCCTGGTGGCGGCGAGCACCGTCGAGATCGGGCAGATCACCAGCTTGAAGCCGAGCTCGCGGAGGCGCGCGAGGCCGGTTGGCGGGGTCTTGCCGCCCTCGGCCCAGTTGAACAGCAGAGGCACGCCCGCGAGCGCGCCGGCGACCGCCTCGATCTCCGCGTCGCTCTGGAGCGCCTCGACGAACAGCGCGTCGGCGCCGGCGTCGCGGTAGCGCCGGGCCCGCTCGACGGCCGCGTCCACGCCCTCGACCGCGCGGGCGTCGGTCCGCGCGATCAGCACGAAGTCGTCGTCGCCGCGCGCGGCGACCGCCGCCCGCACCCGGTCGACCATCGTGTCGGCGGGGATCACCTGCTTGCCGTCCATGTGGCCGCAGCGCTTCGGCGCGACCTGGTCCTCCAGGTGGATGCCGGCCACGCCGGCCGCCTCGTACTCCTTTACGGTGCGGATCACGTTGAGGGCGTTGCCGTAGCCGGTGTCGGCGTCCGCGATCACCGGCACGCCCACCGCCGAGCAGATCCGCCTCGCCGCCTGCACCATCTCGGTCATGGTCAGCAGACCGACGTCGGGCCGGCCGATCAGCGAGGCGGTCACGCCGAACCCGGTCATGTAGACCGCCGGGAAGCCCGCCGCCTCGACCAGCCGGGCACTGAGCGCGTCGTAGGCTCCCGGCGCCACCACCGGGTCCTCGCCCGCCAGCAGCTCCCGCAGCCGCGCCGGCCCGTCGACCGGCCGATCGAGCAGCTCCGCCATCGGCACCTCTCAGCTATACGTCAGCCAAACGTCAGGTCGACGACCCACCGCCGAGCACGGCGTGGATCAGGTCGCGAAATTCGTCGTCGGGGATGGCCGCGGCGGCCTCGGGCGGGAGCTGGATGGTCCCTTTGCTGGTACGCAGCTCGGGGTGGCGCTCGCTGAAGCCGGCGTCGACCTCCGCGCCGAGGCCGTAGAACGACAGGCCGTGCTGCCAGACGCCGACGTGGAGCCGTCGGCGCCCGACCTTGTAGGTGGGCATCCCGTAGGAGAGCGCGACCTGGGCGTCCGGGTAGGCCTCCAGGATCAACCCCTGGAGGCGGTCGAACAGCGGGCGGTGCTCGGGGTCGATCGCCTCGATGTACGCCCTCGCGGCGTCGGTGCTCACGGGTCCTCCTCGCTCCAGCCCAGCTCCTTCCAGAGGTCGCGCGGCAGCAGCCGGTCGACGCGGTCGATCACGAACTCGGGCCGCTCCGCGGCGGCGAGCGACGCCAGCTCCGCGAGCCCGGTGTCGCCGGTCAGGACCAGCGTCGAGGCCAGGCCGGTATCGAGCGCCATGCGGATGTCGGTGCTCAGGCGGTCGCCGACCATCAGGCAGTTGGACAGGTCGACGTCGAGCCCGGCGAAGGCGGCGTGCAGCATCGCCGGGTCCGGCTTGCCGGGGCTGGCCTCGCAGCGCGCGCCGGTGCAGGCCTCGATCGCCGCGACGATCGCCGCGCAGTCGGGCTCGCCGCGGCCGCCCGGCATCGGGCAGTAGCGGTCGGGGTTGGTGGCCACCAGCCGGGCCCTCCGGTGGAACCAGATCGCGTCGAAGGCGATCTGGAGCTTCTCGTAGACGAAGGTCCGGTCGTAGCTTGCGACCACGATGTCGATCTCGGCGGGGTCGCTGGACATGCGGATCCCGGCCCGCTCGAAGGCGCGGATCAGGGGCTGCTCGGCGATCGGGTATACGACCGCGTCCGGGGCGTGGTCGAGCAGCCAGCGGGTCATGGTCACGACCGTGTTGACGATCTCCTCGACCGGTGTCGCCAGGCCGAGCCTCGCGAGCTTCTCGGCGTACTGCTCCGGGTCCCTGGTCGGGTTGTTGGACAGGAACCGGACCGGCAGGTCGCGTGCGCGCAGCTCCTCGATCAGCCGCTTCGCCCCGGGCAGCAGGTGGTCGCCGAGGTACACCGTGCCGTCGAGGTCGAAGGCGTAGGCCTCGTAGAGCCGGTCCGGCGCCATGACGCCGTTGGGTAGCGCAGTCGCCTTGATCCCCTCCATCGCCAGTCGGAACTCGTCGCCGATGACCTCCATGATCGCGCGGAACCAGGGCGCGCGGCGATGGGGCGAAGCGCACGAATGATCGGAATCCGGCTGGACCTCCACCTCAGGTGGAGCCTCGGCCGGTCCGTGCCGGGCGGCGCGGGGGCAGGGCGGCCTCGGCGAGCAGCTCCGCCGGGTCGCCGGCCTCGTCGAGGAGGTCGTTGATCGCGTGGAGCAGCGGCAGGGCGTCGAGGGAGAGCTGGTCGGCGCGCTGCTCGACAAGGTCACGGGCGAGCCGGGCGGCGGGCGCGCCCTCCACGGCCTGCCCGGCGGCCATCGCCTCCAGCGCCTCGCCGGCCGGCTCTCCCCTGCCGATGCGCACCCCGTACAGCTTGTTGCGGCCCGACCGGCCGGTGACCTGAAGGTCGCCGGTCCCGGCCAGGCCGCCGACGGTCGCCTCGTCGCCGCCAAGCACCGCGGTCAGGTGGCGCATCTCGGCCACCGCCTGGGTGAACACCGCGGCCTCGAGGTCGTGGAATGGCTCGCCTCGCTCGCCGAGCCCCTCGCAGACCCCGAGCGCGATCGCGTAGACGTTCTTGATCGCGGACGCGGCCTCGACCCCCTCCACGTCGTCGCTCAGCTCGACGCGGTAGGCGTCGGTGGCGAACAGGTCGGCGACCGCACCGGCGACGCCGGGATGGCGGGAGGCGTAGACGGCCCCGGTCGGGCGGCCGGCGCCGACCTCGTTGGCCTTGCAGGGCCCGCCGATCGCCACCAGCGGGCAGCGCTCCCGCAGGTCGGGCGGGATGACCTCTTCGAGCAGCGGCGGCAGAAGCCGCACCAGACCGTGCCGGTCGCGACCGAAGCCCTTGGTCACGAACGGCACGATGGTCCCGGCCTGCAGGTACCGCACCGCCAGCCCGAGGACCTCGAGCACTCCCTCGGAGCTGATCGCCAGCACGAGGACCTCGGCCTCGGCCATCGCCTCCTCGAGCGCGTCGGCGTCGTAGAGCCGCACCCGCGGGTCGACGATCGCGTCGGTCCGGGGGTGCCGCCGCCCGGCGCGCAACTCGTCGAGGATCGCGCCGTCCAGCCAGGTGCCCCACAGGCGCACCTGGTTGGCCGCGACCGCCGGCGTGGTCAGCGCGCTGCCCATCGCGCCGGCCCCGAGCACCGTGACCACGGCCATCGCTCGGCCTCCTCGTTCGCCCTTCGCCGCGACAGGGACACGTCCGTGTACCTGTTCCGCCGGCGTGGTAAACGCCCCGCGGCCGGTGTGGTGTGGCGGGGTGCCGTGGCCGGGGTGGTCTGTCGCCGGGGTGCCGTGGCCGGGTGCCGTGGCCGGGGTGCCGATCCGGTTCCAGGGCGGCACCCCGGCGCTTTCCGTGGAGACGCGCAGCGCCTCAGCGCAAGGGGCGGAAGAACGCGCGCACGTCGCCGATCAGCAGGTCGGGGACCTCCATGGCGGGGAAGTGGCCGCCGCGGTCGAACTCCGACCAGTGCTCCACCTTCCGCTCGGGGTCCAGCGCCCGCCGCATCAGG
>JBEDUQ010000257.1:0-17781 GCA_040414855.1 Actinomycetota bacterium
CCGCGCTGAGCACGTCGAAGGTGCCGTCGTCGTTGACCAGCACGGTGGCGGCGCTCTGGTCGAGCGCGCCCGGCTTGTCGGCGACCCCGCTCTTCCAGGTCACCGCGGCCATGCCGACCCCGCGCCGAACGCGGCCGCCCGCGGAGCCGTCGCCACCGGCGCCGCCCGCGGAGCCATCGCCACCCGCGGAGCGGCGCGGGCGGTCCCAGCCGATCGCATCCCGGCCCAGACGGATGCACTCCAGCAGTGAGGCGCGGGCGCCGGCCTTGTCCGCGTCGACCCGCGACAGCATGCGGACGCGCGCCTCGGCCGGGTCCACCCCGACCGCGAGCGCGCCCCGGTCGACCGCCTGCTCCAGCGCGAACGCGGCCTGCGGGCCGCCGTAGCCGCGGAAGGCCCCGCTGGTCGGGGTGTTGGTGAAGATCACCTCGACCTCGACCTCGGCGTCGCCGATCCCGTAGGGGACCACCAGCTGCTTGGCCAGCACCGCGGCGATTCTGGGGCTGTGGCTGCGGTAGGCGCCACCGTCGAGGATGACCTTGGCGCGCAGCCCGCTGATGGTGCCGTCGGCCGCGAACCCGGCCCGGAGCGAGACGATCGACGGGTGGCGCGACTCGGTGCCGACGAAGTCGTCGGTGCGGGTGAACCGCAGCTTCACCGGACGGCCGGTGGCCAGCGCGAGCGCGACCGCGTAGGGCTCGGCGGTGAGCGCGTCGCCCTTGCCGAAGGCGCCGCCGATCGTCGGGGCGATCACCCGGACCTGGTTGAGGCGCAGCCCGAACAGGTGGGCGAGCGTGTGCCGCGCCCGGTGGGGGCTCTGCGCCGGCGCCCAGACGGTGACGCCGCCGTCCTCGGTCGGGTCGACCACACAGCAGGTCGGCTCGAGCTGCGCCTGCTTCTGCTTCGAGGTGGTCCAGCGACCCTCGATCACCGTGGCCGCCGCGGCCATGGCCGCGTCAGGGTCGCCCTGGCGCACCTCGACCTTGGCTGCGAGGTTTCCGGGCGCGTCGGCGTGCAGCAGCGGCGCGCCCGGCTCGGCGGCGCGCTCGACGTCGAACACCGGCTCCAGCTCGCGGTAGGAGACCTCCAGCAGCTCGACCGCCCGCTTTGCCGCGGCGTCGCTGGTGGCGGCGACCGCCGCGACCGGCTCGCCGACGAAGCGGACCACCCGGTCGAACAGCCGGGCGTCGCCCGGCTCGGGGCTGAACGGCTCGGCGCGCTCGAAGTCGTGGCAGCCGGCGTCGTAGGGCGGCGGGGTCCCGAAGCGCTCGGCGAGGTTGGCGCTCGACAGCACGGCGACGGTCTCGGGCAGCTCCATCGCCGCCTCGGCGCCGACCCGCACGACCTCGGCGTGCGCCTCGGTGGAGCGCGCCAGCCGCGCGTACAGCATCCCCGGCAGGATCAGGTCGTCGACGTAGCGGCTGCCACCGGTGACCTTGGCGGGCGCGTCGACCTTGGGCACGCTCCGCCCGACCACGGCGCTCACCGCGCGGCCCCGTCGCCGGCGGCCGCGCGGACCGCGGCCAGCACCTTGGCGTAGCCCGTGCAGCGGCAGAGGTTGCCCGCCAGCGCCTCGACCACCTGCTCGTCGGTCGGGCTCGGGCAGCGCTCCAGCAGGGCGGTCGCGGTGATCAGCAGGCCTGCGGTGCAGAAGCCGCACTGGACCGCGCCGTGGTCGACGAAGGCGCGCTGGAGCCGCGACAGCTCGCCGGCGGCGGCCAGGCCCTCGACGGTGGTGACCTGGTGGCCGTCGGCCTGCACCGCGAGCATCAGGCAGGACCGCACCGGCTCTCCGTCGAGCAGCACGTTGCAGCTGCCGCAGACCCCCTCGCGGCAGCCGACCCTGGTGCCGATCTGGCCGAGGCCCTCGCGCAGGCAGTCGCACAGCAGCTCGTCGTCGCCGACCTCCGCCCGGACGCCGCGGCCGTTCAGCGTGAACTGGACGGAATGGGTCACGACGCGCCCGCCGGGTTCAGCGCCACCAGATGATCTTCTTCTCCAGGAACGCCACCAGCCCGTAGAGCGCGACGCCGAGGGCGCCGACCACCAGCACGGTCGCGAACATCATGTCCTGGCGCAGCGCGAAGCTGAACTGGGTGAGCAGGCGCCCGAGCCCCGACCGCGCGGTGATGAACTCGCCGACCAGCGCGCCGATCAGCGACAGGGTCGCGGCGGTCTTGAAGGCGGCGAACACGTAGGGCAACGCGGTCGGCAGGGTCAGCTTGAAGAACATCTGCCGCCGCGAGGCGCACATCGACCGCATCAGCAGCCGCGAGTTCTCCGACACCGACGCCAGCCCCGACAGGGTGTTGACCAGGATCACGAAGAACGCGGTCGAGACCGCGACCACGATCTTGGACGAGACCCCGAAGCCGAACCAGACGATGAAGATCGGCGCCAGCACCACCGACGGCATCACCTGGAGCACGACGACGTAGGGGTATGCGACCCGCCGGATCAGGCGGACCTGGTCCATCAGCACGGCGACCACCACCGCGAGGAACGCGGCGATGAAGAAACCGCTGATGGTCTCGAGCACGGTGGTCCAGAGGTTGCCCGGGAACCAGCTCGCGGTCAGCAGCACCCTGAGGGCGCGCGCCACCGCGCGCGGGCTCGGCAGCAGCACCGGCTCGACCCACCCGGTCCTGGTGACCAGGTCCCACAGCCAGATGATCACGACCAGCGCGAGCGGCGCGAGCACGAACTCGGGCCGCTCCCGGAACAGGAACCTGCCGGCGCGGCCGTACCACGAGCCTTGCTTGGGCGCGTCCGCCGGAGCCGGGGCGTCGTCGCCCTGACCGCCGGCCCGCGCGTCGGCCTGGCCCTCGGAGGTCTTCACGGTGTCCAGGTCGGTCACCTCCCCTTTCCAGCGATCAGAGCCCGAGCAGGCCGCGGACCTCGAAGACGCAGTCGGTGAACGTCTGCGAGCGCATGTCCTGCGGGGTCCGTGGCCGCTCCCGGCCGAGCGGGGCGTCGATGACCGACAGCACCCGGCCGGGATGCGCGCCCATGACCACCACGCGGTCCGACAGGAACACGGCCTCGCTGATGTTGTGGGTCACGAACACGATCGTCTTGCGGGTCTCCTCCCAGATGCGCAATAGCTCGACGTTGAGCCGCTCGCGCGAGAACTCGTCGAGCGCCCCGAACGGCTCGTCCATCAGCACCACGCTGGGGTCCGAGACCAGCACCCTGCACAGCGCGACCCGCTGCTGCATGCCGCCGGACAGCTCCCTCGGCAGCGCGGTGTGGAAGCCCTGGAGCCCGACCATCTCCAGCAGGTGCAGGGCCCGCTTGTGGTGGAACTCCTTGTCGTGCTTGAAGATCTCGATCGGCAGCAGGACGTTCTTCAGCACCGTCCGCCACGGGAACAGCTCGGGCGTCTGGAACATCATCCCGACCGACCGCCGCGGGTCCTTGACCGGCAGGCCGTCGATGGTGATCTCGCCGGCGCTCGGATGGAGCAGCCCGGCGACCATCTTGAGGAGCGTCGACTTGCCGCAGCCGCTGGGGCCGACCAGCGACACGAACTCTCCGGGGCTGATGTCGATGCTCACGCTCCGGACCGCCTCGACCGGCCGGGTCCCGCGCCGCTGCGTGAACGTCTTGTGGACGTCCTGGAGGGTGATCCGGCCGGTCTCGCGCTCGGTCTCGGTCTCGGCCGCTCCCTGGCTCCTCGCCAACGCACGCACCATCCTCTCGGCCTCCCCGTGGCTCAGCCGGCGTTGCCGGAGGCTCCGTTGGCGGAGGCGCCCGCCGAGCTGCCGGTGACGCCGGCTCCAGCTCTGCCCGGCCAGGCACGTACCTGCTCCCGGAGCGACTCGAAGCTGCCCATGAGCTGGCTGTGCTGACCGCTCGCGGTGGTCACGTCGCGCTCCTCGAGGGTGACGATGTAGCGCGCGATGCGCTCGGCGAGGTCGCTGGCGCCGGCCGCGAGCTCGTCCGGCCACTCGGTCTCCTCGGCGGTCCGCCTCGCCTCCTGGTAGCAGGGGATACCGAGGTCGAGCCCGACCCCGGGGCTGCCCCAGCGGAGCTTGTACACGCTCCCCTTGTAGAGCTGGAGGTCGATGTTGAGCACCGCCGTCCAGAGCGCGTTGCGAGTCGTCTGCTGCTCCAAGCTCAACGCCAACGAACTTGCCTCCTGGCTGGTCACTTCCATCCGTCGATGTACTGGGAGAGGTCCAGGTTCTCCCAGACCTCGCGGGGAACGTCGGCGCGCTCCTCGAACGGCGCCTCGACCGGCATGGTCGCGTCGATCGCCCACTTGGTGTTCATGGTGTCCTTCTCCCAGCGGCTCCAGATCGAGTAGGAGGCCGGGTCGAGCCGGCTGGTCGCCGACTCGGGGACGAAGAAGGTGTCGCGGTCCGGCTGGGTCCGGGTCGCGATCGCCCAGAGGACCTCGGCGTCGTTGTGGATGTCGACGTCCTCGTCGACCACCACCGCGAGCTTCACGAACGGGTCGGACGCCAGCGCCGCCAGCGCCGCGATCTTGCCCGCGCCGTCGTACTCCTTCTTGATCTGCACGTAGGCGTGGAAGCGGCAGATGCCGGACATCGGCATGTGGACGTTCTTGACGCCGGGCATGGCCGCGCGCACCCGCTTGTAGAGGACCGACTCGCGCCCGAGCCGCCCGGTCAGGTTGTGCTCGGCGTGCGCCGCGAACAGGTGGTGGTAGATCGCGTCGCGCCGGTGGGTGATGGCGGTGACCTCCATCACCGGGCTCGGCCGCTCCAGCCCGTAGTACCAGGTGAACTCGCCGTAGGGGCCCTCGGGCAGGCGCTCGCCAGGAAGGATCCTGCCCTCGAACACCACCTCGGCGTTGGCCGGGACCATAACGTCGACGGTCCGGGCTTTGACCACCTCGAGCGGCTCCTGCAACAGGCCGCCCATCACCTCGTACTCGTCCTCGCCGTAGGGGATCTTGGACTGGCAGCCAAGCAGCGTCGCCGGGTGGTGGCCGGCCCAGATCACGCAGTCGACCGGTTCACCGCGCGCCTCGGCCGCGCGGTGAACCGTGCCGATGTGGGTGTGCTTCTCGTAGCTCATGCCGAGCTTGTTGCGCGAGTGGATCTGCGCGCGGTAGATGCCGGAGTTGTGGTTGCCGGCCTCGGGCACGCGGACGGTGGTGACGCCGGCGCTGATGAACTGGCCGGAGTCCTTGCCGCAGTTGACCACGATCGGCATCTCGTGGAGGTTGACCTGGTCGCCGGTCAGCACGACCTCCTGGACCGGCGCGTCGGACACCTCCTTGACCGCCATCCGCGCGTCCTCGCGCTCGATGTAGGTGCGGGTCAGCTCCTCCGGGGTGGTCTCCAGAGCCTCCGCCAGCAGCCGGGTGTTGCCGAGGACGTTGCTGACGACCCGCAGCTTCTTGTCCTGGATGCTCTCGAACAGCACGGCGGGGTAGCGCTGCTCGGCCTGCAGCTTGCGCAGCACGCCGGTCAGCTCCAGGTCGACGCTGACGGGCCGCTTCACCCGCAGCAGCTCGTCCGGAGCCCGCTCCTCGAGTCGTCGCAGGAAAGTCCGCAGATCCTTTGCCATCCGGCCGCTTCCTCCATCGTCTTGCGTTGGTACGGGTCAGCTCCGCTCCATCAGGAGGCCGGGGCCGCCTGCGCCGCCTTCACCACGGCGTCGTGGTCGAACTGGTTGTAGGCCGCCACCATGTCGTTGTTGACGAACTTCCCGAGGTCGATCTTGGCGGTGAGGCCGGCCGGGATCCCCGGGGTCAGCAGCAGGTCCATCGAGCGCTGGTACACGGCCGGGTCCTGCCAGCCGAACTGGTTGTTGGGCTGCCGCGGCTTCATGATCGCGACCGCCGCGTCGAAGTAGGCCTTGGCGTAGGCGGCGTCGACCTGCTCCTGGGGGTTGACCTTCTTCATGATCGCCAGCGCGGCCTGCGGGTTGGTCTGCCCGAACAGGGTGCCCTGGGCGATCGCGCGACCGATCTTGGTGACCGTGTCCTTGTGCTTGGAGAGGAAGTCGCTGTTGACGATCACCGACTCCGACGCCAGCGCCTCGGTCTCCACGCAGGTGACGCAGCGCAGCTCCTTGCCCTCCTTCTTGAGGGCCTCCTGGACGCCGACCAGGCTGTTCCAGGAGATCTCCATCGCGGCGGCCTTGCCGGTGGTGAGCATGTTCGCGGCCACCGAGGCGTTCTCACCGAACTGCTTGTAGTCGACGTCGGAGCCCGGCTGGAGGCCGGCCTTCTGGAGCTGGACGTTGAGCCTGGGGATCTCGCCGCCAGCCTGGTCCTTGATCGCGATCGAGGAGCCCTTGGGAAGGTCGCCGATCTTCTGCACCGAGCTGGTCGACGGCACCCAGAGGTCGAAGGCGTTGCCGGTCAGGAAGTCGTAGACCGTCGAGAAGTCGCTGTTCTGCTCGTAGCCGAGCATCGCCGGCTCGGTGACGGCGATCCCGATCTGCGCCTTGCCCGCGGCGACCTGCTGCACCACGAAGGAGCTGCCGTCGGTCTCCTCGGAGGTGACGTCGAGCCCGGCGTCCTTGAAGTAGCCCTGCTCCTCGGCGATGTGGACGGGCCAGAACGCGATCGAACGCTGGAACGGGAGCAGGATCGTGATCTTGCCGGGGTTGTCCCCACCACCGCCGGACGAGCCGGCGTTGTCGCTCCCGCCACCACACGCCGCGAGGGCGATGGCCAGCGGAAGCACGAGCGCGAGCAGCTTTACCCACCTGTTGCTGCGCTTGCGCCCGATTCGAATAGCGGCCATGGCTGTGCGCCTTCCTCTCGTCCAGCCGCGCTCACGCGGCGGCTGGGCCATGGCTGCGGCCAGGGCCCCGTCCCTACGGTGAGGCGACATAATCTGGGGAATCAGCGATGAGCAGCTCCGCGCGCACGGCATGCCGGCGCAGTATCTCACCCGTGGACACATGGCGAAACCACTTTTCACATCGTGAAGAATCGGGGCCGGACAGCGTCGCCGCGGCCTGGGGGTCGGGGCAGGTCGGGTGGGGCCGGCGGCGCTGGTCACCGCCACCTTTTTACTCAATGGAACCGGCTTCCGCCAGTAGATCGCTCAGGGGTATGGTGGCGCCATGACCCCCACCTGGAAGCTCCACGCTTGAGGTCCTTCGATTTCCTCGCCCCCACCAGCATCGACGAGACGCTCCAGCGGCTCGACGAGCACGGTCCCGACGCCACGCTGCTGGCCGGCGGGCAGTCGCTGCTGATCCTCCTGCGGCAGGGACTGGTCGCGCCCAAGGTGCTGATCGGGCTCAAGCGGGTGCGCGAGCTGGCCACCGTCTGCCGGGTGCCCGGCGACGGCGGCGGCGAGGACGGGCTCCGGCTCGGCGGCATAGTCACCTACGCGACCGCCACTCGTGACCGGGAGGTCGCGGCCGCCGCGCCGGTGCTGGCGGCGGCGGCCGGCTCGGTCGGCTCGGTGCACATCCGCAACCTCGGCACCATCGGCGGGAGTCTCTGCCACGCCGACCCGGCCGGGGACGTGCCGACGGTGCTGCTGGCGCTCGACGCGGTCGTCGAGGCCGCCCGTCCGGGCGGGACCAGATCGCGGTACCCGGTCGACGGCTTCTTCCGCGGGCTGTTCGAGACCCGGCTCGGCGACGACGAGCTGCTGGTGTCGGTCGACGTGCCCGCCCAGCCGCCAGGCGCGACCTTCGGCTACCGCCGCTTCTCGTTCCGCCACGGCGAGTACCCGATGGCGGTGGCCGCCTGCCGGCTCGAATGGGACGGCGACCGCTGCGCCGGCGCCAGGGTCGCGGTCGGCGGCGGCGGCCCCCACCCGGCGCGGCTCGAGGCGCTGGAACGACGGCTGGAGGGCGCGTCCGCCACCGAAGCGGTCGAGGCGGCGGCGTCCGACGAGCCGTTCGCGTCACTGCGGCCGGTCGCCGACGTCCGCGGCGGCGAGGACTGGAAGCTCCAGGTGGTCTCGGACCTGGTAAGGAAGACCGTGGCCGACGCTGCCGCCACGGCCGCCACGGCGGGAACGGCGGCCTGACGATGTCCGAGCACCAGATCCGCATCGAGGTCAACGGCCGCCCTCGCACCGCCACGGTCGCCTCGCGGCGGCTGCTGCGCGACTTCGTCCGCGACCAGCTCGGGCTGACCGGCACCAAGGGCGCCTGCGAGGACGGCATGTGCGGGAGCTGCTCGCTGCACCTGGACGGCCAGGTGGTCAAGTCCTGTCTGGTGCTGGCGGTGGAGGCCGACGGCCATGCGGTGACCACCATCGAGGGGCTCGCGCCCGAGGGTGGCGGGCTCCACCCGGTCCAGCAGGCGCTGATCGACAACTTCGGGTTCCAGTGCGGCTTCTGCACCCCGGGCTTCGCGATGACCATGGCGGCGATCATCGAGGAGGAGCCCGAGCTCGACGAGGACGCCGCCCGCGAGGCGCTGGTCGGCAACATCTGCCGCTGCACCGGCTACGTGAGGATCGTGGCCTCCCTGCTGGACGCCAAAGCTCGGGGTGGCGCGGATGCCGGCTGAGGTCTCCCCCGCTGTCGACGGGCGGCTGCTCGGGCGGTCGATCCCGAACGTGGACGGGGTCGCGCTGGTCACCGGGCAGGCGAAGTACACGGTGGACCTGGCGCCGCCTGGGCTGGCGCACGGCCGGATCGTGCGGAGCCCGTTCGCGCACGCGAGGGTCGTCTCGGTCGACGCCTCCGAGGCGCTGGCGCTGGAGGGCGTGCTCGACGTGATCGTCCCCGACGACGTCGCCGGGCTGCCGCTGGTGTCGACCGGGCCGATCCTGGACATGCCGCTGTTGGCCCGGGACAAGGTCCGCTACGCGGGCGAGCCGGTTGCGGCGGTGATCGCCGAGTCCGAGGAGATCGCCGAGCGGGCGATCGAGCTGGTCCAGGTGGAGTACGACGAGCTGCCGGTGCTGCTGGACCCCGAGGCCGCCCTGCGCCCGGACGCTCCCCTGCTGCACGAGGGCATCGAGGGCGTCGACGGAAACGTCTGCTGGCGCCAGGCCACCAGGGCCGGCGACGTCGAGGCCGCGTTCGCCTCGGCCGACCTGGTGCTGTCGGAGCGCCTTCGGACCAGCAAGGCGCACGCGATGCCGATGGAGACCCACGCGGCGGTCGCCTCCTGGGACCCGCTCGACGGCCCCACCCTGTGGACCTCGACCCAGCAGCCGCATGTGGTCCGCAACGTGGCCGCGCACGTCCTCGGGCTGCCGCAGGGCGGCGTCCGGGTGGTCAAGCCGTTCGTCGGCGGCGCCTTCGGGCACAAGGAGGGGCTGCACACCCACGAGACCATGGCGCTGCTGGGCTCGAAGCGCCTCGGGCGGCCGGTCCGCTTCGTGCTGACCCGGACCGAGGAGTTCGCGGCCACCGTCAGCCGCAACCCACAGATCCGCGACGCCGAGATCGCCCTGCGCCGTGACGGCACCGTGCTCGGCTGGCGCGAGCGGATCGTCCAGGACGTCGGCGCCTACTCCGGGCTCGGCCCCTCGGTGCTGGCGCTGTCCGAGTGGGTGACGGTCGGTCCCTACCGCACGCCGGCGCTCGACATCGAAGGCGTCTGCGTCTACACGAACAAGCCGCCGTCCAGCGCCTTCCGCGGCTTCGGCAACCCGCAGGCGACCTTCGCCCGCGAGGTCATGCTGGACATCGCCGCCAGGGCGCTGGAGATGGACCCGTTCGAGCTGCGGCGGCGCAACGTCATTCGCGAGGCGGACCTGCCGGCCAGGACCGCCAACGGCCTGCGGCTCGAAACGCTGCCGATCGAGACCGCCATGCGGGTCGCGGCAGAGTCGATCGACCTCGACCGGCTCCGCGCCGGCAAGCGGCCCTACCAGGGCATCGGCATCGCCAACATGATCGAGTGGGGCGGCGGCTGCCGCTGGCTCGAGGACTGGGACTCCGACCTCGGCTCGGTCACCGTGACCCTGCACGCCGACGGCAGCACCGTGATCGCCACCGACGCGGCCGACTCCGGCCAGGGGCACGCGACCCTGTTCACCCAGGTCACCGCCGACCTGCTCGGCGTCGACCCGGCCAGGGTCTCGCTGATCCGCGGCGACACCAACCGCTCCCCCTTCGGGCTCGGCACCTTCGGCAGCCGCACCTCGGTGGTCCAGGCCAGCGCGCTCCACCGCGCCTGCTCGGAGCTGCGCGAGCGGCTGGTCAGGGTGGCGGCGCACAACCTCGAGGCCGACCCCGAGGACCTCGTGGTCGAGGACCGCCGGGTGGTGGTCACGGGCACCAGGCGGGGCATGGGCGTCGACGAGCTGGTCTCGCTGGTCTACAACGACCGCAAGTCGCTGCCGCCCGGCGACGAGACCGCCGCGCTGGTCGCGACCGCCAGCTACGACACCCCGTCCGAGGTCCCCGACCGCAACGGCTACGGGAACTTCGCGGCCAACTACAGCTGCTCGGCCACGATCGCGTTCGTCGAGGTCGACCCGGCGACCGGCAAGGTCACCGTGCTCGACTGGTCGTCGGCCGAGGACGCCGGGCAGGTGCTCCACCCCGACCTGCTCAAGGGGCAGGTCCAGGGCGGGATCGCCCAGGGCATCGGCTACGCGCTCGGCGAGGAGCTGCTGTTCGACCCCTCCGGCACGATGCTGAACCCGAGCATGGTCGACTACCAGGTGCCGACCGCGCCCGAGGTCCCGATGATCGAGGCCAAGCTGCACGCGCTGGTCAGCGACGATCCCACCCACCCGCTCCACAACAAGGGCATCGGCGAGAGCGGCGTGACCCCGGCGGCCGCGGCGATCGCCAACGCGGTCCACGACGCGATCGGCGCCCCGGTCACCAGCCTGCCGCTCACCCCCGAGAAGGTGCTCGCGGCGCTGCGCCGCCGTCAGTCCGCCGGCCGCGGCGAGCACCGCGACCGCGCGGAGCAGCCCGGAGGCGGTCAGGCGCTGTAGTCGGAGCCGAGGCCGAGCTCGGCGAGCTGCCTGCGGTAGGCGATGGTCATCCGGTCGGACTGCACGTGCAGCTCGGCGGCGAGGTCGAGCGGCAGCTCCTCGGGGCGCTGGCCCTCGACGATCTCCTTGTCCTCGTTCATGACCTTGCCCTCCCAGTCCATGATCTCGTGGGCGGGCACGTCGAAGTCGAAGTTGCGGCAGACGAAGAAGAAGGCGCGCACCTTGCGGGTCGAGACCGGCGAGGCGACGTTGAAGACCACGTGGATGGCGTCGTCGCCCTTGTCGGGGATGCGCTCCCACAGCCGCACCGCGAACGGCATGGTCACGTGGTAGCTGGTCTCCCAGACCAGCGTGTCCGCGCCGGCCATCGGCGAGAGCTCGGCGGGGTTGTTGGCGTTGAAGTTGTAGTCGTAGGTGAGCCCGTACTCGGTCAGCTGGACCGGGATCTCGGGGATCTCCGGCTCGGCCGCGTTGCCGAAGGTGTTGCGGTGCACGAACGGGAAGTGGCTCACGTCGAGGAAGTTGTCGACCTGCCGTGCCGCCGAGGTGTTCCAGTCCAGGGGCGGCAGGTTGAGCCAGCGGTACCCCGGGTCCTCGGCCTCGGGGAAGTCGGGGAGCCCGCGCCGGGGCTCGCCCGAGAGGCAGGTCCACACCAGCCCGTATCGCTCCTGGACCGGGTAGCTCATCAGCCGGATCGTCGGCGAGATGCGCCGGCTCTCCGGCTGCGCCGGGATCCGGACGCACTGGCCGTCCGGCCCGTAGCGCCAGCCGTGGTAGGCGCAGACCAGCTCGTCGCCCTCCAGCGTGCCCTGGGTCAGCTCCGAGCCGCGGTGCAGGCAGATGTTGCGCGCGACCATCAGGCCCTTGGAGGTCCGGTAGACGATCAGGTCGACGTCCAGCAGCCTGGCCCGGATGGGCGTGTCGCCGAGGTCGTGGCTGAAGGCGACCGGGTGCCAGTAGTCGGCCAGGATGCGCCAGTCCGACTCGGTGAAGGTGCAGTCGCGTGGCAGCGGGTGCGCGGCCGTGGACGGCGTCTGGGGGATCGTCATCGTGCTCTCCTCTCGACGACCGCGACGGGTGCCAACCCGGCCAGGCCCGTCAGCTGGCGAGCGGGTCCAGCCGCGCCTCCCGCTCCAACTCCTGGATCTGCTGGTCGGCCAGCCGGGACTCGGCGTCGACGTCGAGGTTCCGCGAGAAGAGGTAGTAGAGGACCGACGCCACCGGGAAGCCGATGAACGGCGACAGGTCGCCGCCGCCGATCCGGCTGGCGACCGGGCCGGTGAAGAGGGTGGTACTGAAGAACGGGATCATCACCGCGAGCCCGACCAGGTACGCCACCAGCCCGCGCCAGCCCCAGCGGCCGTAGATCCCGTTGGGGTTGAAGATCTCCTTGATCGCGTACTGGCCCTTGCGGACCAGGAAGAAGTCGACCAGGTTGACCGCCGTCCACGGGATCAGGAAGTAGAGCGCCAGCGTCAGGAAGGCGTTGTAGCTGGACAGGAAGTCCTCGGGGATGAGCACGGCGACGCCCAGCATCACCACCGCGACGCAGACCACCGCGACCATCCGGGTGTTGAGGCCGGACTTGATCCGCTTGCCGACGTCGACCGCGGCGAGCGCCGAGAGGCTGGCGGTGTAGATGCCGAGCGTGGCCGCGGCGATCAGGGTCGGCGCCATCAGGATCAGGGTCCAGGCGCCCCAGCCCTGGAACAGCGAGTCCGCGACCTCCTTGACCCCGGCCACCACCGACAGGTCGGGGTGGGCGGCGCCGACCAGCGCGCCGACGGTCGCCGGCCAGGTGGTGCCGATGGCCGCGCCCCAGAAGGTCCAGTGGAAGGTCGAGCTGGTCGGGCTGTTGGCGGGGAGGTAGCGCGAGTAGTCCGAGACGTACGGCGCCCAGGTGAGGTTGTAGCTCATCAGCACGCCGAGCACGATCAGGAACGGCCCCGACTGGAAGCTTCCGCCGCCGAGGCTGTACTGCCCGGACGGGAGGTCGATGTTGGCGATCGCGAGCACCGTGAACAGACCGAAGTTGACGATGTACAGCACCGAGGCCCAGCGGCTGAAGCGGTGGATCAGCTTGTAGCCGATGGCGCCCAGGATCAGCGCGAGCACCGCGAACAGCACGTAGGAGACCTTGTTGCTGGTCCGGATGGTGGCGTTGAAGACCTCGCCGCCGAGCACGGTGTCGAACACGCCGTAGCCGATGGTCACGAACAGCACCGCGACGATCGGCAGCAGCGCCCCGAGATAGCCGAACTGGGCCCGCGACTGGATCATCTGCGACAGGCCGAGCTTGGGGCCCTGCGCCGAGTGGAAGGCCATGAACAGGGTGCCGAGCAGTGTGCCGAGCACGATCGCGACCGCGGTCCACGCGAAGTTCAGGCCGAGGCTGATGCCGATCGGGCCGGTCGCGAAGCTGACCAGCTCGGCGTTGCCGACGAACCAGACCGCCCCGAGGTGCCATGGCTTGCCGTGGCGCTCGCTCCTGGGCACGTAGTCGATCGAGCGGACCTCGAGGTCGAGCGGTGCTCCCGCGGTAGCGTCGACCGGCGGGACTCCTGCTTGGGCCATCGGCACGCCTCCTGGGACGCGACGTGAAGGGGGAGCTCGGCGATGCCCTGGTCCGGGCGGCTCAGGCTAGCATCGTCACCCGGTTGCCGGAAGCGTCTTCTACGAGGCGAAATGTCTAGACAGCCCGCGCCGACGGCCAGCCGCGGTCGGGGAAATCCCGCAGGCGCGCGTCCATCGCGATCCGCTCGGAGGCGGCCTGCGCGGCGGCGAGCAGCTCGCGCTCGGCGTCGGGGACCAGCCCGGCCTGCCTCCGCCCTTCCATGAGGATCCTGCCGTCGACCACCACCGTGTCGACCTCGGTGCCCGAGGCCTGGTAGACCAGGGCGGAGGCCACGCTGTGGCACGGCACCATGTTGGCGGCGGTCAGGTCGACCAGCACCAGGTCCGCCTTCTTGCCGGGCTCGAGCGAGCCGATCTCGCGCTCGAGCCCGACCGCCCTGGCGCCGTCGATGGTGGCCATCTCCAGGACCTTCTCGGCGGTGATCGCCCCGGCGTCCCGGTAGCGGCCCTTCTGGGCGAGCGCCGCGACCTTCATGTCGGCGACCATGTTGACGCTCGAGTTGCAGTTGCCGTCGTCAGTGCCGAGCCCGACGGTCACCCCGGCCGCCAGCAGCTCGGCGACGGGCGCGATCCCGGAGCCGAGGAACTGGTTGCTGACGGCGTTGTTGGCCACCTTGACGTCGAAGGCCTTGAGGACCCGGATGTCGTTGGCGTCGATCTGGACACAGTGCCCGGCAAGGACGTCAGGCCCGAGGAACCCGATCGAACCGAGGTACTGGACGCTCGGGACGCCCTCCTGATAGCGGTCGAAGGGCGACTCGGCCAGGTGCAGGGTGAGCATGGTGCCGAAACGGCGGGCGAGGCCCCGCGCGCCGAGCAGCCCCTCCCTGGTGCAGAACCTGGCGACGCCGGGCGACGGCCAGACCTGGATGCGGCCGTCGCCGCTGCCGTGGTGGCGCCGCATCAACCGCTCGATCGCCGCCAGCGCCTCCGCCGCGCTCTCCAGCCCGCCGGTGTCGTGGACTACGCCGGGCTCCCTGGCCTCGATCGCCTCGATCACCGGGACCAGGTCGGCGGGGGTCTGGTCGTAGAACATCCGCGCGAACATCACCCGCAGGCCGGCGTCGCGGTAGACCCCGATGGCCGCGTCGGCGAGCTTGTCCCAGAGCTTCGCCGGCGCCTCCACGTTGTCGACGAAGGTGGTCACCCCGGACCGCAGCGCCTCCAGGCAGTAGAGCCTCGCCGCCAGCTCGACGTCCTCGCGGCGGTACGCCCGCAGGCCGGGCAGCACGACATTGAAGAGCCAGTCGTACAGCCCCCGGTCGTCGGACAGCCCGCCGCGCATGAGGATGTGGATGGCGTGCGTGTGGGCGTTGACGAAGCCGGGGAGCACGGCCATGCCGGAGGCATCGATCACCCGCTCCGCGCGGTCGTGACGGCACTGGTCTGAAGGGCCGACCTCGACGATGCGGTCGTCGCGGACGGCGACGTAGCCGGGCGCGAGCACCCGGCGGTCGGGGTCCATGGTGACCACCCGCGCGTTGCGGACCAGCAGCGAGAGCGCGCCCATCGGCCGGATGATAGCTCGCTTCCCCGCGGGGTCCCTGAGGGTTCCGCCCGGTGAAAGCCCGGGCGGCGGGGTTCAGGCGCGCGGCGACGGGTTCAGGCGCGCCCGCGCCGGGCCCCCGAGACCACGACCGGCCCCGGACCATCGTCGGTCCGAGGCCGGCCCTGGCGAGCGCACCGCTACTTCGACGGCTCGGGCGTCTGGCACTTGATCTTCGGGTTCACGCCCACGTAATTGAGCGGCCCGACGGCGATGGTCGCCACGATCGTGCCGGCCTTCGCGCAGGTGGCGTCCGATCCTGAGAAGTAGTCGCGCTGGGCCGCCGCGACGACGCCGATCAGCAGCCAGATGATCACCAGAAGACTTCCGATGCGCACCACTACCTCCTACGCCGGACGACGACTGCCGCCGCCGCGCCTACCAGTAATGCCGGCGACCACCAACCGCGCGCCCCATCGAGCCGAGAATCCAGAGCACGGCGCCGATGATCAGCAGGATTATGCCGATCGTCCACAGGATGCCGATGTGTGCAATCAGGCCGATCACGAGCAGGATCAAGCCGAGAATGATCATTCGGTCCTCCTCCGAGCCAACCTTCGCGCCCACTGCGCGGGGGAGGTTGACTCGCCTGTCCCAGAGCGTTCCCGGGCGAGTCGCAATCCAATCCCTCGGAATTCCCGCCGTTTTTCGCGCTGATTTTCTGGGACGGTTACACCGGTCGCGCTACTTGGGTATTGGCGCCCCCATTGGCCGCTCCCGGCGAGAGGGCTCGCTCCCCCACCCGCCGAGGTTCAAAATGGAGGCCGCGATGAACGGTCAGCTCGGACTCCAACAGCGATGCGACCTGTTGCGGTCGCTGCACCGGCCGGGAACGCCGCTGGTGCTCCCTAACGCCTGGGACGTGGCCTCGGCGCATGCGGTGGTGGCGGCCGGCTTCCCGGTGGTGGCGACCTCCAGCGCCGCGGTGGCGTCGAGCCTCGGCTACCCCGACCATCAGGGCGCGCCCGCGGCCGTGATGCTGGCGGCGGCGGGGCGGATCGCCCGCTCGGTCGAGGTGCCGGTCACCGTCGACGCCGAAGCGGGCTACGGGATGGCGCCGGCCGAGCTGGTCGACTCGCTGCTGGCCGCCGGCGCCGCCGGCTGCAACCTGGAGGACACCGACCACGTTGCCGGCGGGCTCGCCGAGGTGACCCGCCAGGCAACGTGGCTGCGGGCGGTCCGCGATGCCGCCGACGCGCGCGGCTACGGCTTGGTGATCAACGCGAGGGTCGACGTCTTCCTCGCCGGCCGCTCCGCCCCGCCCACCCGTGAGGTGCTCGACGACGGCATCGCCCGCGGGCGCGCCTACCTGGCGGCGGGTGCGGACTGCGTCTTCCCGATCGTGCTCTGGGCCGAGGACGCCATCGCCGAGCTCACCTCCGCCGTGGGCGGTCCGGTCAACGTGATGGCGCTGCCCCAGGCGCCGCCGGTCGCCCGGCTCGCCGAGCTCGGGGTGGCGCGGGTGAGCTACGGCTCTATGACCCACGCCCACGCGATGCGCGCGCTGGCCGGGTTCCTGGCCGAGATCGCCGGCTCGCCGCGGGACTGAGCCTCCCTCCCCCCTTCAGAGGTCGCCTTCAGAGGTCGCCTTCGGCCCGTAACGGAGGCGGCCTCTCCGTTTCTGGTGTAGAGTGGCGGTGATCCGGAGGAAATCCCTCCGGATATGCCCAGGACCGTGACTGACGGGAGGCCAGGTGACCCTCGAACGCGGCGGCGGGAACGGCGCCGACGGCGACGATCGCGGCAGCGCCGGGGGCCCGCGAATGCGAGCGGACGCCCGCCGCAACCGCGACCGGCTGCTGGCGGCGGCCAGGGACGTCTTCGTGGAGGACGGCGCCGGCGCCCCGCTCGAGGACGTGGCGCGACGCGCCGGAGTCGGCATCGCGACGCTCTACCGCCGCTTCCCCGACCGCCCGGCGCTGCTCCGCCAGGTCGCGCTCGACGTCATGCGCCGCTCCGCCGACGAGGCCGCCGCGGCGCTCGCCGAGGAGCCGGACGCCTTCGCTGCGCTGGCCCGCTACATGCACCGCGCACTCGACCTGCGGATCGCGGCGGTCATGCCAGAGCTGGTCGGGCGGCTCCAGATCGCCCAGGACCCGGAGCTGCTGGCCGCTCGCGCCCGCTCGGTCGAGCGGATCGACCAGATCATCGAGGGAGCCCGCGCGGACGGGTCGCTGCGACTCGACGTCGCCAACGGGGACGTCGGGCTGCTGCTGGTCCGGCTGGCGCGGCCGCTGCCCGGACCGTTCCCCCGCGAGCTGGACAACGAGCTGGCGCACCGCCATCTCGACCTGCTGCTCGACGGGCTGCGGTCCGGCGCGATCCCCGCCGCCCTGGAGGGGCCGGCGATGACCTTCGACGAGCTGGCCTCGATGCCCACGCCGGGCGACGAGACCCAACCGCCGCCGGCCGAGGCGAAAGAAGCGAAAGGAGAGCACCAATGACCTCGATCGGAACCATGGATGCACAGCCGCTTGCCGGCAAGGTCGCGCTGGTCGCCGGCGCGAGCCGCGGCATCGGTGCGGTCACCGCCCAGGCGTTCGCGCGGGCGGGCGCCGCGGTGACGCTCGCCGCCCGCGACCAGAAGGCACTGGACGAGGTCGCCGAGCGGATCGCCGCCGAGGGCGGCAAGGCGATCGCGGTCCAGACCGACGTCGCCGACCCGGACTCGATGGAGGGGACCGTGCGGCGGACGCTCGACGCCTTCGGGCGGCTCGACGCGGCCTTCAACAACGCCACCGA
>JBEDUQ010000258.1:0-3857 GCA_040414855.1 Actinomycetota bacterium
CGAACTCGCCGGTCGCCGCCGTCCGCAGCAGGAAGTCGGTGTAGGCGGCGCAGGTCCGCGACTTGACCGTCGCCTCCAGGTCGGCCTCGGTGAGCCCGAACCCGGCGGCGTACTCGCGGTGCAGCGAAAGCTCCTCGTGCAGCGTCGAGTGGGCCAGGTCGACCAGCCGGCCGAGCGTCTCGGCGTCGGGGGCGCGCGCCGCGGCCAGCGCGAACAGCCGGACGTAGTCGAGCAGGAACAGGTAGTCCTGGGCCAGCCATGACCGGAACCGCGACTCGTCCAGGGTGCCGTCGGCGATGCCGCGGACTGTCGGGTGATCGAGCTGGCGCTCGACGTAGGGGCGGCCGAGGTCGAGCAGCCGCCGGCTGAATCCCCCGGCGGCGCCCTCGGTCGTGCTCGGCCGCGAGTCCATCCCGCTCGCGATCCTAGCGCGGCGGCCCGACCCCCGCGGCCGCCCAGATGGCAACATGTGGCTCTCGCGACCGTCGGGAGGTCGCCGGAGAAGGAGCCACCGCGTTGCTGAGCGACCGTCTCGCCGAGCTGGTCGAGAGCGCCGACCCGGCGCCATTGCTGCGCGCCGTCGACGGGCTCTGCGCCGACCGCGACTGGGAGGGGATGCTGCGGCTCCGCTCGCTGCTCGAGGACGCCGTCGAGCGCGGCAAGCCGCTGTGGCCGGTGACCACCTATGTCGAGTACCGGATCGCGCTGGAGGCGCCCGGCCCCGAGGCGGCGCGGGTGCTGCGGCCGGGGGTCGGCCGCTTCGCGCTCGGCCCGCTCACCGAGGTCGCCGGCGCCACCCACAGCTGGGACGAGCTTGGCCCGTACCTGGACGAGCCGGGCGTGGCCGGGACCCTGGCGCAGGAGC
Source organism: Actinomycetota bacterium (assembly GCA_040414855.1). Lineage (GTDB taxonomy): Bacteria > Actinomycetota > CALGFH01 > CALGFH01 > CALGFH01 > DASVXQ01. The sequence continues at coordinate 866 of JBEDUQ010000258.1, forward strand.
GGGTGCTGCGTGGCGAGGACCTGCGCGGTCGCGACGGCACCCACCCCGAGGTCCTGGAGCTGCCGCTGAACCTGGCGCCCTGGGAGCCCGAATACCCGCTGCCGACCTATCGCGCGACCGAGGTTGAGGTGCCGGACCCGGCGGAGGACCCGGTCGAGATGGTCGACTCTACCGCGGAGCGCGCGCCCGAGCTGGCCTGGCCGGAGGCGGTCCGCGCGCTCACCGACCTGGTCGAGGTCTGGACCAGCGAGTCCAACGGCGCGGCCCGGGCCGTGGCGGTCCGGGGCGGCCCCGCCGAGGCGGTGGCGACCCTGGGGCACCTCGAGCACCGGCTCGGCCACATCGACGTTGCGGGCGCGATGGCGCGGATGTCCTGGGCGGCCGCCAGCGGCGGCGCCTACGGCGTGCGGAGGGGGGCCGCGCTCGGCCGCTTCGACGCCTGGTGGGCCGCGTCGGCCCTGGCCAGGACCGAGTGGCCGGCCGAGCCCGAGCAGCTGGGCCGCGCGCTCCGGCGGCTCACCTGGCTGACGTGGGACGACGGCATGGCCTCGATCGGCTGGAACCTCCGGCTCGCGGTCGCCGACCCCGCCGCCGGCTGGGCGGTCGCCGTCGAGGCCAGCGACCGGACCGAGTAGCGGAGGCCTCGCGGGGCGTAGCGGAGGCGCGATCGGCGGACCTCTGGGAGACTGCCGCCATGCGAACATCCATGCGATACCTGGCCGCGACGATAGTGCTCGCGTTCACGATCGGCCTGGCGGCCTGCCAGTCGAGCGGGTCCGACACGGCGTCGAACTCGCCGCCGGTCGACGCCACCGAGGTCCACGCCCGCGACGTCCAGTTCCAGCCACAGGCGATCCAGGTCAAGCCGGGCACCACCGTCACCTGGAGCTTCGAGGACGGCGCCGTCCCCCACGACGTCAAAGGCGACGGCTTCAGTTCGCCGACCATGAAGAGCGGCACCTTCACCCACCGCTTCGACAAGGCCGGCAGCTACGAGTTCCACTGCTCCCTGCACGCCAACATGACCGGCAAGGTGGTCGTGACCGGCTGAGCATCGGGCGACGGGACGAGCCGATGTCTTCCCCGCAGGCAGTGCAATTCGGCCGTGCGCGCTTGCGCCAGAGCCTTACCATAAGCCCATGAGCTTGAGTTCCGGGATGCAGGAGTACCTCGAGTCGCTGTACTGGCTTGGCGAGGCCGGTATCGAGCGCACGCCCATCAACCTGTCCCGGGCGATGAAGGTCTCGCCGCCAAGCGTGACCGAGATGGTCAGCCGGCTCGGCAAGGAGGGCCTGGTGAGCCGCGGCCCGGGCAAGCGGATCGCGCTGACCGCGCACGGCGAGGAGGTCGCCAAGGCCGTCGTCAAGCGCCACCGGCTGGTCGAGGCGTTCCTGGTCAAGGTCATGGGCGTGCCGTGGGACGAGGTCCACGAGGAGGCCGAGACCTTCGAGATGAGCGTCACGCCCAAGCTCGAGGGCCGCATGCTGGAGATGATCGGCGAGGTCCAGACCTGCCCGCACGGCCACCCAATCGGCGACTTCCCCCGCGAGCCCGGCGTGCCGCTCACCAGCGTCCCCAACGGCAGCGCGGTGCGGATCCTCCGCTTCGAGAACGAGGACCACGACCTGCTGCGCATGTTCCGCGCCGCGCCGATCGAGCCGCGTGCGCGGTACACGGTGACCGCCGACAGCGGCGTCGCCGCCGACAGCGGGGTCGGCACCAACCCGGACGAGAAGATCCGGCTCACCGACGCCGCCGGGAGCGACGCCACCCTGCCGCTGTACGCGGCGCGGACGATCTCGGTGGTGGTCGAGCGGCCGGGCGAGGGCGAGCCGATCGAGGCGGACCTCGACAGCCTTGCCACCGCCTACCTGCTCGGCGAGAGCCACTGGAGCCGCTGAGCTTCGTCCACAGCTTCGCCGCCGCACCCACAAAGACCGGTGGAACCAGATAGCATGCCGGCTCTCGGGCATTGCACCGGGTATCGAAACGGGCCCGCACAGGAGAGCCGATGGAGCACCTGATCACCGACTACGTGCTGCGGTACGGGTATTTCGCCGTGTTCGTGTTGATGGTGCTCGAGTCCGCCTGTATCCCGGTGCCGAGCGAGGTCACCATGCTGTTCGGAGGCGCGCTCGCCAACGCCGCGTTCCTTGCCAGCCTGGGCCAGGAGGGCGAGCACCTGAACTTCGTGCTGGTCGCGCTGGTCGGCACCGCCGGGAACCTGGTCGGGTCGTGGATCGCCTGGGGCGTCGGCTACCGCGGCGGGCGACCGCTGATCGAGCGCTGGGGTCGCTACATCTTCTTACGAGAACACGAGCTGGACCGGGCCGAGGTCTGGTTCGACCGGCACGGGCAGGTGGCCGTGCTGGTGTCGCGGCTGCTGCCGGTGGTGCGGACCTTCATCAGCCTGCCGGCCGGGATCGCCCAGATGCGCTTCTGGCGCTTTTCGATCTACACCGTGCTCGGCTGTCTGCCATGGACGTTCGCGCTGACCGCCGTCGGCTACGCGCTCGGTGGCCAGTGGGACGTGGTCGAGCGCTACATGCGGCCGGTCAGCTACATGGTCGCCGCGGTCCTGGCGGTCGCCATCGGCTGGTGGCTCTACCGCCGCTGGACAAAGTACGGCCGCGTCCAGGGCCGGCACGAGCGCAGCGCCGCAGACGCCGACCCCGTGGACGCCGACGTCGACACCGACCCGGGCGGCCGCACCCACGCCCGCCGGCCGTAGGTCGTAAGTCGAGTCGGGACCGGGGTCGTCGGTCGGGTCGGGACCGAGGTCGGGGGATCGCTTCAAATGGGCACAGAGGCGCCCCGGCGCTCCTCACCGTCGCCCAACCGACCAGTCATGTCGTAGCCTCTCCAGACGTGGGTTACCGACAAACGGAGAGCCCGCCCGCCACCGCCGGAGTGCTGGAATCGGCAGACAGCCGCGCCTTAAAAGCGTTGGGCCCGCAAGGGCGTGAGGGTTCGAGCCCCTCCTCCGGCACCA
>JBEDUQ010000259.1:0-2253 GCA_040414855.1 Actinomycetota bacterium
ACCGCGTGACGTTGACATTTGATAAATGATGCCGGACGGCGACTAAGAAGAGGAGGGCGGTCACGACTTTCGTGGTGGGCATCGATATCGGCGGCACGTTCACCGACACCGTGGTGATCGATGCCGACGGCACGGTGGCGAGCTACAAGAGCCCGACCACGCCGGGTGCGCTGCTGAACGGACTCGAGGCCAACCTCCGCGAGGCAGCGGCCGCCGCCGCAGGCACGGGCGGTGGTGCGGGCGATGGCGCGGCCGGCGGCGATGATGGCCTCGACGCCTTCCTGGGCGAGGTCGAGCGGATCGCCCATGGGACCACCGCCGCCACCAACGCGTTCCTCGAGCGGCGAGGCGCCCGGGCCGCGCTGCTGACCACGCGGGGATTCGAGGACACGATCTTCATGCAGCGCCAGCTCGGGATGACCGCCGGCCTGTCCCCCACCGAGCTCACCGACTACTCACTGCGCCGAGTCCCCGAGCCGCTGGCCCCGCGCGAGCTCGTGTTCGGGATCCGTGAGCGGATCGACTACCGCGGGGACGTGATGGCGCCGCTGCGCGAGGAGGACGTGGTTAGCGCGGCGGCCGAGATCCGGGCGGCCGGCGTGGAGGCGGTGGCGATCTGCTTTTTGTGGTCGTTCCAGAACCCCGCACACGAGCGCCGGGCGGCGGAGATCCTGGCCGCCGAGCTGCCCGAGGTCTACGTTTCCGTCTCGAGCGCGCTGACGCCGCGGTTGGGCGAGTACGAGCGCACCGCCACGACGCTGGTCAACGCCTACCTGGGGCCGCCGATCAAGCGCTACACCGACGCGCTCGAGCAGCGGCTGGGCGCTGCCAACCTGCTCCTGCTCGACTCGGGCGGCAGCGTGATGACCGCCGCCGAGGCCGGCCGGGCCCCGGCCCGCCTGCTGCTCTCGGGCCCGTCGGGCGGCGTCACCGCGTCGCATTTCCTCGGCCAGGCCCTCGGTCATCGCAACGTGATCACGTTCGACATGGGCGGGACCTCGACCGACGTGGGGATGATCGTGGACGGGCTGGCGCTCGGCCGGGTCGAGACCGAGATCGGCAAGTACCACCTGCTGCTCCCGATGGTCGACGTCAGCGCGATCGGCGCCGGCGGGGGCTCCGTGGCACGCGTGGAGGACGGCGGCTACCTTCGCGTCGGGCCGCAGAGCGCGGGCGCGGTGCCCGGGCCGGCCTGCTACGGCGCCGGCGGCGAGCTGCCCACGGTGACCGACGCCGACCTGCTGCTCGGGATCCTCGATCCGGACGCCTTCCTGGGTGGCCGGATGACCCTCGATGTGGACGCGGCGCGGGAGGCGGTACGCAGACACGTGGCCGACCCGCTGGGGATCTCGGTGACGGAGGCCGCGGCCGGAATCAAGCGGATCGTCGACGGGCGGATGGGCGATCTGCTGCGGACGGTCACGCTCGAGCGCGGTCACGACCCGCGCGAGTTCACCCTGTACGCCTACGGCGGCGCCGGCCCCTCCCACGCCCCCGCGTTCGCGCTCGAACTGGTCGACGCGGTGCTCGTGCCGGCGACCCAGTCTGTGCACTCCGCGCTCGGCGCCGCGTCGTCGGACATCGCGCTGCGGACCGCGCTGAGCTCGCCCCTGCGGGTCGCCCGCGCGTCTGTGGGCGCCGACGTTGATCCCGCCGAGCTCGAGTCGATCTTCTCGGAGCTCGAGCGCAGTGCGCGTGATCAGCTCGGAGGACAGGGGGTGCCGCCCGAGCGCCAGTCGCTGACCCGCGTGGTCGAGGTCCGCTTCACCCGGCAGACCAAGGCGCTCGAGGTCGATTACTCCGGCTCACCCGAGCGGCTCATCGCCGACTTCCTGAGCATCTACGCGCACCGCTACGGAGAGACCGCGGTCCCCGAGGCGGCCGGGTTCGAACTGGTCACGTTCGTCGTGCTCGCACGCGGGACCCTGCGCCGCCCGGCGCTGCGCCGATCGGCCCGGCGCGGCGGCGGTGGCGTGGCCGCGCTCGGTGAGCGCAGCGTCTATGACCCGCTGCTCGCCGAGTTCGTGTCCACGCCGGTCTACCGAGGCGAGGACCTGGAAGCGGGCGAGGCGGTCGACGGTCCGGCGGTCATCCAGTACGCGACGACCACGCTCGCGGTGTGTTCCGGCCAGCGCGCCGAGGTTGGCGAACTGCTCGAGGTGGAGATCAGAAGAAGCCCGCAGCGGTGATCAGATCAAATATATTTCGCGGTCCAAGGCCAGCGCACCGGCCCTGGCCTGCGGAGAGGGAGAG
>JBEDUQ010000260.1:0-2482 GCA_040414855.1 Actinomycetota bacterium
CCCGAGGCCATCGTCTGAGTGGACTCCGCCGTGTACGTCTGCTGCTCGACCGAGGTGAACTGCGCGAGCTCGGTGACGAACTGCATGGGGTCACTCGAGTTCGGGTTCATCGGGTTCTGGTTCTTGAGCTCTGCCATCAGCATCTGCAGAAACTGGTTCTGGTTGATCGGCATGCTGTTCTGGGCGGAGCTCGCGGCCGTGGTGGTGGTCGCGCCGACCGTGTTGCCCGTGGTGCTCTGGGTGGTGATGCTCATCGAGGTCGTCCTTGTCTCGTTAGGTTTGGGTGTCAGGCGAGCACGTTCACGAGGGCGCCCTCGGGCAGCACCGCGCTGATCGTCTGGGCCTGGCCGGAGTCGGTCTCCCCGATCGCATCGATCTCGCTGGAGCGCGTGCCGGTCTGGCCGCGCCCTGCGGAATCCTGTGCGCCGTTCTCGGCCGGGGCGTTGCCGTCTCCACGCGCCTCGATGTCGAGGCTGAGCAGGTTGATGCCGGCCGACTGGAGCGATCGGCGCAGATCGTCGCCGCCCTGCGAGAGCGTGTCGGCGGTGGCGGCGCTGTCGGTCAGCACATGCGCGGTCACGCCCTCGTCGGTGCGGTGCAGCTGGATGCGGATCGTGCCGAGCGAGGCCGGCGAGAGCTCGATCCTGGCCTGGCTGGCGCCCTGGCGCGTGGCGAGCTCGATGGTCGTGCGCACCGCGTCGATCGCGTGCTGGAGCGAGACCCCATAGCGGGAGGGCACCGCGGCCGGGGCGGCCTGGGCGGCCTGGATCGCCGGCGCGCTCTGCGGCGCGGCGGTCGGGGCGACGGTTGGCGTCTCCGGCTGCGCCTGGGCCTGCGGCGCCTGGGAGGGCTGCGGCTCCGAATGTGAATCCGACTGTCCGTGTGACTGAGACTGCGACTGCGCCTGCGATTGATCCGCGGACTGGACGGTCGTGGCGTCGGCGGTCGACTGCGCGGTCGGCTGCGCGGTCGGCTGCGTTCCGGCCGCCGGCTGCGCAGCCGGCGTGGTCTGCGAGGCGGCCTCCGGCGCGGCCTGCGCGTCGTGGTGGGGCTGTGGCGCCGGCGCGGTCTGGCCCGGGGTGCTCGGCTGGGCTCCGGCCGCCGGCTGCGGGGCAGTGGCGGGCTGCGGGGCGGTGTCGGGCTGGGTCGCGGGAGCGTTGGTCACGGTCGGCTGGGGGGTCGAAGTCGCTTTGGCCGGACTCGGCTGAGTCTGGGTGGCCGGCGGGGTCTGGGAGGGCTGGCTGGGCAGAGCGGTGAAAGCGGAGAGCGCCGGCGGCGCAGCGTCGGTCGCCGCCGGGCTCTCGCTGGGGTTGGGGGTGTCGGTCAGGGTGGGGGTGTCGGTCAGGGTGGACGCCGCGGGGTTGTTGGCGGCGGCCCGGGTCTGCGCCGTCGGCGCAGAAGTCGAGGTCGGAGTGGATGCGATGCTCGTCGCCGGAGCCGGAGTGGTCTGCGACGTCGTGTCCGCGGTCGCCGGGCTGGTCGGCGCGGGCGCGGACGTCTGGGCGGCGGGCGCCTGGGCGGCGGGCGTCACGCCGGCGGCAGCGGCCGCGGCGATCAGCTGGTCGACGGGGGTGGACGGGTTGTTCGAGGTCTGGTTGGAAGTCGCGTCGGCCGAGGCGTCCTGGGCGGGCGCGGCCGGGGCGGGGGCAGGGGCCGTAGTGGAGGCGGGTTGCGCGACCGGCGCGGAAGCGCTCAGAGCCGCCGCGACCATCTGGGCCACGGTCTGGGCGGCGTCGGTCGAGGGCTGAGCGGCGTCCTTCGCCGCCGGCGCCGATCCTCCGGCGCTCTTGTTCTGGCCTTCCGCAAGTGCGGTCCGGGCCACATGGTCGTCGAGCACGCTGGCGAAGCCGGGCGGCGCGCTCCCGGCGCCCGGGGGACCGCTGGCGGCGGCCGGGGCGTCGGTGGCGGCCGAAGCGAGCGCGTCCGCGCTCGGGGCCGGCGCTGCCTGCAGGGCAGCCGCAATCGAAGTCGTCACGCTGCGTTCCTCCGGTAGCCGTTCAGGGCAATCTCGTCGAGCATCAGCCCCTCCTGACGGGCGACCTCGCGCTCGTGATCGGCGCGGCGGTTCTCCTTCAGGCGCTCGAGCGCCTGGCGCTCGCGGGCGGCCTGGGTCAGCGCCTCGCGACGCTGGGCCAGCTCGAGCTCCTGGCGCTGGAGGTTCTGCCGGGTTGCCTGATGGGCGCGCTCGGCCCGCTCCAGGTACGCCTGGTGGGCGATGAAGTCAGTGGCGCTCGAGGGCAGACGGGTTGCGTCCACCTGCGCGGCGCGGGCGGTGGCGATGCGCTGTGCCGCGGCCTGCACCTCCTCCTCGCACCGACGGTGGCGCAGCATCGCGCCGGCGAGTTCTTCCTTCGCGGCGTCTTCACGACGCTCGCGCAGAGCGCGAACCCGCTCGAGGCGGAAGCGGAACGAGGATCCGTTCATGGCCCTGTACTCGACCGGGTGTTTCAGGCCCTAAGCGGCCCTGGACACTTGTCCGATT
>JBEDUQ010000261.1:0-17711 GCA_040414855.1 Actinomycetota bacterium
GGTGCGGCCGTGGTTGGTTTCGACTTTGCCGATCCCGGCCAGGAGTTGCCAGGTGAGGGCTGGGCAGCGTTTGGCGCTGGTGATGTACAGGCCCAGGTAGTCGGGGGGGATATCCGACAGCGCAAACGCACTCGCCCTCGCGACAGTGGCCACCACCGGGGCGTCCGGCTTCGCGGGCTTCGGCGAGAGCGTCTGCTGGATCGCCCGACCGACCGCGCTGCCCACCTTGAGGAGCGGGAAGCCGGGGCTCGCCCTCCCGGTGAGGAGGGCGAGCACCAGGAGTCCGCAGATCGCGGTGGTGCACTTGACCTTGAACCTCCGGGTCACGGCACCTTCCAGCCGTCGCCGGACCGCTTGACGGTGACCATGGCGGTGGACATCCGGGTCGCGCTGACCTCGGCGACCACCATGACCTTGGTCACGGTGGCGCTGACGCGGGTGCGCTGGAGGGCGTGGACGCGGTCGGGCGAGACGCTGACGCGCCGCGCGTACCAGGCCGCGGCGGCGTCCTCGGGCCGCTTGGCGGGCCGTGCCGCGGCCGCGGCGGTCGACTCCTGGGCTGCGCCGGCGGCCGGCTTGGCGGCGGCGTGCGCGGGAGCCGGCTTGGCGGCCGCGACGTTGAGGGCGTTCAGGGGCTTGACCGCGGCGGTCGGGCTGTCGGCGTGGTCGTAGAGAAGGCTCACGGTGCCGACCATCCCGAGCGACAGCACCGCGGCGAGGGAGAGACGGCGGCCCCTGTTGGTGGCGAGCAGGCGCAACGGGAGCATCCCGAGCCGCGCCACCGCCCTGACGGCGGCGTCGGACGGCGGCGCGGACCACCGGCCGGGGACGGGCGCGCCGATGACCTTGGTGTCTCGAACAGCGGTGGCTTCAACGTGCATTTCATCAGCTCCCAAGTGGTGCCGGCGAGCCCGATCAGGCCCGCCGGCGACGGATTGCCTGCCGCACCAGCAGCGCGGCGACGACGACGGGCCAGATGGACCCGGCGAGCAGCAGGCCGATGTATTCGTCGCTGCGGTGCAGCGCCTCGGCGATCCGCATCACCGTGAACGACCCGAGCGAGGTGACGGCCAACACCGCGACGCAGGCAACCAGCGGCAGCAGCCAGTAGCGGACGATCGCGCCGCGACGGCGCGGGCCGTCGATCGCGAACGGCAGCACCACCAGCCCCGCGAGGCAGAGCACGAACAGCAGCGCCTGCGCGCAGGTGGCGAGCATCGAGAGCACGGCCAGCGCGATCGTGAACGGGAGCACGTAGCCGAGCGCGGAGGTGGCGATGAACGCGCGCTCGGGGCCCCGACGGCCGATCGCCCAGTCGTTGACGCTGCTGATGTTCTTGCGCAGGACCCCGAGCACGCTCTCCTTGCCGCCGGGCGAGGCGTCGGCGAGCACGCCCGTGCCCGTCTGGAGCCGGGACAGCGGGTTGGCGACGAACGAGCCCCAGAACTGGGTGGACAGCGCCTGGAGCGTCTCGGCCGGCCGGGAGCCAGCCTTGAGCCGCTGGCTCGGCGCCACCGTGGCCACAACGTTGAGCATCACGTTGGGGACGGCGACCCCGGGTGCCGCCGCGACCCGGGCGGTCGCCTGCGGCTTGGTGATCAGGATGGTGCTCGCAAGCACCAGCATGAGCGCGAGCGCCCAGGTGCGCCGCGACGGGCGCAGCATCACCCCATAGATGACCAGCGCGACCACGGCGGCCTCGGTGGCGCCCTCGAGGGCGAGCCGATGCGAGGCGCGCCACGAGGTCACCGCTTGGGCCGTGCGCGTGCCGACCAGGAAGTCGAACAGGTTGAGGCGGTAGACGTCCCGCTGCCGCTCGATCGAGGCCTTGGCCAGCCAGGCGGTGCCGTGCATGAGCTGGCGCGAGTAGAGATTGAGGACACCGCGGCCCTCGATGTCGATGGACTCGCGCTGGTAGTCCCATGGCTTGGCGGCCGGGCCGCCGGGGTCGTCGGGGCGGTGCGGGTTGGCGATCGCCACCGCACCGAGCAGGATCACGGCGAGGACCAGATAGCGCACCAGGATGGTGCGGATGTGGCCGGCGACGGTGCGCTCCCTCGGCGGCCCGGTCCAGATCCTGGACGCCGCTGCCGGGAGTCCGGTCCGGCGGCGTTCGGTGGTGGCGTTCACGGCTTCCCCTTCACGTGAACCCGGCGACCTGGCGGATCAGGACTCGAACATTTGTTCGACCAAACATATGTTCGAACAAAACAGGCGCGAAGTCAAGCAAGGACCGAAGCGCCTGCTGAGGGCCGGCCCTATCTGCCTTGCGCCAGTGAAATACGCGAAGCGTCAGGACCCGCGCGAAGGTGTCGGCAGTTCGCGAAAGAGGAAGTTCGGGCACCGTGGCCCACGCAGGCCGCGGTGGGGCTACTCACCGGGCCGGGGGGCTGCTCAGACCGTCGCGGGATCGCCGCGGTGCGGCTGGTGGCTCGTCCCGGCCGGAGCGGGCAGAGCAGCCCGAGCGCCCCGCGCGGGCCGCGCGACGCGCGTGGCGCCTGTGGCGCCCGTGGCGCGGGTGGGATGCGAGGCTCGGGAGGGAGCCGCCATCGCGCCCAACGGCTGCGGCGGCGTCACCAGCGCCTCCTCGAGCAGGCGGTAGAAGAGGAGCCCGCGGTGGAGCGCCGAGCGCCGGTTGAACCGGAAGGTGAACTCGTCCAGGTACCAGTCGAGCTGGTCGAGCGTGGTCGCGCCCTGGTGGGTACGGAGCAGCCAGTCGCCGAGCGAGCGCTGGACCGCCCGCAGGTGCGACAGCGGCGACCCCGCAGCTGACCCCGCGCCTCCGGCGGGCTCGGAGACGACCGTGGCGCCGGGCTCGACCGCCCAGGTCACGAACCGCTGGAGCTGGGAGTCGCGGGCCGAGGTGAGGCGCCGCATGCGGACGCGACCGGCCTCGTCGCCGCGGTCCTCGACCGCGACCGCGATCACGGCGCGGTCGGCGCCGGCGGGAACGAAGCCGCGGCCGACCTCGACCACGCCCTCCAGGCGCGGCCGCCCAGACCTGACCATCGCCCGGCGGAGCCGGTGCAGGATCGCCCAGGCGGTCTCGTAGCTCCCGAGGCCGAGGTCACGCTGCAGGCGGCGGGCGGAGACGCCCTCTTCGGCGGTGCTGACGCGCCAGGCCGCCCGGAACCACACGGGCATGGGCGTGCGCGTGCCCTGGAACAGGGTGCCGGCGGTCACGGTCCCGCCGTGCCCGCAGGAACGGCAGACCAGTCGCCGCCTCGACCCGCGCCACGGCTCGCCGGCAGCGCCGCAACGGCCGCAGACGAACCCGTCGGGCCAGCTCAGCCGCTCCAGGTAACCGAGGCAGGCGTCCTCGTCGGGGAAGAAGGCGAGGAACTCGTCCCAGTCCCTGGGGTAGTCGGCCCCGGGAACCGGGCTCCCTGGCGCCCGCTGGATCGGGATCGACGGCGGCATGGAATCATCTTGACCCAGCCCTGTGACAGCGTGGCAGCGGCCCGCTGGCTCGAGGCCCGCCGGCCCGGCGCGTGCCGGCTCAGAGGCCGCCGACGTGCGGGATCGGCCAGACTTTGACGAAGGCCTGTCCCACCAGGGCGGACCTGGGCACCTGGCCGAAGAAGCGCGAGTCCGCGGAGTCCTCGCGGTTGTCGCCCATCATCCAGTAGTGGCCCGGCTTGATCTTCACCGGTCCGAAGTCTGAGGTGAAGGTGTTCGGCGGCAGGTAGGGCTCGACCACCGGCTGGCCGTTGCGCCAGAGCCGGCCGTTCTTGCCCTGGAGCACGTCGCCCGGCAGGCCGACCACCCGCTTGATGAGGTCCTCGGTGCCCGGAGGCGTGCCGCCGAGGCTCTGCGCCACCGCCCGCCGTGCCCACGAGATCGGGCCGGTGCCCTCGGTGGCCGGCTTCTCGCCGTTCGCGCGGACGAACACGACCACCTGGCCGTGCCGCGGCTCGCCGATCCGGTAGGCGAGCCGGTTCACCACCACGCGGTCGCCGACGTCCAGGGTCGGCTCCATCGACTCGGACGGGATGAAGAACGCCTGCACCAGGAAGCCCTTGACCAGGATCGCGAGCACGAACGCGGTGAGCAGCAGGATCGGGAGCTCGGACGACATGCGGGACTGACGGCGGTTCTGCCCGCCGTGCAGCCGCTGTACGCGGGTCGCCTGCACTCTGGCCGGCTGCACCCGGTCTTCCATGCTCAAGGTCAGAGGCTCCAGCCCGTGTCCACGTCTCCTCGAATCGCCGTCGCGGCCCCTCGGCGGCCTGGGGATAGGGCCCACGACCGGCTACCACTCTATCGCGTCATGGTCGCGAACCCTGAAGCGACGCTCGGCCGTGCATCATCCGAAGCTGGTCGATCCGGTCAAGCGTTCGCGCGATCGGCGGCCGCGAGGGCCTGGTCCAGGATGTCGAGGCCCTCCTGGAGCATGCCCTCCTCCATCACCAGCGGCGCCAGGATGCGGACCACGTTGTCGTGGATCCCCGCCTTCAGCGTGAGCAGGCCGTTGCGGGCGCTGGTGGCGAGCACCTGGCTGGTCGCCTTGGCGGCCGGCTCCTTGGTCTCGCGGTCGGTGACCAGCTCCAGGCCCATCATCGCGCCGACGCCCCTGACCTCGCCGACAATCCGGTAGCGCTCGCCCATGCCCCTCAGGCGGTCGCCGAGCAGCTCCCCCATGCGCTTGGCGCGTTCGAGCAGGTCGCCCTGCTCGAACAGCTCGATGGTCGCGAGCGCGGCGGTGCAGGCGAGCGGGTTGCCGCCGTAGGTGCCGCCGAGCCCGCCGGGTGGCGGCGCGTCCATCAGCTCCTGCCTGCCGGTCACCGCGGCCAGCGGGAGCCCGGCCGCGATCGACTTGGCGCTCAGGGTGAAGTCGGGCAGCACGTCGGGGTGCTGGTCGACCGCGAACATGGTGCCGGTGCGGCCGAAGCCGCTCTGCACCTCGTCGGCGATCAGCGGGATGTCGAGGTCCCGGCAGATCTCGGCGATCCGCTCGAGCCAGCCCGGCGGCGGGGCGATGAAGCCGCCCTCGCCCTGGACCGGCTCGACCAGGACGGCGGCCACGTTGCCGGCGCCGACATGGCTGCGCAGGTGGTCCTCGACGTAGTCGGCGCAGGCGATGCCGCAGGACGGGTAGCTGAGCTTGAACGGGCAGCGGTAGCAGTACGCGTACGGGACCCGGTGCACCTCGCTCGGGAACGGGTGGTAGCCCTGCTTGTAGGGCGCGACCCTGCCGGTCATCGCCAGCGCCAGCAGGGTGCGGCCGTGGAAGGCGTTGTCGAACACGACCACGCCGGGGCGGCCGGTGGCGGCCCTGGCGATCTTGACGACGTTCTCGGTCGCCTCCGCGCCCGAGTTCACCAGCAGCGTGCGCTTGTCGTAGTCGCCGGGCGTGATCCGGTTGAGCGCCTCGGCCACGGCCACGTAGGGCTCGTGCATCAGCGCGTGCTGGCAGGTGTGGAGGTACCGCTCGACCTGCGCCTTGACGGCCTCGACCACGCTCGGCGGGGTGTGGCCGGCGTTCAGCACGCCGAGCCCGCCAGTGAAGTCGATGAAGCGGTTGCCGTCGACGTCCTCGATGACCGCCCCGTGCGCCGCGGCCGCGTACACCGGGGTCATGGTCGAGACGCCCCTGGCGACCGCGGCCCTGCGGCGCTCCTCGAGCGCCTGGCTGCCCGGACCGGGCACGTCGCTCTTCAGCTTGCCCTGCTGCGGAACGCTCATGCCGGCTTCCTTTCGGGTCCTCGGCCTCCGACGGCCGGCCGCCTGGTGGTGAGGCTGACCTCGACGCCGCGCCTGGCCAGCTCGCCGAAGTAGGGGTCGAGCGGGATCGCCTGCTCGGGAGGCAGCACGCCCGCCGCGTCCACGACCTTGTGGGCGAGGTACTGCGCGGCGATGCTCGCCGGCGCGCTGCCGCCGACCTCGCCGGCGGTCGCCAGCCAGCGCGGGTGCGAGCGCACCACGCACTCCGCCACGACCTCGGCCGGCAGCCGCTGTCCGGTCCGCCCCTCGGCCCGCGTCCCGGTTGCGCGCACGCTGATGACCATCGCGTCCTCGGGGGCCGCCTCGGCGCCGCGCAGCTCTTCGGCCGCGCGGATGCAGCTCACCAGCAGGTCGCGCGGGACCACCGGGGTGCCGTCCAGCTCCAGGGGCCGGGTCGACGCCAGCCCGAGGCCCATCAGCAGGTCCATGTGGTCCATCAGCCGCCGACCGAAGCCGAGCTTGCACGACACCGTGCGCACGCCCTTGGACGCCAGCGACAGCGGCAGGGTCGCGACCGCGGCGTGCGGGCTGTGGCCGACCCGGACGCTCCCGACCGGTTCGGGCAGCTCCAGGTCCTCCTGGCCGCTCATCGCGGGCACCTCGACGAAGGCGCCGTCGCTGTAGGTGATCGCCGGGCCGGTCACCTGGTCGAGCAGGGCGCTGAGCTCGTCGGGCGCCGGCAGCGTCGCGGATCCGGCGGCCAGCTCGGCGCGGCCGAGGCTGATCGCGACCGAGTCGACCTCCTCCAGCTCGGCGGCGGCCAGCGCGGCCATGACGTTGCTGGTCCCGGGGCTCGCGCCCATGCCGATCACCGCGGTCGCCGGGGCCGACAGGAAGCGGTGGTGCAGCGCGAGCTGGTCGCGGGTGGTCTGGAAGCCGCCGCCGAGATCGACGTAGCCGGTGCCGGTGTCCGCGCAGGCGAGCATGACCTCCAGGTTGGTGGCCTCGCCCGCGCAGTTGCAGACCACGTCGACCCGCTCGAACGCCCGGCGCATGGCGTCTCCGTCGGTGGCGTCGACGACCAGCCCGCGGACGCCGGCGGTGCCCTTGGCGCCGGCGCGCACCGCGGCCCAACCGGCCGTCTCGAAGGCGCTGGCGCTGTCGGCGTCGGCCACGGCGACCTCTTCGACGCCGTCGGATTCGGTGAGGTCGCGGACCACCCAGCGGCCCATGGAACAGGCACCGCCGAGCACCAGGGCCCGCATCCCACCTCGATTCCGTCGCGTTCGTGCCGCGATTCCAGTCACGTTCGTGCCGCCCGCGGCGTGTCCACCGCGGGCGGCTCTCCCCCCGGGCACGCCCCCCGTGCGCCCCCCGCATCCCCCCGCGGGGCAAGCGTCGCAGTCGCGCGGGGAGATGAGAAGTGCCTGCTCGTCCAACGCCCCGGTTGGGGGCTTGTACGAACCGGCGGGGTGGGGGGTGGCTTCCAGCCTGCGGCTGTGTACAGTTAAGCCCGTTGTTCCGACCCGAGGTGGGGGGCCGTGACCACCACGATTGCCGACCTCCTGGCAATAGACGACCTCTCGCTCACCCTGGTAGCTGGCAAGGACGGCGTGGGACGCCCGATCCGATGGGCGCACGTGTCCGAGCTGGAGGACCCGACGCCGTTCCTCCGTGGCGGCGAGGTCCTGCTGAGCACCGGGTTGAGCCTTTGCGCCTGGGCGCCAGAGCGGCAGGCCGCCTTCGTCCGCCAGCTCGACGGCGCCGGGCTCGCCGCGTTCGGCCTCGGGCTGGGCTTCGGCTTCGACGCCGCCCCAGAGGCGCTCGTCGAAGCAGCGGACCTGGCCAGATTCCCGGTCTTCGAGGTGCCCTACGAGGTCCCCTTCATCGCCATCACCGAGGCGCTGTTCTCGCGGCTGGTGAGCGAGCAGTACGTCCTGCTCCAGCGGGCCGGGGTGGTGCAGCAGACGCTGTCGCGGCTGCTCCTGGACGGCAGCGGGCTCGACGCGCTGCTCGGCGCCTACGCCCGCATGACCGGCACCAGGGCGCTGCTGTTCGACCTGCACGGCGAGGTGGTCGCCGCTGCGCCCGGCGCGATCCAGGCGATCGACCCGCGCCGGGCCTGGGCGGAGGTGCAACGGCTGCGGCCGGAGTCGAGCGAGTTCTCGCTCACGCTCGAGGACGAGGACGGACGCCGGGCGATGCTGCCGATCCTGGTCGGCGGCGCGACCGCCGGGTTCCTGGTGATGGCCCGCGCCGAGCGCGCGGAGCCGTACAACCACGTGGTCGTCCACCACCTGGCCACCGCGATCGCGCTCGACCTGTCCAAGGCGCAGGCGGTCGCGAGCACCGAGCGCCGCCTGGTCGGCGACTTCCTCGACGCGCTGCTGGAGGGCGAGCTGTCCGGCGAGGAGGTCCGCCGCCGGCTGAGCTTCCTCGGCCTCGGGGCGGGGCGGCCGCTGGCGGTCCTGGTCGGGCGCCCGGAGGGGCAGGCCGGTGGGGACGGTCCCGGCGGGGATGGTCCGGGCGGGATCGACCTGGCGCTGGAGTCGCTGCACCGGGTCGTCGAGGACCGCCTGTCGCGCTGGTCCGGCCGCTACGTGTGCAGCCCGCACGATGGCGCGGTGGTCGCCCTGCTCGAAGTGGACGACCCGGCCGAGGCGCGCCGCACGGCCGAGACGGTCGCGCAGGGCGCCGGGGGGACGAAGGGCGGCGTGGCGGCCCGGTTCGGTCTCGGATCGCCCGAGTGCGATCCCGGCGGGCTGCGCCGCGGCTACCAGGAGGCGCGCTTCGCGCTGGCGAGCGCCTCCAGCGCCGGGTCGCGCGGCGCGGTCGCGACCGTCGAGGACCTCGGCAGCCATCGCCTGTTGCTCGCCCTCCAGGAGGACGCGGCCCTGGAGGCGTTCTCGCGCGGCCTCCTCGGGCCGATCCGCGCCTACGACGAGCGGCAGCACGGCGAGCTGGTCCACAGCCTCGAGGTCTTCCTCGAGCACAACGGCAACTGGGAGTCCGCGGCGCGCGCCCTGAACGTGCACCGGCACACGCTGCGCTACCGGATCCGTAGGGTGGTCGAGCTGACCGGCCGCAACCTCGACCTGGCGGCGGACCGGGTCGAGTTCTGGCTGGCGCTCAAGGCCGATGAGGTGCTGGTCGGCCGGCGAGCGGTGGGGCGCTGAGAGATGGCCGGAAGACGACGTCTCACGATCGCCGAAGTGGCGAACTCCGCAGCTTTCCTCCGCCAAATCGTCTATAGGACGACGGAATCCGTGATGGTACCGTGCGCCCGTTCGGTGGTCGCCGCGGCCGTCGCCGCGACCCTTCCGGCGAGCGGGCCAGAGTCGTCGAGCGGCCATGCGCGCGCCCCCCGTTCACGCACCGACGAAGAGACGAGGGTCACATGGGACAGACCGAGGTAGCGCCGACCGTTCCGGCGAGCGCGCCGGTCTCGGACGGTCTCGCCGCGATCGAGTTGGTCGGGGTCAACAAGGAGTTCCCCTCGCAGACCGCCACTGTGGTCGCCGTCAAGGACGTCGACCTCGAGGTGGCCTCCGGGGAGTTCTTCTCGCTGCTGGGCCCCTCGGGTTGCGGCAAGACCACGACCCTGCGGATGCTCGCCGGCTTCGAGGAGCCGACCAGCGGCCGGATCCTGCTCTACGGCAGGGACATGGTCGGCGTGCCGCCCTACCGGCGCGACGTGAACATGGTGTTCCAGCACTACGCCCTGTTCCCCCACATGAACGTCTACGACAACATCGCCTTCGGGCTGCGCCACAAGAAGGTCGACAAGGACGAGATCCGGCGCCGGGTCGGCGAGGCGCTGAGCCTGGTCGAGCTGGAGGGTCGGGAGCGTCGCCGGCCGAGGCAGCTCTCCGGCGGACAGCAGCAGCGGGTCGCGCTGGCGCGGGCGCTGGTGAACCGGCCCCGCGCGCTGCTGCTCGACGAGCCGCTCGGCGCCCTCGACCTGAAGCTGCGCCGGGCCATGCAGCTGGAGCTGAAGCGCATCCAGCGAGAGGTCGGCATCACCTTCGTCTACGTGACCCACGACCAGGAGGAGGCGCTGACCATGTCCGACCGCCTCGCGGTGATGAACGGCGGTCGGATCGAGCAGCTGGGCGCACCGAGGGACCTCTACGAGCGGCCGGCGACCCGCTTCGTCGCGGACTTCCTCGGCACCTCGAACATCCTCTCGGGGCGGCTGGAGCGGGACGGCGAGTCCTGGGGACTCGGCGGGCTCGGCCCCGGCGAGCGGGTGCTGATCGACCGCGCCGACGGCCTGGTTGCAGGGCAGGAGGTCGAGGTCGTGGTGCGGCCGGAGAAGATGGCGCTCGCCGACGCGGCCAGCGAGCCCCCGGCGCGGCACTCCGCCCTGCGCTGCAAAGTCGAGGAGATCGTCTACCTCGGCACCTCGACCAGCTACAGCGTCGTCACCGACGGCGGCGCGACCGTATCGGTGTACCGGCAGAACGTGGCGGCGGCTCCGGGTGAGGAGATCGCCCAAGGACAGGTGGGATGGCTGTCGTGGCCACCGGAGCACTCGTACGTGCTTGGCTCGACCCCCGCGGCCAAGGAGGGAACCAGATCGTGAGTCAGAACCAGCGCCCCAGCATGGACCCAGCTCTGCTGCGCGGCCTCACCATGCCCCGGCTCTCCCGGCGGGACGCCCTGCGCGGCGCGGGGCTCGCCGGCATCGCCGCGGCGCTGTCGGCCTGCGGGGTCAAGGGGACCGCCAAGCAGGAGCAGCAGCCCGACCAGGTCAAGGCCTTCTGGGACAAGCAGACCAAGGCCGGGACCCTCAACTTCGCCAACTGGCCGGCCTACATCGACACCGACCCGGTCAACGGCAAGACCAGCCTCCAGCGGTTCACCGACGCCACCGGCATCAAGGTGAACTACAAGGAGGTCATCCAGGACAACGACTCGTTCCTCGGCAAGATCACGCCGTCGCTGCGGGCCGGCCAGGACACCGGCTGGGACCTGATGGTGATCACCAACGGCGGGTCGATCGAGAAGCTGATCCGCCAGAACTTCCTCCAGGAGCTGGACCCCTCCCGGCTGCCGAACTTCAACAAGAACGCCACGGCCGAGTTCAAGAACCCCAGCTACGACCCCGGCAACAAGCACAGCATCGCGTGGCAGTCCGGGGTCACCGCGATCGGCTACAACCCCAAGCTCACCGGCCGCGAGATCACCAGCTTCGACGACCTCTTCGACCCGAAGTTCAAGGGCAGGGTGGGCATGTTCGGCGACAACGTCGACCTGCCGAACTTCACCATGGTGGGGATGGGCATCAAGCCGGAGACCTCGACGCAGGCCGACTGGCAGCGCGCGGCGGACAAGCTCAAGCAGCAGCGCGACAGCGGCATCCTCCGCAAGTACATCGACAACGCGCAGGAGATCCAGGGCCTCGAGTCCGGCGACCTGTGGATCTCGATGGCCTACTCGGGCGACATCTTCCAGATCAACGCCGAGCTCGAGAAGGCGGGGAAGCCGGGCAACATCAAGTTCGTGATCCCAGAGCAGGGCGGGATGCTGTGGACCGACAACATGTGCATCCCGCTGAAGGCCCAGCACCCCCTGGACGCGCTCACCTACATGGACTTCGTCTACCAGCCGGACATCGCCGCGCAGCTCGCCGCCTTCATCGAGTACATCACCCCGGTCCAGGAAGGCGCCAAGCAGGTGATGGAGACCGAGATCCCCACCGCCAAGGGCGACCAGAAGGCCACGCTCGAGGCGGCGGTCAAGGACCCGCTGATCTTCCCCACCGAGCAGGACCTCGCCAAGACCCACCGCTACCGCGTGCTGACCCTCGACGAGGAGAAGGTGTGGAACAGCATCTTCCAGCCGATCGTCCAGTCGTAGCGGTGTGGCGATGAGCGCTGTCAGCGTCCGCCGGCGGTTCCGGGCCGCGCCGTACCTTCTGGCGCTGCCCGGGATCGTCTGGCTCGCCTTGTTCTTCGTCCTGCCGATCCTGCTGACCCTGTCGGTCTCGCTCCAGACCGGCAACGTCGAGCAGGGGTTCCAGTTCACCTGGCACTTCGCCAACTACGCGGACGCGATGCGGCTGTACCACGTGCAGTTCGTGCGCTCGATCTTCTACGGCGTTGTCGTCACCGGCGCGACCTTCGCGCTCGGCTACCCGATGGCCTACTGGATCGCCTTCCACGGCGGCAGGCGCAAGTCGATGTACCTGTTCCTGCTGCTGCTGCCGTTCTTCGTGTCGTTCGTGATCCGCACGGTGGCGTGGCAGTTCATCCTCTCCGACAACGGCATCCTGCTCGGGCCCCTGAAGAGCCTGCACCTGCTGCCGCAGAGCTTCCACGTGCTGGCGACCTCGCTGGCGGTGATCGGCGGGCTGACCTACAACTTCCTGCCGTTCATGGTGCTGCCGCTGTTCGTCTCGCTGGAGCGGATCGACCCGGTGCTGGTCGAGGCCGCCAACGACCTCTACGCCAGCCGGCTGCGGGCGTTCATGCGGGTGGTCTTCCCGCTGTCGATCCCGGGCGTGTTCGCCGGAGTGCTGCTGACCTTCGTGCCCGCCGCCGCCGACTACATCAGCGCCAGCATCCTCGGCGGGACCAGCACCACCATGATCGGCAACGTGATCCAGACGCTCTACCTGACCAACAACGACTACCCGCTGGCCTCGGCGCTGTCGTTCGTCCTGATGGCGGTGCTGATCGTCGGAGTGGTCATCTACGCCAGGGTGCTCGGCACCCAGAACGTCTACGAGGTGGCGGGCGGATGAGCCAGGCCGTCGCACGACCGGTCGAGCGCGGGGC
Organism: Actinomycetota bacterium; assembly: GCA_040414855.1. Taxonomy (GTDB): domain Bacteria; phylum Actinomycetota; class CALGFH01; order CALGFH01; family CALGFH01; genus DASVXQ01. The sequence continues at coordinate 12,447 of JBEDUQ010000261.1, forward strand.
CGCGCCGGAACGCGGCGCCCCGCGGCGGCGCGGGCAGAGCCGGCTGATCGCCAGGCTGCTCGGCGCCTACACCTGGTTCATGATCTTCTACCTGACCGCGCCGATCCTGGTGATGATCGCGTTCGGCTTCAACGACACCCACTCGCGGGTGAACCTGCGCTGGCAGGGCTTCACCTTCAAGTGGTACGGGCGCCTGTTCGACATCCCGGACCTGTCGGAGGCGCTGCGGAACTCGCTGCTGATCGCGCTGATGACGACGATCATCTCGACCGTGCTCGGGACCATGATGGGGCTCTCGCTGGGCCGCTACCGGTTCCGCGGTCAGGGATCCCTCGACCTGCTGATGTTCGCCAACATCGCCGCGCCCGAGCTGGTGCTCGGCGCCTCGCTGCTGACCATGTTCATCACCGTGCAGTTCGCGCGGGGCTTCCTGACCATCCTGCTCGCCCACGTGATGTTCACGATCGCCTATGTGGCGGTGACCGTGCGGGCCAGGCTGGCCGGCTTCGACCGGACCCTGGAGGAGGCCGCCCAGGACCTCGGCGCCGCGCCGTGGCCGACCTTCCGCAAGGTCACGCTGCCGCTGATCTTCCCGGGGATCCTGGCCGGTGCGCTGCTGGCGTTCGCGCTGTCGATCGACGACTTCGTGATCACCAACTTCAACTCCGGCCAGACCGAGACCTTCCCCATCTGGGTGTTCGGCGCGACCCGCGTCGGCGTGCCACCGCAGGTGAACGTGATGGGCACGCTGATCTTCCTCGGCGGGGTCAGCCTCGCCATCATCCAGGCGGTCACCGCCCGCAGGCGCAACCTCGACTGAGAAAGGACGACGATGCGGAAGCTCCAGAACCTCATCGGAGGCGAGCTCCACGACGCCGCCGACGGGCGCACCGCCTCGCTGATCGACCCGAGCACCGAGGAGGTGTTCGCGGAGGCGCCGCTGTCGGGCGCCGCCGACGTCGACGCCGCCTGCCAGGCGGCCGCGCGCGGCTTCGAGACCTGGCGGGACGCCACCCCGAGCGAGCGGAGCGTCGCCCTGCTGAAGATCGCCGACGCGATCGAGTCCCGGGCCGAGGAGCTGGTCAAGCTCGAGTCCCAGAACACCGGCAAGCCCTTCCAGCTCACCATGGACGAGGAGGTGCCGCCGGCGGTCGACCAGATCCGCTTCTTCGCCGGCGCGGCGCGGGTGCTGAACGGCCTCTCGGCCGGCGAGTACATGGCGGGGCACACCTCGATGATCCGGCGCGAGCCGGTCGGGGTCTGCGCCCAGGTCACGCCCTGGAACTACCCGTTCATGATGGCGATCTGGAAGTGGGCGCCGGCAATCGCCGCCGGCAACGCGGTGGTGCTGAAGCCGTCGGACACCACGCCGGTGAGCACCCTGTGGATGGCGGAGCTGATGAGCGAGTTCCTGCCGCCCGGGGTCATCAACGTCATCTGCGGCGACCGCGAGACCGGGGCCGAGCTGGTCCGCCACCGGATCCCCGCGATGGCCAGCATCACCGGCAGCGTCCGCGCCGGCATGGAGGTCGCCCGCTCGGCCTCGGACGACCTCAAGCGGGTCCACCTCGAGCTGGGCGGCAAGGCGCCGGTGATCGTCTTCGACGACGCCGACCCGGCCGCCGCGGCCGAGGCGATCGCCGGGGCCGGCTACTTCAACGCCGGGCAGGACTGCACCGCGGCCAGCCGTGTGCTGGCCGGCGGGCGGGTCTACGACGACTTCCTCTCGGCGCTGGTCGAGCAGGCCAAGGGCACCACCACCGGCAGTCCCGACGAGGAGGCCGACTACGGCCCGCTGAACAACGCGAACCAGCTCAGCAGGGTGCGCGGCTTCCTCGACCGGGCGCCGGACGGCGCCGAGGTGCTGGCCGGCGGCAACGCGCTGACCACGCGGCGCGGCTACTTCCACGAGCCGACCGTGGTCGCGGGCCTGGAGCAGTCGGACGAGATGATCCAGCAGGAGGTCTTCGGCCCGGTCATCACCGTGCAGCGCTTCGACGACGAGGAGAAGGCGCTGGCCTGGGCGAACGGCGTCGAGTACGGGCTCGCGTCGAGCGTGTGGACCCGCGACCACGGCCGCGCGATGCGGATGGCGCGCCGGCTCGACTTCGGCTGCGTCTGGATCAACACCCACATCCCGCTGGTCGCGGAGATGCCCCACGGCGGCTTCAAGCACTCCGGCTACGGCAAGGACCTGTCGATGTACGGGTTCGAGGACTACACGCGCATCAAGCACGTGATGTCCGCCATCGAGGAGTAGCCCGGGCGTCAGCGGAGCCGGGGCGGCCAGGGGGGGCGCGTCAGCGGAGCCGGCGGCGGCGCCTGCCGCCGGTCAGGCCGGGGCGGTCCTCGCGCAGCTCGCTCGCCCAGCCCTTGCGGTCGGCGCGATCCTCGGCAATGCGCTCTTCGCGCAGCTCGGCGGCCCGTCCCGGCCCGGCCGGCTCCAGCCGCCGGCCCAGCGCCCAGGCCAGCAGCAGGTCGGCCAGCTCGGGGTTGCGGGCCAGCACGGGACCGTGCAGGTAGGTCCCGACCACCCTGCCCCAGACCGCCCCCTCCCCCGGCACGGCGTCGTCGCCTCCCGGGTCGCCGTTGCCGAGGCCGACCTCCAGCGGCGCCAGCGGGCGAAGCCCGGGCCCGAGCTCGGTGCGGCCGTGGTGGCACTCGAAGCCGCTCATCGCCGGCAGGCCCAGGGCCGGGTTGGGCCTGGTCACCACCGGCCCCTCGGCGAGCCTGCGCCAGGTCGAGACCACGTCGAGCAGCCCGAGGCCGTCGTGGTGGGCACCGTCGGCGTCCTGGAGGCGCCTGCCGAGCGCCTGGTAGCCGGCGTTGACGGCGAGCACGGCCGCGCCCTCACGGACCCGGTCGGCGAGCCCGCCGTCGCGGAGCCAGGCGGCCAGCCGCGAGTGCTTCCGATCCTCGCGGCCGCCGACCACGTAGACGTCGGCCGGCGGCAGCGGCCCCGGCTCGTGGATGCCGGTGACGGTCGCGGGGATCCCCCGCAGCCGGGCGCGGTAGGCCAGCACGCGGGCGTTACCCTCGTCGCCCTGCGCCTCGGACATGAGCGGGTAGGCGTTGACGATCTCCAGCTGTTGCTTGCCCTGGTCCTCGTCAGCGGTCATGGCGAAGTCGCCTCCTGAGCGCGACGAACGCTGTGGAGTAGTCCGCCCGATTGATTCTCGTCCGAATCGACCACGACATTGAGCAAAGAAACGGCGACCACGCGTTAGGCCGTGGTTCATAAGGTCCGTTTCAGGCAGTTCAGGTACTCATTCAATCGGGCAGCGTGAGGTCCAGTTCGAGCCAGCGAGCCAGGTCCTTGATCTCGCCGTCCACTGCGGCTGTCATGGTCCTGTCGAATGGCACGTCCTGGTGGATGGCGTCGACCCGGAGCACCCCGGCTTTGTGGTCGGCGGTGGCGTCGAGCTTCCCCACCAGCCGGTCGCCGTACAGGACCGGTAGCGCGAAGTACCCCCAACGGCGCTTGGCAGCGGGCTTGTACATCTCCAGCTGGTAGTCGAACTCAAAGAGCTCGACCGTGCGTTTGCGGTCGTGTATCAGCCGATCGAAGGGGGACAACAGCGCCGCACGCCCCGAGAACGGCTGCCCCAACAGGGAAGCATCGACTCGCCACGTGCCCTTGACACCCTCCACCACGGCCGGCTCGCCTGCCTCGCCCACGTCCACCGGTTCGACCGGACATTCCGGTCCCCGGGCGCGTGCGATGCCCAGAGCCCGCAGCCGCCGCTGGTTGCGGATGCGCAGCGCCTCGTCCCTGGGGATCACCGGATCATCGGGGTAGACCCGGGTCGCCAGGTCCCACAGCCGGTCGCCGCCGCGGCGTCCGGCGATCGCCACCTCGCCTCGCAGCACCATGAACTCCAGCAGCTGGGTGACGTTGCGGTTGTTGGTCCACCCGGTCGATTTCCACGGCACCTTGCAGGTGTCTGGAAGCTCGCGCGACGGCAGCGGCCCCGAGGAGCCAAGCCGATCCAGGATGTCCAGACGACATGCGTCGTTGGCCCGCACCCAGTCGCGCAGGGACGCCCGCCAGCCGGGCAGCTCCCCGCGCTCGGCCCGCTCCCAGTGGGCCATGTCCGCGCGGTAGAGCGGCAGGTCTTCGCTGGGCCGGATCATCCCCCGCAGTTCGAGCAGCGTCCGGTCCGCAAGTGCGGTGTCCAACTCGGCTGCCGAGTACGAGCACCCAAGGCGGCTCCAGGCCACCAGATCGGGACTCGGCGCGATCATGGCGGTCGGATCGATCTGGAGCAGCGTCAGGCGGCGCACCACGTCAAGCAGCTCGGTTGGCCGCGGGCCATCCAAGAGCTGCGCGTGCACGGCAATGCGGCGCGCGTCCAGGCGGGAGAGCTCGTGCACGGTCACGCCGTGACCGCCGCCGTGGTCGGCGGCGGTTCGGTGGTGGGTGGCTCGGTGGCCGGCGGCGGTGCCGTGGTGGGCGGGTCGGTCGGGGGCGGTGCCGTGGTGGGCGGGTCGGTCGGCGGGGGTGCCGTGGTCGGCGGAGGGTCCGTCGGCGGTGCGGTGGTCGGCGGGGGCGTGGTGGGAGGCACCGTCCCCGGCGGCGAGGTGGTCCCGGGCGGGTTCGTGGTCGCGGGCGGCACCCCGCCGCTTCCGCCGCCGGCCGGGGGCACGCCGCCGCCGGACCCGCCGCCGGACCCGCCTGGCGGCGATGGGGGCGAGCCGCCGCCGACGACCAGCAGCGGCGCGCCGCCGCTGGAGGACGAGGTCCCGCTGAGGAGGTCGCCGACGCCCGAGGCGATCGGGATCGTGACCGTCCCGGCACCCGCCGGCGTGCTCTTGGGCCTGCCGGCCTTGCCGGTGCTGGCCGCGCCCGCGGCGCCGGGCGACGCCGCGACCCCGGGACCGATCCCCGGCGGCAGCGCGACGGTGCCGATCGCGCTGGCGATCCCGCAGCCCGCGGCGCGGCAGCCCGGCTCGCCACTGAGCATGATGCCGACCAACAACGCGGCGCTCGCGCCAAGGACCACCGCCAGCCCCTTGAGCCGAAGCTTGCCAACCGCGCCGACCTGGAGCCGGGCGGCGCCGCGGCGTCGCCTCGGGCCACGGGCGGAGGTGGTCGTCGCCGGTCCGGCCTCGACCACGGCGGCCCCGGAGGCCATGCGGGCGGACGGCGGTGGCAGCGCCAGGGTGGCGCCGATCGAGGCGGCGATCGCCTCGCCCTGAGACCGCGACCGGGGCCCGAGCCCTGGAAGCGGGTCGGCCGTGCTGAAGGCCGCGACGGCACCGGCC
>JBEDUQ010000262.1:0-2959 GCA_040414855.1 Actinomycetota bacterium
GGGGAGGTTCGCGTCCGGCGGTGCGGTCGGGCGCGCCCGGCATGGTCGCGCGGCCGCAGCCGGCCAACCTGGTCGACGTGCTCGAGCGCGTGCTGGACAAGGGCATCGTGATCGCCGGCGACATCAAGGTGAACCTGCTCGACATCGAGCTGCTGACCATCAAGATCCGGCTGCTGATCGCGTCGGTGGACCGCGCCAGGGAGATGGGCATCGACTGGTGGGAGCACGACCCTGAGCTGTCCGGCGCTGCGAAGCGGCTGGTCGAGGAGAACCGCGAGCTCCGCTCCCGCCTCGAGGAGCTGGAGTCGGGCCGCTCCGGCGAGGGTGAGCGCCAGCCCGGCGCGGACGCAGGCGGCCAGGCTGACGGGGACGCGGGCGGCGCGGGCCAGGGCGCCCAGGATGGCGAGGACTCGGGCGATGGCTGAGCGGGGCGACGGCACCTACCTGTACGCGGTCACGCGCGAGCTGGACTCCGCGCGGCTGCGCGACGTCCGCGGGGTCGACGGAGAGCGGCCGCGGCTGGTCGACGGGTCCGGGCTGCACGCGGTGGTCGGCTCGGTCGAGCTGGCGCGGTTCCGCCAGCCCCCCGACCGTCACCTCGGCGACGTGGAGGACCTGCGCTCGCTCGAGGCTCTGCTGCGCGCCCACCACCGGGTGGTCCAAGCGGTCGCCGGCGCGGCCGCGGTGGTGCCGCTACGGCTCGGGACGGTGTATCGCGACGACGGTCGGGTCCGCGAGGTGCTCGACCAGCGGCACGGCGACTTCGAGGCGGCGCTGTCGCGCGTCGCCGGCCGCACCGAGTGGGGTGTCAAGCTCATGGCCAGCCCGGAGGCGTTCACCGGCGACCCCGGCGGGGCGGCGCCGGCCGCGCCGGACGGGGCCGACCGCGAGCCCGGCCGTCCGGGCACCGAGTACCTGCGCCGGCGGCGCGAGGCCGAACGGGCCCGCCAGGCGGGCTGGGACCGCGCGGCCGCCTTCGCCGAGGAGGTCCACGCCGCACTGGCCGCCGTGGCGGTCGAGAGCCGCCGGCACGCCCCGCAGGACGCGCGCCTCTCGGGGCAGGGCGGCTGGATGCTGCTCAACGGCGCCTACCTGGTCGACGACGGTCGCGAGGACGCGCTCGCCGCCGTGGTCGAGCGGTTCGACGACCCGGACCGTGGCGTGCGGCTCGAGCTGACCGGGCCGTGGGCGCCCTACTCCTTCACTGAGCCCGCCGGGGCCGAGGGCACCGAGGAGGTCGGGCAGCCATGAGCCGCGCTACGGTCGCACGCCAGGTCTCGCCGGCTCCGGAGCCGCTGGCGTCGCGGCCGGTCGCGCTGGTGGACCTGCTGGACCGGCTGCTCGCCAAGGGCGTCGTGGTCGCCGGCGAGGTGACCCTGACGATCGCCGACGTGGACCTGGTCCACGTCTCGCTGCGTGCCCTGATCACCTCGGTCCGGGGGCGGGAATGACCGGCCGGGGACCGGCGGCCCGGGGCGGGAATGACAGGGCGCGGACGGGCACCCCGGGGGCCGGGATGAGCGGGCGGGGACCGGCGGCCCGGGACCGCAGCCCGATGGCGCACGAGCTGCTCCACGCGCTCGACGGTCTCGACGGTCTCGACGGTCTCGACCTTCCCTCGCCGCGCCGGATCGACCTCGACGCCGACCGCGAGTCGGTCGAGCGCGGTCTGGTCGAGCTGGTGCTCACAGTGGTGGAGCTGCTGCGCCAGCTCATGGAGCGGCAGGCACTGCGGCGGGTCGACCAGGGTGGGCTGTCCGACGACCAGGTGGAGCGCCTCGGCAGCACGCTGCTGCTGCTCAGCGAGCGGATGGACCAGCTCAAGGAGCACTTCGGGCTGCGCGACGAGGACCTGAACCTCGACCTCGGTCCGCTCGGCACGCTGCTCGAACCCCCCAACTGACCGCCGCCTGCCGCGGCGCCGCGGCTGTCGCTCCGGGCCCATCCATGCCTTCCGCCGCGCCGAATACCTTGCGCGTCCCACGAACGATCCGCGCTGCGACCGCCCCCGAGCGAGGAGGTGATCTCATGACCCGCCTGCGAATCGTGCTGTTGAGCATGGCCGTTGCCGCCCTGTTGCTGGTCGCGACCGCTAACGCCGCCCTGGCCGGCCTCGCCGCCCTACCCGTCGACTGAGCCGCCGACCTCGTGGCCCGCCCGGTGAAAGGTCCTCCCTGGGCGGGCCAAAGGCTGAGCGTGACGAGGCGGAAGAAGTGGTAGGAATGGGAGGCGAGATCCCCACCGGGCACAAGGAGGCGTCGTGCGGCTGACCAAGTTCGGGCACTCGTGCCTGCTCGTCGAAGAGCAGGAGACCAGAATGCTGCTCGACCCCGGGGCCTTCTCCGAGGGGTTCGAGGACCTTCAGGACCTCACGGCGATCCTCTACACCCATCAGCACGCCGACCACCTCGACCCCGAGCGGGTCCGGGCGCTGCTGGACCGCAACCCCGGCTGCTGGGTGGTCAGCGACGAGGGCAGCGCCGACGCGCTCCACGACGCCGGCGCCGAGGTCGAGGTCGTCCACGACGGCGCCGAGCTGGACATCCAGGGGATCCAGGTCCGCGTCTTCGGCCGCGACCACGCGGTCATCCACCGGGACATCCCGGTGGTCCCCAACGTCGGCTACCTGGTCGCCGGCCGGCTGTTCCACCCCGGGGACGCCTTCACGGTGCCCGACCAGCCGGTCGAGGTGCTCGCGGTGCCCGCGGGCGCGCCATGGCTCAAGCTCTCCGAGGCGATCGACTATCTCCGCGAGCTCCACCCCAGCGTCGCCGTGCCGGTGCACGAGAAGGTCCTGTCCGCGATCGGGACGTCCCTGCACTACCGGCAGCTCGAGCAGCTCGCGGCCGAGGGCACGACCCTCCGGGTGCTCGACGACGGCAAGCCCGTCGAGCTCTGAACCCGTTCGCCCTGGCCCGCCCCCGACTGCCGCGGTCAGTCGTCGAGCCAGCGCCCCCCG
>JBEDUQ010000263.1:0-3828 GCA_040414855.1 Actinomycetota bacterium
GGGCCGGTCGAGGCCGGCGGGCTCGGCGCCGACCCGCCCACCAGGGCGGCCGTCACCGAGCTGCTGGCCAGCGGCTGCCTGACCACGACCTTCGTCTGGACCCAGCACCACGGCGCGGTCCGCACCCTTGCCGAGCGGTCGCCGGAGCCAGTGCGGCGCGAGTGGCTCGGCCGGCTCTGCGCCGGCACCACCAGGGCCGGGGTCGCCTTCGCCGGGTTGCGGCGCCCTGGCCCGCCGGTCCTGACCGCCCGCCGCCGCGACGGGGGCTGGGTCTTCGAAGGGACGGCCCCGTGGGTGACCGGCTGGGGCCGGATCGACCTGGTCCACGTCGCCGCCCGCGACGAGCACGGCCAGGTCGTCTGGGCGCTGGTCGACGCCGAGACGGACGAGTCCCTGCAGGTCCAGGTCCTGCCGCTGGCCGCGGTGGCCGCCAGCGGCACGGTCACCCTGCGGTTCCACGGCCACCGCGTGCCCGACGAGCGCGTGACCCTGGTCGAGGACTTCGAGGCCTGGCGCGCCAGGGACGCGGCCGGGCTGCGCCCCAACGGCGCCTTCGCGCTCGGCGTGACCAGGCGTTGCCTCGCGCTGCTCGGCCCGAGCGAGCTGGACGCCGAGCTCCAGGCGGCCCGCGACCAGCTCGACCGCGCCGCCGTCGAGGAGCTGCCGGCGGCCAGGGCGGGGGCGTCGCTGTTGGCGATGCGGGCGGCCTCGCGGCTGGTGATCGCCGGCGGCGGCCGGTCGATGCTGACCGACAACCACGCCCAGCGGCTCGCCCGTGAGGCGATGTTCCTCTTGGTGTTCGGCCAGACCGCCTCGATCCGCCAGGCCGAGCTGCAGCTGGACGCCAACCTGGCGGCTCTGGCCGCGGCCAGGGGAGCCCCGGGGTGAACCGCGCGGAGGAGCGGCGGGGCCTGGTCACCAGCACCGCCGAGGTGCGGCTCCACGACGAGCCGAGCGGCGAGCGGGTGGCCGAGGTGCTGGCGGTCCTCCGCGAGCGGGTCCGCGACCTGCCGCTGATCGCCGAGGTCTACCTCACTCCGGTGGGGATTCCGCATGGCGGCAGGTCCCGGTGACAGCTGGTGCCGATTGGTCTATGAGTTGGACCGAATTTGCACTTCTCCGCGGAATCGAGGAACGCAGATGGCCAAGGTAAGGCTCGTCCTCCGGAGGGTTCGGACCGCGACGGTGTCACGGTAGCCGGGCCCCGGCTGCGACCCCCGGCCGCCAGGCTCGACCGCGACCTGCTGGCCTCCGGCGTCGGCGGCCTCACCTTCTCGGTGGCGCTCGGAATCGCCACGGTCGCGCTGCCGCTGCTCGCCCTCGACGCCGGTTACTCCAAGTCGGCGGTCGGGCTGCTCACGGCGGTCTCCGCGGTCTCCCAGATGGGCGTGCGCATGGGCCTGGCCTGGCTGATGCGCCGTTACCCCGACTGGGTGCTGGTGTTCTGTGCCGGCGGGCTGATGGCGATCTCCTGCGGGCTGGTCGCCTGGTCGGCCGCGCTGGTCCCGTTCGTCGCCTGCGAGCTGTTGCAGGGCGCCGCGCGCGGCTGCTTCTGGACGGGCAGCCAGACCCACGTTGTGCGGGGCAAGGGCTCGTCGGTCGGCCGGCTCGCGGTCGTGAACCTGGTCGCCAGCGTCGGGCAGCTGCTGGGGCCGGTGCTGGCCGGTGTGGTGGCGTCGCGGTCGATCTCGCTGTCACTGGTGGTGGCGGCCGGGGTCGCGCTGGTCTGCATGCTGCCGCCCCTGGCGCTCGACCGCCTGCCGCCGTTTGAGAAGCCCAAGAACCGTCCCAAGGGCATGATCTGGCGCCGGCCCGGGGTCGACGCCGGCTGCTGGGCGAGCCTCACCGCCGGCGCCTGGCGCGGCCTGCTCAGCTCCTACGTCCCGGTGGCGCTCGACCGCGCCGGCCAGTCGCTGCCGCTGATCGGCGTGCTGGTGTCGGTCGCCAACGGTGCCAACATCGCCGGCGCCGCGCTGGTCGCGCGGGTGCGCGGGCGGACGCTGGTGCGCGCGCTGACCATCAGCATGCTCGCGGCCGGCGCCGGCGTGGCGCTGGTGGCGCTGCTGGCCGGGTCCGCGCCGCTGGCCGCGCTGGTGCTGGCCGCCAGCGGGCTCGGGGCCGGCGCGCTCCAGACGCTCGGGCCCGCGCTGGCGAGCGACATGGTCCATCCGCAGGAGCGCGGCGACGCGATCGCCGCCACCGGCACCTTCCGGGCCGCGGCCCTGTTCGCCTCGCCGCTGGCGGTCGCGGGGCTGCTCTCCGGGATCGCGCTCGGGCCCGCGATGCTGGTCGCGGGGCTCGCCATCACCCTTCCGGCGCTGACCACCCGGCGCCTGGAGCGCGCACAGCCGGTCACCGAGGTCGAGGAAGGAGAGGCCGCATGACGGTGCCGGAGCACGATCGCAGCGGCTGAGCATCGACCGGAGAAAAGTCGCGGCCGGCCGCGGGGGGGCGTGCGGCCGGCCGCGCGGTGCGCGGCGCCCGGGCGGCGACGGGGGTGGCGCCGGCGAGGCCCCGCGGGGGGGACCGTCACCTGCACCTTGCAGCGGTCATCCGAGCGGAACGACCAGGATCATCTCCGGAGATGCGCGAAGCTAAACCTCCCCGTCCGCGGGCACCCCGGCCGGCCCGTGCAGACGGAACAGCCGCGCCGCGTTGCCGCCGAGCACCCGGTCCCGCGCCTCCGGGCCCAGCCCGAGCCGCTCGGGCGCCTCGAACGGGCTGGCGTCGGTCATCGTGAACGGGCAGTCGCTGCCGGCGAGGACGCGGTCGTCGCCGACCAGGTCGAGCAGGTAGCGCAGCGGAGGGTCGTCGAACAGCACGGTGTCGTAGTGGAACCAGCGCAGCAGCTCCGCCGGCGAGCGCCGCTCCAGCTCGCGCAGCCGGGGCCAGCGCGCGAACCCGGCCGCCACGCGGCCGTACTGGTAGGGGAAGAAGCCGCCGCCGTGGACCAGCACCACCGCCAGCTCGGGGTGGCGCTCGGGCACGCCCGCCGCCAGCAGCGACCCAACCGCCAGGCTCGTCTCGAACGGGTTGCCGACCAGGTTGACCATGAAGTGCTCGCCGAGCCGGGGCGGCGGCTGGAACTCGCCAGGGTGCACCACCAGCGGCATCCGCAGCCGCACCGCCGCCCGCCACAGCCATTCGAGGTCGCCGCGGGCGAGCGTGCCGTGCTCGGGGTTGGCCGCCAGCATCCCGCCGGCCGCGCCGGTCCCGGCCGCGCGCTCCAGCTCCTCGGCCGCGCGGGCGCCGTCGAGGTCCGGCAGGGCCGCCAGCCAGCGGGTGTGCCCGCTCGACCCGGTCGCCGCGGTCAGCTCCTCGTTCAGCACCCGGCACCAGTCCTGCTGGACGGCGGCGTCGTTGGGAGCCTTGACCATGTCGATCCAGGGCCCGACCAGCGACAGGTCCACGCCGCGCGCGGCCTGGAGTCCGCGGTGGAGCTCTAGGCGGCGCAGGTCGGGCGGGGCGCCGCGCCCCGCCCCACGTGGTGGTGGCAGCACCAGCCGGATCTCGTCGGCGCCGCCGGCCCGCTCGGCGCGCATCCCGCGCGGCACGCGCTCGAAGGCGCGCTCGGGCATCAGGTGCGAGTGGACGTCGATCACCCGCGGCGCGGCGCCGGGAGCGCCGTCGCGGGCGGGATCAGGGGATGACGCTGACATGGATAGCCTCGGGGTCGACTCGGGCGAGCGGGCCGGGCTCAGGCGTTCTTGAGGACGATGCTCTCGACCGCGTCGGCGACGTGCTCGAGGCCGTCCATCGCCCGCTCCAGCTCGTCGACGATGTCCTTCCAGGTCAGCACGTGGCGCGCCAGGCTGTCGTCATCATCGT
>JBEDUQ010000264.1:0-2193 GCA_040414855.1 Actinomycetota bacterium
GCTCCGCGGTCAGCGAGCTGGGAATTCCCGCCCACAGCCCGAACGCGGCCTCCCCGGCCTCGAACTTGGCACGCAGGCGCTTGCCCGCCGAGTTGTTCGTCCCCATCCCGTCCAATGGTAAGCGCTAGGGAAGTTCTACGACCGGGTCCTCGCCACCACGCCACACCCCGCGCGGCATGGCATCGGTCGAGAACGGCAGCGCGACCTCACCGGACGCGTCCACCGCGATCAGCCCGCCGTCGCCCTCACACGCCGCGACCTCGTCGAGCACAGTGCTCGCCGCGACCCCCAACGCCACCCCGGAAGCCACCAGCGCGGCGAGCAGGCGCGCCGCGCCGGCGCGGACGAACGCCTCCCCCTTTCCCGTGCACGACACCGCCACGCGTCGATCCGCCCAGGTGCCGGCGCCGATCACCGGCGAGTCCCCCACCCGCCCCGGCCGCTGGCCGTGCAGGCCGCCGGTCGAGGTGGCGGCGGCCAGCAGGCCGTGGCCATCGAGACAGACCGCACCCACGGTCGCGCCGCCGACGTCGAGGCGCGCGCCCAGGCGCCGCCGCTGGCGCTCGGTCACGAACTCCGACGGATCGCCCTGCTCGAGGCCGCGCGCGGCTGCGAACGCGTCGGCCGGCTCGCCGGCCAGCAGCACCTCGGGCTGGTCGAGCATGGCCGCCGCCGCGGCGACTGGATTGCGCGTGCGCCGAGCCAGCGCGACGGCCCCCGCCGCCTGGTCGCTCCCGCGCATCATGGACGCGCTCAGCTCGACCGATCCGTCGTCGCACAGCGCGGCGCCGTGACCGGCGTTGAACAGCGGGAAGTCCTCCATGACCATCACCGCGGCGCGCACGGCCTCGACCGCGCCGCCGCGCGCGTCGAGCGCGGCCGCCCCTGCGAGAAGAGCCCTCGCCAGAGCGTTCCGATAAGCGTCAGCCTCCTCCACAAGCTCCGACCCGAAGCCACCCGCGCCGCCGTGGACCGCGATCACGGCTCCGGTCATGACGCCGGCACGGGCTCGACCAGCTCGGCAAACAGCGCGTCCAGCGTGGCCTGCGGGTCATCGGACAGCCCGGTGTGCACCGCGGACGGCTGGATGATCGTGCTCGAGGGCGCCACCAACCAGCCGAATCGGTCCGAGGGGGGAAGTGCGGCGATCGCCTCACCGTCAGGATCGCCTGCCGCCACCCGCACCAGCGCGTCGAGGTGCGCCCGGACATCAGCGGCGGAGGCATCGGGCGCCAGCGCAGCCAGGCGGCGCTCGTCCAGGCCCACCTTGACCCCGAGGAACCCAAGCTGGCGGCAGAACAGGACGACACCGGCGTTGAAGCACTCGCCACGCTCCACACGGGGGACCACCCGCAGGATCGCGTAGGAGAACGGCCTACGAGCCGGCTCGGGCATGCTCGGCCTCGGTGGCGAACGCCGCGCTGTGAACCCGGCGCACCAGATACTCGACGTACGTCTCGCCGCCGTCCCAGGCAAACCACCCCGGCGGGACGAGCGCGACCACCTCCTCGAGCAGCGCACGATCCACCGTCGGCGCGAGACGCTCGTGGGCCTCGAGGATCGAGCCCGCACAAGACAGGAGCACGTGCTCGGCGATCATCGGGAACGGACGATCGGCGTGACCGACCGGATCGAGGCCTCCGTGCTGCAGGTACAAGGCCGCGCCGTGGTCGATCAGCCAGAGCCGGTCGTGCCAGATCAGCAGGTTGGGGTTGCGCGGGGTGCGGTCGACGTTCGTGGTGAGCGCGTCGAGCCACACGATGTCCGCGGCCAGGCGCGGCTCGGGCCGCCACGGCCTGCCCGGCGTGTACGCCATCGCCCCGGGCAGGAAGTCCACACCGAGGTTCGAGCCGGCGCTTTCGGTGATCAGCTGCTGGATCTCGGGGTCGGGCTCGGCGGCGCCGAGGACCGGATCGAGCGCCATGTCGACCAGCTCGGGGACCAGCAGGCCAAGCCGGCGCGCGAGCTCGCCGACGATCACCTCGGCCACGAGCGCCCGCAGCCCCTGACCGGCGCCGCGGAACTTGACCACGTACAGGCCGTCGTCGTCCGCCTCGACCAGACCGGGCAGCGAACCGCCCTCACGCAGCGGCGTGACGTAGCGGATCGCAGCGACCGAACGAAGGCCGGTTGAGACGGTCATGCCGCGGAAGGTACGGGTTCCCGCGGTCAGTCGACCGCGGCGTACGCGGC
>JBEDUQ010000265.1:0-2404 GCA_040414855.1 Actinomycetota bacterium
AACCGTATGGGAGTCCCTGGCGCCGCCGGTCCCATGACCAGGTGCAGGTCGCGCGCCTGGAAGCGGTAGACGATCCGCCCGTCGGCCTGGTTGAGACCGATCGCATCTGGCCGCACCGTCCAGTCGCCGGCAAGGGCCCAGTGGTTGCGTCGCAACCGCTCGGGAGCGGCATAGACGTGCGGCGTGTCCAAGACCGCGTCACTGGAGGACGCGAAGTTCTCGGTGCGCCGATAGCCGAGGTAGTTCTCCGGGGACCGCAGGCTCTTCCAGTCGGCGGCCGCTTCCACACCACGGGGGTCGACCGAAACCAGGTCCTGGCCGACACCGCCGACACCGGCCTCGGTCAGCAATTGCTGGAGAATCATCTCGGACTGGACGTACTCTCCCTCGCCAAATCGATGATGGCGAATCTGTCCCCGCGCGTCGACGAAATACAGCGCCGGCCAGTACTGATTCCCGAACGCATTCCAGATCGCATAGTCGTTGTCGACCGCGACCGGATAGTCGACCCGCAGCTCCGTGACCGCGCGGCGGACGTTGTCGAGGTCGTGCTCGAAGTCGAACTCCGGCGTGTGCACGCCGACGACCACCAATCCCTTGTCCCTGTAGCTGTCGGCCCACGCGCGGACGTAGGGAAGGGTTCGGAGCCAGTTGATGCAGGTGTAGGTCCAGAAATTGATCAGGACGACGTGGCCGCTCAGGTCGGCTGCCGTCAGTGGCCGTGAATTCAGCCACTCGGTCGCGCTGTCGAGCGAAGGCAGCCTTCCTTCAACGGGCAGCTCGACCGCCGCCGGATGCGTGGTCGCGCGGAAGAGCTGGTCGGCTCTTCTGAACAGGGTCCTCCATTCGCCTGCATCCTGGTCCATCTGTCGCTCCTTCAACGGGAAAGGCGAGCATGCCGATACATATCCGTCGACGGTGACACCCACGATCTGGAGACAGTGTGGCCCACCGCCGCCGAACGGGCGTCAGAACGTGAGCGACTCGGCTGCGGCGATCAGCTCCTGGCTGGTGGCCGCCCCGCTGAGGGTGACGACCACCTTGCCGCTGCGGAACCAGAGGTACGGCGCGTCATCGCTGGGCAGGCCGATGTTGGCGACCGTGCCGGCGTAGGCGCCGGTCCGCAGCCGGTGGCGCGTGGTCGTCCGCTTGATCCCCTCGCCGCGGAAGGGATCGGCGTACTGCTCCCCGGCCAGCTCCTGGTTGGTCACCGACACCGTGGTCATCACCAGCCGTTCCAGGCCGCTGCCGTAGACCGCGACCACCAGATCGCGCCCTGGCGGGTTCATGCCCTCGGCGCCGGTCGGGCGCCCGACCGGGGCGAAGCCGGAGCGCAGCAAGCGCCAGCCCGGCTGGGGCAGCTTTTCGATGTGGGGCACCTTGTAGGAGGCCCGCGCCCTGGCGCGCCCAAACGGCATGGAGCGGAACTGGCCGTCGGGGTTGACCTCCGCGCCGCGCGGGACGGCGAAGGCGTCGGCCGGTACCCGGCCGTTGACGCGGTCATAGGTGTAGCGCACGTCGCGCCGCACGACCACCCGGTCCGGCTTGGAACGGTCCTGGTACTGGATGCGCACCGGCAGGTAGGTGTCGGGGTCCAGCCACACCTCGAGGTGGCTGATCTTGGGCGGCCCCGCGACCATCGACCACTCGTAGCGGAGCTGGAGCACATAGACCGACCGCCCGTCCCGCTTGGTGAGCGAAGCCGGCTGGTCGGGGTCCTCGAGCCGGTTCCGGGACCACAGCGTCAGCCCCTCGCTCAGCGGCGCCAGAGCATCCTGATCCTGGGGCATGGCCAGCGCGACGCCTGTGGCCACCATCGGCGGGGAGCCGTCGCCGCTCACCACCACCCTCCGGGCCGCCGGCCCGTCGGTGATCATCAGGCGCACCTCGGCGCCAGGAGCGCCCTCGACCCGGACCCGGTCGGGACTGGCGAACACGAAGCGGTAGCTGGTCTTGACGGACCCGCCCGCGGGTGTGGTGGTCTCGGTGCGGGTGAAGCGCCCTTGGAGCGTGTTGATCCTCGTCGCTGCCTCCCGCGCCCGGACCAGGACCTTGGCGAGCGTCAGGAGCTCTGGGGTTTGAGGCGACGTGGTGGGCACCGGCAGCGGCACGTGCCTGGTCGATGGGACGACGATGCTGGCCAGCGCCAGACCGAGCACCACCAGCACTGCGGCGATCCCGGCCAGCCACAGCCTGCGCCCCAGGTGCCGGCGGCGGCCGCGGAGCGGTTGACCAGGAACCGGCTCGGCGGCCAGCCGCCCGGCCAGGGCCGCCTCGAACGGCGCCGGCCCGGGTTGCAGAAGGACCTCGCGAACCAGCGCGTCGACCCCGGCGAAGGCCTGGCCCGTGGCCAGACAACCGTCGCAGTGATCGAGATGCCGCTCGGCCAGGAAGCGCTGTTCCG
>JBEDUQ010000266.1:0-8377 GCA_040414855.1 Actinomycetota bacterium
CAAGCCGGTGAAGCAGTTCGAGCCGTACTTCAGTGCGGCGGAGGTCGGCCACCGGTTCGAGGAGCCGCGGGAGGCCGGCGTCAGCTCGGTCCTCTTCTACGACGCGGCCGGGCGGCCGACCCGCGTCCAGTCGCCCGACGGCGCCTACAGCAGGGTCGAGTTCTCGCCCTGGCTGGTCGCCAGCTACAACTCGAACGACACCGTGCTGGAGCCGGGGAACGCCTGGTTCGCGCGGATGAGCGCGTCCAACGTCGCCGCGGAGCGCCGTGCCGCGCAACTCGCCGCCGCGCACGCGGCCACACCTTCGGTCTCGCTGCTCGACAGCGTCGGCCGGACGGTGGTGACCATCGCGCACAACCGCACGGACGGCGTCGACGAGAAGTACGCCACCTTCCGCAAGCTCGACGCCGAGGGCAAGCCGCTGTGGGTGCAGGACCCGCGCGGCAACCGGGTGATGCAGTACGTCACCCCGCCGCTGCCCGGCGGCGTGCACGCGTTCGACGACCCCCAGAACCTCGTCCCAAGCGGATTCGCGCCGTGCTACGACATCGCCGGGCAGCTGCTCTTCCAGCACAGCATGGACTCCGGCCGCCGCTGGATGCTCCACAACGCCGCGGGCGACCCGATGTTCACGTGGAACAGCCGCGGCTTTCGTTCCCGCATGACCTACGACGCACTGCGCCGCCCGGTCGGCGTGTTCGTCGCCGCGGCCGGTGCGACGACCCTGAGCGGCGGCCCGCGCGACCCGGCGTCGCCGCCCGACCCGGAGGTGCTGGTGACGCTGCGGGTCTACGGCGAGGCGCATCCCGACACGGGCGCCAACCTTCGCGGCCGGCCGTACCAGGTCTACGACGGAGCCGGCGTGGTGACCAGCGCACGCTACGACTTCAAGGGCAACCTGCTCACCGGCCAGCGCCGCTTCGCGCGCGAGTACCGGACCGAGCCGGACTGGTCGGCGCTCGCCGGCCATGCCGACCCGCTCCAGATCGCCGCCGCGGCGGAGCCGCTCCTGGAGGCCACGCCGCCGTTCACGACCGAGACCAGGTATGACGCGCTGAACCGGACGACGGCGGTGACGACCCCGGACGGCGGCGTCTACCGTGCCGGGTTCAACCAGGCCGGCCTGATCGAGCGGGTGGAGGTGACCCCGCGCGGCGTCACGGCGGCGACCACGTTCGTGACCGACGTGGACTACAACGCCCGGGGCCAGCGGGTGGCGGTCGAGTACGGCAACGGCGCACGGACCGGCTACGACTACGACCCGGCGACGTTCCGCCTGACCGGTGTGCGCACCAGCAGGCCTGCCGACCCCGACGCCACCGCGTCCATGCTGTTCAGGAACCCGAGCGTGGTCCAGGACCTCCGCTACACCTACGACCCGGTCGGCAACCTCACCCGGATCGAGGACGCGGCGCTGGAGCCGACCGTGCGGGCCGGGACGGCCTGCGACTACGTCTACGACGCGCTCTACCGGCTGGTCGCCGCCAGCGGGCGCGAGCACAGCGGCCAGACCGGTTTCGCCCTCGACCCACGCGACTCGAGCCGGCGCGACTACCCGTTCACCGGCGAGCGCGTCCACCCGAACGACCTTCAGGGGCTGCGCGACTACGTCGAACGCTTCCGCTACGACCGGGCCGGCAACCCCATGCAGCTCGCGCACCACGCCGGCGGCGACGTCGACCAGCCGGGCCAGGTGCTGTGGCGGCGCCGCCACCAGTACGCGCTGGACAGCAACCGGCTGCTCGCCACCAGCGTGCCGGGCGACCCCGACGACCTGCCGGACTACGTGGCGGCCGGCGGCTACAGCGCGAGGTACGGCTACGACGCGCACGGCAACATCGCCGGCATGGCCCATCTGCCGCTGATGCGCTGGGACTTCAACGACCGCTTGCGCGCCAGCGCCCAGCAGGTGGTGCGCGACGGGACGCCCGAGACGACCTACTACGTGTATGACGCGGGCGGCGGGCGGGTCCGGAAGGTGACCGAGACGCAGGGTGGCGCGCGCAAGAACCAGCGGCTCTACCTGGGCGGCTACGAGCTGTACCGCGAGTACGGCGTCGGCGGGAACGTGACGCTGGAGCGCGAGACGCTGCACGTGCTCGACGGCAAGCAGCGCGTCGCGATCGTCGAGACCGCGACCACGCCGTCCGCCAGCCCCGCGAGCCCGGCGAGCCCCGCGAGCCCCGCGAGCCCGGCCAGCCGATACCAGCTGAGCAACCATCTCGGCTCTGCCGCCGTCGAGCTCGACCAGGCCGGCGCGCTGATCAGCTACGAGGACTACCACTCCTATGGCACCACGGCGTTCCAGGCCGGGCGCAGCGCGGCCGAGGTCAGCCTGAAGCGCTACCGCTATACCGGCAAGGAACGCGACGACGAGACCGGCCTCGCCTACCACAAGGCGCGCTACTACGCGCCATGGCTCGGCAGGTGGGTGGGCGCGGACCCGCTCGGAATCGGGGCGGGAACCAATGTCTACTCGTACGCCTCGGGCAATCCCCTCGTCTACAGCGACGCGAGCGGGATGTCGATCGAGCAGAACGTGCTCAACAATTTGAAGGACGCGTTCAAGCAGAAGGGGATCTTCTACGCCGAAGAGGTGCAGTTCTACGTCCTCGACCCGGCGGGGAAATACAAGATCAACCAGGCCACGGGGAAGCCCCTCGAAGGAAGGGCCGACCTCGTCTGGCAGGACCCTGAGACCGGAAGGATCAAATTCCTGGAGGGCAAGGGAGGCGTCGATTCGTCGAAGACGCCGAACCAGATCGAGTACATCCCGGAGTTCGAGAAGGGCGGAGGCTGGGAGATCAAAGGGTCCAAGGGCGGCAACCTCGGCCTGAGCGAAGGGGTCAAGGGATCAGCCAAGGACGGCGGGTTCAATCTGGTCCATTCGGGGAATCTCAAGGAGTTCATCACCACGACGCTGGCGAAGTTCAAGAACACCGAGGGCGCGTTCCGGTTCGTCACCGTCAATGCCAAGGGCGAGCGGTCGGTGCGGTTCTTCAACAGCGCCGAGGACCTGGCGCGGTTCCAGGCTTCCAGAGGTGTCGGGACCCCCGGCAAGCTGGACGTCCAGGCGAACTCGCCGACCCAGCCGCCGCCCGCGCAGACGAAGCCGGCCGTGGAGCCCGAGCCGCATGCGGGAGCGCCGTCCGCGCCGTCGACAGGAGCGGCCAAGGTTCCCGGCTCCGTCCGGTTCGCGGGCGCCGTGGGCGGGGTGTTCCACGTCCTGAACCTCTATATCGCCTACAAGGAGCTCGAAGCCCTCGCCAAGGGGCAGGACCTGACGCCCAAGGGCTACAGCGACTACGGGCTCGGCGGTCGGGTCATCTGGGACTTCAAGAAGCTGCCCGAAGGCTTCTCGAGCGACGCGATCTCGCCGGACTACGGCACCGGTCACTACGAGAAGCGCAACGGGGACGTCTACAAGGATGGGAAGCTGCTGCACATCATGCAGGGCGGTCACCTGGTCTCCGGTGGCGCCTGACGACGCCGTTCCCCTCAGCCGCCCCAGGTGAGGATCAGCCAGAGGTCGTCGATCGAGGGGTCGTCGAGGTAGAGGCTGAGCTTCCCGACGCTGGGCGGAAGCGCGATCTCGCCCAGGCTCCCGCGGAGCAGACCGTCGAGCGTGTCGTCCTTGCTGAGCAGGTCGCTGCGCGCCGACGCCTCGCGGCCGTCGAACAGCCGCAGCGACGCGGTCCCCGCTTGGGAGCGGGCGAGCACCTCGACACCCTGGACCTGCCGGTCCCGCCCCTGGGACCAATACGGGTAGTGCTCCTCCCGCAGCTCGACCGACAGCTCGGCCCGCTCCCCCGCCGGCGCCGCCTTCATCCTTGCCCACTCGCTCGGGAACTCCTGCCGCATCGAGAACAGCCGCGCCGACCCGGCGGCCCGCGCGTCGTCGACCAGCTTCGTCAGGTGCTTCACCGCCGCCTGCCGCAGGGTGCCGCCGCCCTCGCGGGCGGTGTAGCGCAGGTGCAGGATGACGTCCGGGATGGTGTCGTAGTCGAACTGACGGAACTCCCTCGGCAGCTCCAGCCGCCACGAGCTGATGGCGCCCGCGCCCTCGAACGGCAGGAACCGCTCGTCACGCGGCGACGGATCGAACATGCCGCTGTCGTCGTGCCCGCCGCTGGTGACGATGGACTGGATGGTGCCGACGTAGTCGACGAAGCGGTCGTCATGGCCGTCGGCACGGCGGTAGTCCTGGCCGGCCGGGGTCGTCCGCACGGAGCTGCGCAGCAACGACAGCGTGCAGCTCACGCTGGTGTACGGCCCGGTGACCCCCGGGATGGACAGGCTGACCTGCTTGATCCGGCGCAGGTAGTGGCCGGGGCAGTCGAGGTCGAGCAGCGACTCGGGAACCGAGATCTCGCACGAGCCGGTGGCCCTGAGCTCGAGCAACGCCAGCGGGTCGAGCTGCATCAGCGAGACGTGGCGGGTGAGCTCGTACTCGCGGCGGCGGTTCTCGTGATAGGCCATCTCCATGCGCCGGAGGTCGAGGGTGAGCGCCTCCCCGGCGAGCAGTCCCTGCCGTCCCGCGTTCCAGTAGGAGGCCCGCACGTACTGGCTCGCGTCCAGGTCCGCGGACATGAGCTCTCGCTTCATGGTCTGCTCGGCCTTGCGGCCGACGTCGACGGCAAAGCGGTAGGCGTCGTAGTAGAGGCGGGTGAGCTCGCCCTGCATCCAGCCGTAGAGCTCGCGGTTGGTGTACTTCTCCCGCAGGAAACGGTCGACCTCGCGGGCCCGCTCGACCTGGTCCCTCAGGTTGAGGTACTCGCGGTGGGCCGCCTGCTCGGTGATCACCGAGGCGATGATCTGGCGGCCGAGCTGCATGAGCTCGCGCGCGGCCAGGTTGTGCTGGAACCTCCAGTCATCGGCGCGGCGCTCGTAGGACGCCGCGCGGGAGGCCATCCCGGCCTGGTCCTGCTCCCAGATCGCCCTGGTCCGCAGGATGCTCGCGGCGATCTTGCTGACCTCCGAGAGCTTCTGCCCCCCGAAGACCTCGCTGTGGAGGCCCAGACCCCAGAAGTGGAGGTCGATGTAGAGGTCCGGGATCAGCGTGGCCACGGAGGCGACGGTGTCCAGCGTCGACGACGCCTGGTTGAGGTCGCGGGCGGCCGGCAGGTGCTTGTTCAGCTCCTGATCCTCTTTGGGGATCAGGTTGAGCCTGCCGATGCCGGTCGCTCCGGCGGTGTTGGCTGGCGAACGGTCGCCCACCAGTCGCAGCTCGGGATAGCCCTGCGTGGCGACGGCAAGGTCGTACTGGCCAACCAGCGTCGCGTAGGCCTGGTCGAAGCCGTTCTCGTCGAGCAGCGGCGGGTCCTCGGGCCGCGCCGGGCGCCGGATCACGAACGCGTCCTGGGCGCCGGCGTCGAGGCCGAGCAGCCGCCGGTAGTAGCGGTACCGCTCCAGCAGCGTGGCGCGGCTGCGCGCCAGCGCGTCGGTGGCGGCCTGCGCCTGGCGCCACTGGAGGAACCGGACGTCCTGGGCGAGCTGATGGACCCGCAGCTCGTGCCCCTGCCGCAGCACCGCGAGGTCCTCGGCGTCGGCCTTCTCGATCGCGCTCAGCAGCGCACCGCCCAGCGCGCGGACCTCTTGGCACAGCTCCAGCGCCCGCTGGATCAGGAAGCCGCAGCGCAGCGGGCCGACCGGCTGGAGCTGCCCGGTCGCCGCCGTGCCGGCGTCGATGCCCACCGCCGCGGCCTTGACGAGCAGGCCCGGCTCGATCGCCGGCTCGAACAGCGCGAGCTGTCGCGCGACGCCCTCGAGGTTCAGGCAGTTGCGGACCTTGAACAGCCGGTCGTCGACCCGGTCCCAGTAGGCGAGCAGTCGCTGGTTGTGCGGGATGCAGAAGTAGAGCGTGCGGCCGATGCCCGACAGCGGCGTGACCGCCGGGCCGCCGGAGCCGGGATGGGGCCCGGACATGGTGTCGAACGGGAACTGGCTCTCGAGCTCGACGAACGCGTTGCCCATGGCGTCCAGGTGCTCGTTCTTCAGTTGCGCGAAGGTCTTCGGCTGTCTGGTCCCGGCGGCCGGCAGCCGCTGCGGACGGGGGCCCAGGATGTTGGAGGCCAGCACGTAGCGCTGCGTCGCCTCGGTCAGCGACTCTGCGCTGTCCTCGCGGAACAGGCTGTCACCCCAGGCGATCAGGTTGTCCAGGTACTTCATGACGACGTGGTACTGGTAGGCGACGGTGCGGGTGGCCGCCACCAGGTGCGGCTGGAACGGCGCGTCCTTGATGGCCGCGTAGCCGTTGAGGATGGCCTCCTTGCGTCGCGGCTCGTCGCCGGTGAGCTCACTGTCCGGCTTGCTCAACAGGCGGAGCAGGTCGTCGACGTCCTGCACATCGGTGTGCTGGCGGAAGCGCAGGAACCTCCAGAACCGGTCCGGAGCCGGGACGCTGGTGTCGTTGCTGGTCGGGTCGAAGACGTAGTGGAACCACCGCTGCGCTTCAGCGAACCGCTGGTTGTTGCTGAGGTGCACGGCGATCGCCAGCGGGATGTGGAACAGCAGCTCCCAGTTGTAGTTGGCGTACGGCCCGCCGACGCTGACGTCGATCTCCTTTGGCGAGGACTCGACCCGCGCCCCCGTGCCCGGGGTGCCCGCGCTTCCCGGGGTGCCCAGGGTGCCCGGGGTGCCCGGGGTGCCCGGGGTGCCCGCCGCCGGCAAGTAGAAGGCCTGGAAGAACGGGGTCGCGAGGGACTGGTGGTAGACCGGGTCCAGCAGCCCGGCGAGCGAGTCCCGGTTGAGCCGCTCGATCAGCTCCCCGACGTAGGGGTGGAAGAAGTTCTCGAAGGTGTAGACGAAGGTGGGGTCACCGAGCGCCTCGGTGACCGCCGCGACCACGCCCCTCGCGGCCCGCAGCTCGTGGAAGCTCACGCCGTCAGCCATCTCCGCGGCTCCTCTCCCGAGCCGCGCCCGGCTCCTCGGCGGCTCGGCCCGGACCGCCGAGCGAGGTGATCCGGCCGGTCCCGAACGTCAGGCTGGCGTGCGTGTCGATGACGTTTCGGATGAGGGTGAGGCCGAGATCCTCGCCCCTCGGCCCGACCAGCGGCGGGATCCTGAACGACTCGGGAGGCGGCGGCGTCACGCCGAAGCCGCCACCGCCGGTCGGCGGTGCTGCCGGCCTGCGCAGGCTGACGTAGAACACGTGCCGGCTGTCCTCATAGAAGAACGGCGCCATCCACGGGTTCTGGATCAGGCTCTGCTGCGGCGCGTCCGAGAAGTACGACACGTGGAACGGCGCGACCACCCGGTATCTGGCACGGTCCTTCTTGCTCACGATGCTGACGGTCGTCGCGTTCACCCCGTCCCTGGTGAAGGTGATCCGCAGGGTCGGGTCGGAGGTGTCGATGTCGCGGATCAGCTCGGCGAAGTTCTCGATGGGCTGGGGCGGCTGCTGCCGGTCCTCCTGGCGCTGCGGCAGGCTGTGGGTGTTGTAGAGCAGGAACGACGAGCCGAAGTCCGGGCCCCGGATCCGCACCCGCAGCGCGTCGTCCTCGGTGGTCTGCCCGAGGACCAGGAGGTCCCGGGCGAACGAGCCCTCGCCCAGGAGGTTGAACGAGCGGCCGAAGCTGGTCGGGGCATTGACGTTCGACGTCTTGGGCTGCTGCCAGCGGCCGTTGAAGTACTCGCTCCAGCACAGGACCACCTGCGGGGCGAGCTTGACGTTCTTGACCCCGTCGCTCCTGACCTGCCCCAAGGTCAGCTGCGCGAGACTGGTGCCGTCGGCCGAGGAGCCCTGCTGGGCCTGTGGGTTGCCGCCGATGACCTTCAGCCAGAACAGCAGCAGCCGTCCCCTCCAGAACACCGGCGCGATCGGGTTGTCCTCGATGTCGAGGGCGATCTGCTCCCAGGGGGTCCAGGCGCCGAACTCGCGCCGGCGATAGTAGTAGCGGCGTTGCGCGCCGGCGGTCCGGGCGACGACGTGCGCGATGTCGTCCCCGATCCCGGGCTCCCCCTCGACGTAGTGGACGGCGCACGGCTCCAGCTTGGCGACCTCTTCGAGGCTGGACAGGTAGCCGAGCAGCGCCGTGGCCGCGCTGTCGTCGGTGAGGTCGCTCTGGAGCAGCTCGCCCATCGTCTGCCGGAAGAAGGGCGACTGGTTCGCTCGAAGCTCCGGCTCGAGCCAGTTCTCGGGCCAGAGGAAGA
Source organism: Actinomycetota bacterium (assembly GCA_040414855.1). Lineage (GTDB taxonomy): Bacteria > Actinomycetota > CALGFH01 > CALGFH01 > CALGFH01 > DASVXQ01. Next base: position 8,152 of record JBEDUQ010000266.1, read on the forward strand.
CCTGCCGGTTCGCCTCCCAGAGGCGGTAGCGCTTCATCCACTCCCAGTGCGCGCGGTTCACGGCGGAGGGAGGGACCTCCGGATCGAGGTTCATCAGCACCCGCTCGACGAAGAGCTGGACGGCGGAGATGGCATGCCGCACCCGTGAGGTCTGCATGCACGGCTCCATCCGCACGTCCATCAGGAAGAACTCGAAGAGCTTGTCGGGCGTGTCGATGTGCGCGGT
>JBEDUQ010000267.1:0-5617 GCA_040414855.1 Actinomycetota bacterium
TGGCGCAGGGCGAAGACCAGCAGGTCGGCCTTGCTGGCGAAGTAGTGGCGGAGCGAGCCGATCGACCAGCCCGCCTGGTCGGCGACCAGCTGTAGCGAGGTGCCGTCGAGCCCTTGGTGGGCGACGACGCGCCACACGGCGTCGGCGAGCTCGCGCCGCCGCTGCTGGTGATCCACGCGCTTGGGCATGGGTTATTTTAGCATCGACATGTTAGCATGATGGTACTAGCATGATTATGCTAATACCTCGTTGGCAGAGAAGGAGGCTCCATGCGGAACTTGGGCCCGCGCTGGCTGCGTCGCACCCTGATCGCCGTAGTGGTGCTGGTGGTCGTCGGCGGCGGGATCACCGCGGCGTTCGTCGCGGCATACGGGCTCGACACGAACACCACCGAACGGGTCGCCGCCGGCGGAACCACGATCGTCCCGGTCACGCTCAAAGACTTCGACGTGACCCCGGGCACGCTGGTGGTCAGCCATGGCACACACCTGCTGCTCGACGTCGTCAATCGCGGCGATCAGATCCACGACCTCGCCATTGCCGGCGGGCCGGCCACCAGGATGCTGGCTCGCGGCGACTCGCAGCGGCTGGACCTGGGCGTCGTCACCCAACACCTCCATTCGTGGTGCACGGTGGCCTCCCACAAGTCCCTCGGCATGACCTTGCAAGTGCAGGTCGTCCCACCGGCCGCCAGCGGGACCTGACCCTTCAAGGTCGCGGTTGCTCGCGCTTGCCGACGAACCGGAAGCTCGTCGCCTGTACGGCACCCGATGCGATGCTCGCGGCCTCGTCGGCCTCGCTCACGTTCAGGTCAACGTAGAGGTATGGTCCCCAGGTCAGCGATTGCTGTGCGAAGCGACGCCGCAACGCCCGGAGGACCGCCGCGCCTTCGTGGAGCCCGTCCCGCTCGGAGCGGCGCTGGTACCAGCCCACGAACCCCGCCGGCTCGCCCGTCGTGTCCGCCTGAACCCATTCCTGGTGGTCCCGCTCGAGCCAGCCCGGCTCGCCTTCGCCCTCGCCGTCGCCGTCGCCGTCGAGATGGGCCAGGTACCAGTCCACCGTCGGCTCGTCGAGGCGCTCACGGGCGAACTCCACCACGATCATGCGGCCGCCGGGCGTCAGCAGCCGCAGGCACTGGTCGAGCACCGCACCGGGATCGTCGACGTGGTGCAGGGACAGGCAGGCGATCACCGCCTCGAACGGCCCGCGGTCGCGTAGGTCCTCGATAGGGGTGCGCTGAAAGATCGGCCCGTCCGGCGCCTCGGGATCGACCGCGAGCACGCGGTGGCCCGCCCGAGCGAGCGCCAGTGCCAGCTCGCCCCGGCCGCAGCCGACCTCCAGCACTCGCCCCGAGCCCGCAGGGAGATGCTCCCCCACGAACCGCTCGACACTGGCCTGCCAGTGCTCCTGGTTCTCGGATCGCTGGTCCATACCGGCATGGTGAAGGCGGCCAAGCCATAACCACAACTGCGGATTCGTAGGTGAAGCCATACGCTGGACGCATGCTCGACGTCTACCGGCTTCGCGTCCTGGTCGAGGTCGCCGACCGCGGGTCGTTCTCCGGCGCGGCGGCGGCGCTGCTCTGCACCCAACCGGCTGTCTCGCGACAGGTGGCCGCGCTCGAACGCCATCTCGGCGTTCGCCTGGTCGAGCGCCTCCCTCGCGGGATCCGGCTCACGCAGGCCGGCGAGCTGACCGTGCAGCATGCGCGCGCGATCCTGGACCGCTCCGCCATGGCCGAGGCCCAGGTCAAGGCGCTGGCCGAGCTGGAGGGCGGCCGGCTTCGCCTGGGCGCGTTCGCGAGCGCGAACACCCGGCTGGTGCCCGAGGCGATCGCGCGGTTCCGCGAGCGCCACCCCAAGGTCGAGCTGTCGCTGGCCGGGAGCGACGCCGCCGCCAACCTCGCCGCGGTCCGAACCGGCGACCTCGACCTTGCCCTGGTGACGGACTGGGATCTGGACACCTCCGAGCCCTTGGTGGGGGTCGAGCTGCTCGCCATCCGCGAGGACGAGCTGCTCATCGCCCTGAGCCGCGGGCACCGGCTGGCCGAGCGGCGGCCCCTCTGGATGCGGGAACTGGCGGACGAGACCTGGATCGAGGGCGCCCATCCCGACTGCCTTGGGCCGCTGGAGCGGTTCTGCGAGGCGGCCGGATTCGAGCCGCGCATCGGCTTCCAGTGCGACGACTGGCAGGGCAAGCAGGCGCTGGTCGCCGCCGGGGTCGGGGTGATGCTGTTCCCGAGCCTGGCGCTGCCCAACGCCCTGCCCGACCTGGTGCTGCGCGCTCCACGTCCGGCCCTCCCGCCGCGCCGCATCCTGGCGGCCGTCCCCGCCGCCCAGTACCGCGCTCCGGCCGCCGACTCGATGGTCGCGATCCTTCGCGAGGTCTCGACGTAGCTGCTCAGGCCTTATCCGCCCGGCCAGCCAGTGAGCGATCGCGAGGACATATCGAAGGTTGTCCGGCACCCCCGGCCATCAGGTCTCCCGCCATGCGCCTGCCTCTAGACGATTGGCACCATGCGACCGCGGTGCCAGTGGATGGTTCTCACACGAAGACCAACCTGCCGCCAGGCGTCATCGAGCGCGAAGTCCCCGAGCAGCGTTGAGGTGGTCCAGCCCGGCAGGTCACTGGCCTCCAGCCCTGAGCCGTGGGCGGCAGTCGCAAGGTAGCCGGCGGCGGCCGCCAGCGCGGCGGGGTATGCGGGCTCCCGACCGGTCCGGTGCTGGTACCGCTCAGCAAAGTCCGTGCCCGAGGGGCCAATCTTCGGCGTCTCGGTGGTCGGCCACCAGTGCACCGGCCCGAGCACGCCCTCAGCCGCCTCTCGCAACTCTTCCCCGAACGCAGGGATTCCAGCCGCTACAGCCGCCAAGAGTGCCGGCGACCGGCCCGGCTCGCGGAGCGAACGCACCACCGCGACGTCATGCTCGAACGGGCCGGCGACGAGCACGGCCGCCTCCGCGAGGTCTTCGGCCTGTACCGCCGATGCCTCGACCGCCTGGCTGTCGATCCCACGTTCTGACGCTCGAACCCTGGCGCCTTCGGCGACGGCCCGCGCAAACGGCCCCGGCGCCTGGACGACGACGATCCGGCCGACCTCGCGCCGGGCGGCCTCCTCGACCGCGCCGTTGAAATACGACGACGCCGGGGCGGGCAGGCTCGCGATGCCGGGCTGGGCGAGGTCGTCAGCCGAGCCACCGTGATTCCAGAGGACACGTCCGCCACCGCGCACGAGCGGAACGACCGCCCGGACCAGCCCACTCGAGTACGGGCCGATCAGCAGATCCACGGTGTCCAGCCAAGAGCTGTACGCCTCGATTGCCGCTCGCTTGGAGCCCCGATCATCCACGATCCGCAGGCGGATGCCGGCATCCTCCGCCCACAGCCGGATGCCGTCGGCCGCATCGGTTCCTTGGCGCTCGTAGCGCCCGGAGAGGCTCAGCGTCATCGCGGCGGTGAGCGCTGGCGATCTCATCACTGGCGGATCCCTTGGGTCGGGCTTCCACATGGATCATCGTGTCAGTGCCCGGCCGACGCGGGGCCCTCCATTCACGAACGGACCGCGAGGGGGTTCTGGTCCGTAACGGTTCCGAGACGCGGACTCGTCACACTGGCACGCTATCCATGTGGCTTTGGAGGTGCCGGTGGCGGAGTTGAGCGGTGTGCGGCGAGGGCGAGGGTGGTGACCCGTACCGCCCCAGTGGCCGCTGCGCGCCGGTGGCCGGGCGGGGCAGCCTGGACACTATGGGTACTGACCTTGGTTGGCCTGACCGGTGCCGCTTGGCTCTCCCACCGGATGCGGCTGGCCGGCAGGCCCGAGCTCGCCTTCGTTGGGATCGGCAGCATCCCCGACGTCGTGGCGGCGGTGAGCGCGGCCACGGTCGGGGCGGTGCTGGCCAGCCGCCGCTCCTCGCACCCGGTGGGCTGGCTGTTGCTGGGACTCGGGCTGCTGGTGCCAGCCCACAATGGCACCAGCGCCTATGCGCACTACGGGGTGATGGTCCGGCCCGGGGGCCTGCCCGCCGCCGCCTACGTCGCCGGCATCTCCAACGGCCTCCTCTTCCTGACGTTGTCTTTTGTCGGCTTTATCCTGCTACTCACCCCCAGCGGGTCGCTCCCATCGCCGCGCTGGCGCTGGTGGGCCAGGGTCATGGCGGCCGCGGCGCTGGTGGCGCTGGTGGCATCGTCGCTCGACCCACACCCGCTGGTACCGGAAGACCCGGCATTCACCAATCCCCTGGCCCCGCCGGCCACGCTGGCCCGCCCGCTTGGGACCGTCGGCTCGGCATGCATCCTCATCGTCCTCGCGTCACTCGTGGTCGCGGCCTGGTCGCTGGTCGGGCGCTTTCGCCGAGCCAGCGGCATCGAGCGCCAGCAACTGCGGTGGCTGGCGATGGGCGCGGCTCTGGCGGCGCTGGCACTGCTGATCGCGCTGGGCGGCGTCGTGACCTCGAACACGGTGCTGGTCCAGGCGTGCGCCGGCACCTGCATGGCGCTGCTGCCGCTGGCGACCGGTGCGGCGATCCTGCGCTACCGGCTGTATGAGCTGGATCGCATCGTCAGCCGCACGCTCGCCTACGGGCTGCTCACCGTGCTGCTCGGCGGTGCCTACGCCGGGGTGGTCCTGGGGCTCGGGCAGCTGCTCGGCCGCGACTCCAGCCTGGTGGTCGCCGTGGCGACCCTGGCGGTGGCCGCGGCGTTCCAGCCCGCGCGCCATCGCGTCCAGCGGATGGTCGACCGGCGCTTCAACCGCCGCCGCTACGACGCCGCCGAGACGATCGCTGCGTTCAGCGCCCGCCTGCGCCAGGAGGTCGACCTGGACAGCTTGTCCGCCGAGCTGCTCGCCGTGGTGGAGCACACCGTGCAGCCGACCCAGGTGTCACTGTGGCTGCGACCTTAGCTTAGGTCGCGGCCCGCAGCGCCTCGGCGGCCGTCCCGATCAGCTGCAGCACCTCATCTGGGTGGGAGACCATGGCCACGTGGTTGGTCGAGACCTCCACGGTGGTGGCGCCCATGCGGGCGGCGAACTGCCGCTCGGCATCGGGCGGGATCGTCTGGTCACCCTCGGCAACCATGAACCAGGTCGGCAGCGACCTCCAGGCCGGGACGCCCATCACTTCCTCGAGCGAGCTCCAGTGCAACGGCTGCTGGACCGCGAACATGACCTTGGCCTTGACCGGGTCGACGTCGGCCGCGAAGTGGTTGACGAAGTCGTCCTCGGGCAGCCAGGCGAAGCGTTGCTGGTCGATGTCGAGATGCGCCAGCGCGGGAGTCGGCGGTCCCTGGGCCAGCAGGGCGCCGATCGACTCGCCCTCATCCAGCCCGAACCCGGCGATGTAGACCAGGCCAACGACGTTGGGCGCGTCGGTGCCGAGCGAGGTGATGATCTGGCCGCCGTAGGAGTGCCCGGCAAGGAGGGTCGGCCCGTTCTGGCGGGCCAGGACCCGGCGCAGCCGATCGACGTCATCGGCCAGCCTGGTCAGTGGGAACTGGGGTGCGGTGACGCTGTACCCGTCGGCCTGCAACTGCTGGATGACGGCGCTCCAACTGGAGCCGTCGGCCCAGGCGCCGTGCACCAGGACGATGTTGGGCTGCGCAGCCATGTCAGGGCTCCTTCCCG
>JBEDUQ010000268.1:0-4127 GCA_040414855.1 Actinomycetota bacterium
TCCCCCGGGAGGCGTAGCCGCCTGGCAGCCGGATCCGGGCGACGTGGCCATCGCGAGCCTCGTGGAGATCGAGGATCCCTGGACAGGCGTCGCCGGCGGTCATGCTGCCTCCTTCGGGATCACGCGTCCCGACCGGACGGATGTGACGGCTGAGGGTCTGGCTCACCCGCGGGGGCGGGAACACAGTGGCGCGACCGCGCCGGACTCGCACCGGCTTCCTGCCACCGTCACCTTGGCTGGGCGACAGTATCCGCAGCGGCCGACCGTGGTCAACGAGCCGGCGGGTCGGGTTGACTGCCGCCCGCGCGTCCACGAGAGTCCAGGCACACACGACGGTCAGTGGAGGAAGCCGGTGCGAGTCCGGCGCGGTCCCGCCACTGTCACCGGGGAGCAGACCCCAGCTTGGTCACGGCCGTTGGCGGCTGGAAGACCGGGGCGCGCGGCGATCCGGGAGCCAGGACACTCCGGCCGTCGTGACCGACGACCCGGGGCGAGGACCCCGAGGAGGCCGCTGTGGACCCCGCCAAGCCCGCCAAGCCCGCCAACGCCGTCCTGCTGCTGTCCACCTCGGACACCGACCTGCTGGCCGCCAGCGCCAGTGGCGCCGACTACCGGCTCGCCAATCCCGCCCGGCTCGACCTCGACGACCTCCCCGGGCTGCTCGACAGCGCCGAGGTCGTGGTGGTGCGGCTGCTCGGCGGCGAGCAGGCCTGGCGGGAGGGGCTCGCCGCGCTGCGTAGGCAGCCGCGCCCCCTGGTGGTGCTGGGCGGCGAGCTGGTGCCGGACGCCGCGCTGATGGCGCTGTCCAGCGTGCCCGCCGGCATCGCGGCCCAGGCCCACGAGTACCTCGCGCAGGGCGGCCCGGACAACCTCCGCGAGCTGGCGAGCTTCCTGGCCGACACGGTCCTGCTCACCGGCAACGGCTTCGCGCCGCCGCGGGTGACCCCGACGTGGGGCATCCGCCCCTGGGCCGAGCCCGACGCCGCCGCCGGGCCTCAAGCAGAGTCTGGCCCCGCCGCCGGGCCCGACGCCGCCGCGAAGACCGACCCCGCCGCCGGGCCGGACGGCGCTTCGGCGCGAAGGCCAGACCGCCCGACCGTCGCGGTGCTCTACTACCGGGCCCACGAGCTGGCGGGCAACACCGGCTTCGTCGAGGTGCTCTGCGCCGCCATCGACGCCAAGGGCGCGCGGCCGCTGCCGGTCTGGTGCGGCAGCCTGCGCACGGCGGAGCCCGCCATGCTGGAGGTCCTGGCCCGGGCGGACGTCCTGGTGGTGACCGTGCTCGCCGCGGGCGGCTCGACCCCGGCGCTGTCGCAGGCCGGCGGCGACGACGAGTCGTGGGAGGTCGGCGCGATCGCGGCCCTCGACGTGCCGGTGGTGCAGGCGCTCTGCCTCACGTCGTCAAGGGACCGCTGGGTCGAGACCGCCGCCGGGCTCGGCCCGCTCGACGCCGCCACCCAGGTCGCCATCCCCGAGTTCGACGGCAGGCTGATCAGCGTGCCGTTCTCGTTCAAGGAGGTCGGCTCGGACGGCCTCTCGCGCTACGTGCCCGACCCCGAGCGCGCGGCCAGGGTCGCCGGCACCGCGGTCGCGCTGGCGCGCCTCCGCCATCTGCATCCGACCGAGCGGCGGGTGGCCGTGGTGCTGTCGTCCTACCCAACCAAGCACGCCCGCATCGGCAACGCGGTCGGGCTCGACACTCCCGCGAGCGCGGTGCGGCTGATCAGGGCGATGCGCGAGCGCGGCTACGACGTCGGCCCGGCGTCGGGCGATGGCGCGCTGCCCGGGATCGAGCCGGCCGACGGCGACGCGCTGGTCCACGCGCTGATCGAGGCCGGAGGCCAGGACCCGGAGTGGCTCACCGACCGGCAGCTCTCCTCGGCGGTGGTCCGGATCCCCGCGGCAGACTACCGGCGCTGGTACGCGGACCTGCCCGCCGACCTGCGGGAGTCGATGGAGGCGACCTGGGGCCCGCCGCCCGGCGAGCTCTACGTCGACCGCTCCGCCAATCCCGACGGCGAGCTGGTGCTGGCGGCGCTGCGCGCCGGCAACCTGGTCCTGCTCGTCCAACCGCCGCGCGGCTTCGGCGAGAACCCGGTGGCGATCTACCACGACCCGAGCATGCCGCCGAGCCACCACTACCTGGCCGCCTATCGCTGGCTCGAGGAGGGCTTCGGGGCGCACGCGGTCGTGCATCTCGGCAAGCACGGGACGCTCGAATGGCTGCCGGGCAAGAACGTCGGCAGCTCGGCGTCCTGCGGCGCGGATGCCACCCTCGGCGACCTTCCGCTGATCTACCCGTTCCTGGTCAACGATCCCGGCGAGGGCACCCAGGCCAAGCGCCGCGCCCATGCCACGATCGTCGACCACCTGGTCCCGCCGATGACCCGCGCCGAGAGCTACGGCGACCTCGCCAGGCTGGAGCAGCTGATGGACGAGCATGCTTCGGTCGCCGCGCTCGACCCCGCCAAGCTGCCGGCAATCCGGGCCCAGATCTGGACGCTGATCCAGGCGGCCAGGCTCGACCACGACCTGGGCCTGGAGTCACGGCCCCACGACGCCGAGTTCGACGACTTCCTGCTGCACGTCGACGGCTGGCTGTGCGAGGTCAAGGACGCGCAGATCCGCGACGGCCTGCACGTGCTCGGCGTCGCGCCGGTCGGCGCCGAGCGGGTCGGTCTGCTGCTGGCGATGCTCCAGGCCAGGCAGATCTGGTCGGGCCACGCCGGCCCGCTGCCCGGGCTCCGCGAGGCGCTCGGGCTGGTCGAGCACGGCGGCGCCTCCCGCGCCGAGGTCGACCGCGTCGAAGGGATCGCCAGGGCGCTGGTCGAGGGCATGGAGATCGCCGGCTGGGACGCCGAGGCGGCGGCCGGCGTGGTCGCCGAGGTGCTCGGGCGGCGAGACGAGACCGTCGAGCGGCTCCTGCGGCTGGCGGCGGAGCAGTTGGTCCCGCGGCTGGCGGCCACCACCGGCGAGATCGACGCCGTGCTGCACGCCCTCGACGGCGGCCACGTGCCGGCCGGGCCCAGCGGCTCGCCGCTGCGCGGCCTGATCAACGTCCTGCCGACCGGCCGGAACTTCTACGCGGTCGACCCAAGGGCGGTGCCGTCGCGGCTGGCCTGGGACACCGGGCAGGCGCTCGCCGACTCGCTGCTGGAGCGCTACCGCGAGGAGACCGGCGAGTGGCCGTCCTCGGTGGGGCTGTCGGTCTGGGGCACCTCGGCGATGCGGACCGCCGGCGACGACGTCGCCGAAGTGCTGGCGCTGCTCGGCGTGCGACCGGTCTGGGACGAGGTGAGCCGGCGGGTCACCGGCCTGGAGGCGGTCGCACTCGAGGAGCTGGGGCGTCCGCGGATCGACGTGGTGGTGCGCATCAGCGGCTTCTTCAGGGATGCCTTCCCGCACGTCGTCGCCATGCTCGACGACGCGGTCGAGCTGGTCGCGTGGCTCGACGAGGACCCGGCCGACAACTTCGTTCGCGCCCACGCGCTCGCCGACCTCGACCGTCACGCCGACCGCCGCCGCGCCACCACGCGCATCTTCGGCTCGCCGCCGGGCTCGTACGGCGCAGGGCTCCTGCCGCTGATGGACAGCCGCTCGTGGCGCGACGACGCCGACCTGGCCGAGGTCTACGCGGTCTGGGGCGGCCACGCCTACGGGCGCGGGCTCGACGGCCGGGCCGCGCGCGACGACATGGAATCGGCCTACCGGCGGATCGCGGTGGCGGTCAAGAACACCGACACCCGCGAGCACGACATCGCCGACTCCGACGACTACTACCAGTACCACGGCGGGATGGTGGCGACCGTCCGCGCGCTCAAGGGCACCGCGCCGCTGGCCTACGTCGGCGACAGCACCCGCCCCGAGCTGGTCAGGACCCGCTCGCTGCTGGAGGAGTCGGCCAGGGTCTTCCGGTCGCGGGTGGTCAACCCGCGCTGGATCCAGGCGATGCGCCGCCACGGCTACAAGGGCGCGTTCGAGCTGGCCGCGACCGTCGACTACCTGTTCGGCTGGGACGCGACCACCGGGGTGGTGGCCGACTGGATGTACGAGCGGCTCGCCGCCGCCTACGTGCTCGACGACGAGACCAGGAAGTTCATGGAGTCCAGCAACCCGTGGGCCCTGCG
>JBEDUQ010000269.1:0-9422 GCA_040414855.1 Actinomycetota bacterium
CCGGTCACATTCGTCCAAGACCCCCGGACGGCCGCTCGGTAGGCTCGCCCCAAACGACACCATGGAGGGAGCGCCCCGATGCCACTCGACCCCGCCCGACCGACCGTCTACCCCTCGCTCCGCTACCGCGACGCGCCTGCCGCGATCGCCTGGCTGACCAAGGCGTTCGGCCTCACCGAGTCGATGGTGGTGCCGGGCGAGAACGGCACCATCGCCCACGCCGAACTGAGCTGGGGACCCGGAGTGGTCATGCTCGGCTCCTGGAGCGACGGCAGCGACGGGCGCCTCGCCGGCGGCGACGGCCCGACCTGGATCTACCTCGCCGTCGACGACCCCGACGAGCACCACCGCAGGGCGGTCGAGGCCGGCGCCCAGATCGTCCGGCCGCTGGAGAGCACCGACTACGGCTCCCGCGGCTACACCGCGCTCGACCCCGAGGGCAACTCCTGGAGCTTCGGCACCTACCAGCCGGGCCCAGCCAAGCCCGGCGGCTGAGCCGGGCGTCGCCCGAGCTTCGAGTCCACCAGGTGGTACCGTGACCATTCAGTTTCCGACTGATGGGACTACGGGGACGATGGAGCCGGGTGACCTTCGGATCGTGCGCGGGGCGGTGCTGGCGACCGCGGCGGTGGGCGCGATCGTGGTGGTGACGGCCTGGCTGGTCGCGGGGACCGGCGGGCTCTGGGGCGCGCTGCTCGGCACCGGGCTGGCGATCGTCTTCTTCGGGATCACGATCGTGGCGGTGAGCGCCGCGGCGCGTATCGCCAACGAGCTGATGCTGCCGGTGGCGCTCGGGACCTATCTGGTCAAGATCGTCGGGATCGCGCTCGCGCTGTTCCTGCTGCGCGACACGACCGCGTTCGACCGCCCGAGCTTCGCGATCGCCACGGTGGTCGGCGCGGTGGTGTTCATGATCGCCGAGATGCGCATCGCCGTCCGCTCCCGCACACCCTATGTCACAACGCCCGATGGGGAACGGAGGCCGGGCTCCACGGGATCTCCGCGTACCGGCTGATGCGGCGCGATCCATCCCCAGTCGGGCTGTTTCACCCCGCAGGTCAGCGAGTGCTCTGGTATATTCACCCACCCAATGGGATCCGCACAGGGCAACAGACGAGATAACAACGGACCGGGCGGATCGGAGATTGCCTGGTCCATCATCGGGCTGTTGTTGTCCGGTGTGGTGGTCTGGGGCGGCATCGGTTGGCTGGTCGACCGATGGCTGGGAACCGGATGGTTCCTGCCCATCGGCATCCTGGTCGGTGCCGCGGGAGCGTTCTACCTCGTCATCCGGCGCTTCGGGCAGGGCTGACGGGCGACCGAACGGGAGTTGACGAGCTGAAGTGACGATACTGTCGACTTTGCCGACCGTGCTCGCAGCGCGGCCCGGCTTCCATGCGCCCGGAATCGAAGAGTTCAACTACGAGTGCTACAACTGGTCCAAATTCCTCGGACCAGCCTGCATCAATCGCACATCGGTCCTGATTCTCTTCGCGACCGCCGTGCTGATCGTGTTCTTCCTCGTGGCGTTCCGCGCGCCCCAGATCGTCCCGCGCGGAGCGCAGAACGTCGCCGAGTACATCGTCGACTTCGTGCGCAGGCAGATCATCCTCGAGGTGATCGGTCCGGAGGGCATGCGTTTCCTGCCCTACCTGGTCTCGCTGCTGGTCTTCATCTTCGTGTCGAACGTCCTCGAGATCATCCCGTTCATCAACTTCCCGGTGACATCGCGGATCGCGATCCCCGGCTTCCTGGCGATCGTCACCTGGGTGCTGTTCAACTGGGTCGGCGTCCAACGCCAGGGAGCCGGCCACTACCTCAAGAACCTCGTCTGGCCGCCTGGCGTGCCGTGGTTCATGCTGCCGCTGATCGCGCCGATCGAGCTCGTCTCGACGCTGCTGGTCCGGCCGCTCACGCTCTCGGTCCGTCTTCTCGCCAACATGATCGCCGGGCACCTGATCCTCGGGGTGTTCTTCACCGGCACCGTCTACCTGCTCACCGTTCCAAAGACGGCGCTGTTCGGGGTGGGCGCGGGCTTGATGTCGATCGCGCTGGTGGCGTTCGAGTTGCTGGTGGCGTTCTTGCAGGCTTACATCTTCACGATCCTCACCGCCGTCTATCTCGCTGGGTCACTCGAGCCCGAGCATTAGCACACGAAGGAGCGACGTACGTGACGGACCTTGCCACCCCCATCATCGCCGCGCTCAGCGGCAACCTGAACGTCCTCGGCTACGGCCTGGGCGCCGTCGGTCCGGGTATCGGTCTCGGTATCCTGATCGGCAAGGCGCTCGAAGGCATCGCCCGCCAGCCCGAGGCGGCGGCGATGGTGCGGACGACGATGTTCATCGGTCTGGCGTTCGTCGAGGCGCTCGCGCTCTTCGGCTTCGTGCTCGCCTTCGCCATCAAGTAGTCGAGGAGCTGACGTGAACGTCGTTGCCGCGGTCACCCTGGCGGAGAGCACCAACCCGCTCCTGCCGAAGACCAACGAGCTCATCGTCGGCATCGTCGCGTTCGCCGTCCTGTTCTTCGTCCTGTGGCGGACCGCGCTGCCCCGCGCCAACCAGACGCTGGAGGAGCGCACCCGCAACATCGAGGGGAAGCTCGAGGAGGCCGAGCGCGAGCGGCAGGAGGCCGAGAACCTGCTGCGCAGCTACCGCGAGCGCCTCAGCCACGCGGAGGAAGAGGCGCAGCGGGTCATCGACGAGGCGAGGAGCAACGCCGAGCGGCTTCGCCGCGACCTCATGCGCAAGGCGGAGGAAGAGGCGAACCGGGTCATCGAGCAGGGCCGCGAGGCGATCCGGGGGGAGCGGGACCGGGCGGTCCGCGAGCTCCGCACCGAAGTCGGCACGCTCGCGGTCGAGTTGGCGACCAGAGTCGTGGACGACTCGCTCGACCGCGACCGTCAGCTCCGCCTGATCGACCAGTACATCGACCAGCTCAGCGACCACGCCCAGGCCGGGGCCATGACCGGCCGGCGGGAGGACGGCGGTAGTGGAGCGACTGAGTAGACCCGCCCTGGCCCGCCGGACCGAGCGGCTGTTCGAGGACGCCGCCCGCGCCGGGGCGCTCGACCAGGTGGCCAGCGAGCTGGCCACCTTCGCTCGCCTGGCGGATTCGTACCCGCGTCTACGCACGCCGCTGGTCGACCCGGGCCTGCCGGTCGAGGCGCGCCGGGGCCTGGTCAGCGACCTCGGTAACGGACAGCTCCAGCCCGCCACGGTGGAGCTGGTGTCGAGCATCGCCGACCTCCAGCGGATCTCGCCCCGCTCGCTGCCCGACCTGCTCGGCGAGCTGTCCGCCCAGGCGACCCTCGCCGCCGCGGACGCCGATGGCGAGCTGCGCCAGGTCGAGAACGACCTGTTCCGGTTCGGCGAGGCGGTCGAGCGGTCGCACGAGCTGTTCGCCGCGCTCGAGGACCCCGTGATCCCGGTCGAACGCAAGCGCGCACTGGTGGACGACCTGCTCCGCGGCCGGGCGAACCGGCGTACCGTCGAGCTGGTCGGGCTGCTGATCGACCTGTACGAGGGTCACGACCTGGGCGAGAGCTGCGGCGAGCTGTCCAAGTGGGCTGCCGAGCGCCGCAACCGGGTGGTGGCCGACGTGCGCACGGCCGTGCCGATGGACGACCAGCGCCAGGAGCGCCTGGCCGAAGCGCTGTCGCGGGTGGTTGGCAGGCCGGTCGAGCTGCGCTGCACAGTGGATACGTCGATCATGGGATCGGTCGTCGCGAGAGTCGGTGACTTGGTGTTCGACGGCAGCGTCCGGAGCCGGATCCAGCAGGCCCGCGAACGCCTCGGCGTGGCCTAGGGCGCAGGCGGTCCGGACGCTGACATGAACGTAGGGGAAGGGGCGAGGACACCTTGACTGAGCTTTCCATTCGACCTGAGGACATTGCCGCCGCACTGAAGAAGAACGTCGAGTCGTTCCGGCCGACCCTCGCCCCCGAGGAGGTCGGCAAGGTCATCGACGCCGGCGACGGCATCGCCCACGTCGAGGGGCTGCCCTCGGCGATGGCGAACGAGCTGCTGCAGTTCCCGAACGGCGTCGTCGGCATGGCGCTGAACCTCGACCTCCGCGAGATCGGCTGCGTGATCTTCGGCGACACGGCCGCCATCGAGGAGGGCGACGAGGTCCGCAGGACCGGCCGGATCCTGTCGGTACCGGTCGGGGACGGCTTCCTGGGCCGCGTGGTCGACCCGCTCGGCCGTCCGGTGGACGGCAAGGGCGACATCGAGGCGGAGGGCACCCGCCCGCTCGAGGTGCAGGCGCCGTCGGTGGTCCAGCGCCAGTCGGTCAAGGAGCCGCTGGAGACGGGCATCAAGGCGATCGACTCGATGACCAATGTCGGCCGGGGCCAGCGCGAGCTGATCATCGGCGACCAGAAGACGGGCAAGACCGCGATCTGCCTCGACGCGATCATCAACCAGCGCCAGTACTGGGGGACCGACCGCCAGGTCAAGTGCATCTACGTCGCCATCGGGCAGAAGGGATCGACGGTCCGAGAGGTGGTCCAGGCGCTGCAGGAGAACGGCGCCATGGACTACACGGTGGTGGTCAACGCCCCGTCCTCGCAGCCGGCGCCGTTCAAGTACATCGCCCCCTACTCCGGCTCGGCCATGGGCCAGCACTGGATGTACAAGGGCGAGCACGCGCTGATCGTCTTCGACGACCTCTCCAAGCAGGCCGAGGCCTACCGCGAGATCTCGCTGTTGCTGCGCCGCCCCGCCGGCCGCGAGGCCTACCCCGGCGACGTGTTCTACCTGCACTCCCGGCTGCTGGAGCGCTGCGCCAAGCTGTCGGACGACCTCGGCGGCGGCTCGCTGACCGGCCTGCCGATCATCGAGACCAAGGGCAACGACGTCTCGGCCTACATCCCGACCAACGTGATCTCGATCACCGACGGCCAGATCTACCTGGAGCCCGACCTGTTCAACTCGGGCGTGCGGCCGGCCATCAACGTCGGCATCTCGGTGTCGCGTGTCGGTAGCTCGGCGCAGGTCCCGGCGATGAAGAAGGTCACCGGTACGCTGCGCATCGACCTGGCGCAGTTCCGCGCCCTGGAGGCCTTCGCGCTGTTCTCCTCGGACCTGGACAAGGCCTCGCGGGCGCAGCTGGACCGCGGCGAGCGCATGGTCGAGCTGCTCAAGCAGGACCAGTACCAGCCGATGCCGGTCGAGCGTCAGGTGGTCTCGATCTGGTCCGGCTCCAACGGGTTCCTCGACAACGTGCCAGTGCCCGACGTGCGGCGCTTCGAGCGTGAGCTGCTCGAGTTCATGGAGACGAGCCACCCCGAGGTCCTCGAGCACATCCGCGACCAGGGCACCTTGCCTGACGACGTCGAGAACCAGCTCCGCGACGCGGTCAGCGAGTTCGCGCGCCGGTTCCGCACCAGCGAGGGCCAGACGGTGACGCCGCCGACCGACGAGGCCGAGCCGATGGGCCCAGGCGAGGAGGGCCAGGAGTCGGTCCGCACCTACCGCCGCGACACGCCCGAGGAGGTCGCGCGCAAGAGCGGCCCGGCCGGGCGTGAAGCCAGGGGGACCCCTTAGATGCCGGCGCAGCTACGGGTCGTCCGCCGCCGGATCCGGTCGGTCCAGTCGACCAAGAAGATCACCAACGCCCAAGAGCTGATCGCGGCCTCGCGCCTGGTGCGGGCGCAGCAGCGCGTGACGCAGTCGCGGCCCTACACCCGGCAGCTCACCACGGCGCTCTCGGAGATCGCCACCACCGAGGGGCGCCTGGACCACGCGCTGCTGGAGCGTCGTGAAGAGATCAGGGCCTCCGCGGTGGTGGTGATGACCTCGGACCGGGGCTTCGCCGGGCCGCACAACGCCAACATCCTCCGCACCGCCGAGGAGCTCCAGGCGCGGCTGCGCCAGGACGGCGTCGACCCGCGCCTGTACGTGGTCGGCCGCAAGGGCGTGGGCTTCTACCGGTTCCGCCGCCGCGAGATGGTGCAGACCTGGACCGGCGTCTCGGACCAGCCGCGTTACGACGACGCCAGGACCGTCGCCAGGACGGTGCTCGACGCCTTCCTCGAGCAGGAGGTCGACGAGATCCACGTGGTCTTCGCCGACTTCGTCTCGGCGATGATCCAGCGACCGGTGGCCTTGCGGGTGATCCCGCTGGTGGTCGAGGCGGGCGAGGAGCGGCCGCCGCAGCCGCTGCCGATGTACGTGTTCGAGCCCGACGTCGAGTCGGTCCTCGACGCGCTGCTGCCGCGCTACGTCGCCGCCCGCATCTACACGGCGATGCTGGAGTCGGCCGCCTCAGAGTGGTCGGCCCGGCGCAGGGCGATGAGCGCCGCCACCGACAACGCCGACAAGCTGGTCGAGAGCCTCACCCGCGAGTACAACCAGGCACGGCAGGCGCAGATCACGCAGGAGATCATGGAGATCGTCGGAGGCGCGGAAGCCCTCCAGCAGGACGGGAGCTGACACGCATGGCTGACACTTCCAACGGCAAGCGGGCGACGGGGCGCATCGCGCGGGTCATCGGCCCGGTGGTCGACGTCGAGTTCCCGAGCGACCAGATGCCGGAGATCCGGACCGCGATCGAGTTCGAGCGCACCCTCGACGACCAGCGGGCCGTGATCACCTCCGAGGTCGCCCAGCACATCGGCGAGGGAATGGTGCGCGCGATCTCGATGCAGCCGACCGACGGCGTGGTACGCGGCACGCCGGTGCTCGACACCGGCGCGCCCATCGAGGTCCCGGTCGGCGAGCAGACCCTCGGCCACGTCTTCAACTCGCTCGGCCACTCGCTCGACGACCCTGACTTCCAGCCCAAGGAGCGCTGGCCGATCCACCGGCCGCCGCCGCCGTTCGACCAGCTCGAGGCCCGGACCGAGATGTTCGTCACCGGCATCAAGGTCATCGACCTGCTCGAGCCCTACGTGAGCGGCGGCAAGATCGGCATGTTCGGCGGCGCCGGCGTCGGCAAGACGGTGATCATCCAGGAGATGATCCACCGTGTCGCCGAGGAGCACAGCGGTGTTTCGGTGTTCGCCGGCGTCGGCGAGCGCACCCGCGAGGGCAACGACCTGTTCGTCGAGATGACCGAGTCCGGGGTCATCTCCAAGACCGCGCTGGTGTTCGGCCAGATGGACGAGCCGCCGGGCGTGCGGCTGCGGGTCGGCCTCGCGGCGCTGACCATGGCCGAGTACTTCCGCGACGAGATGAACCAGGACGTGCTGCTGTTCATCGACAACATCTTCCGCTTCGTCCAGGCGGGCTCCGAGGTGTCGACCCTGCTCGGGCGGATGCCTTCGGCGGTGGGCTACCAGCCGACCCTGGCCGACGAGATGGGCGAGCTCCAGGAGCGGATCACCTCGACCCGCGGCCACTCGATCACCTCGCTCCAGGCGATCTACGTGCCGGCCGACGACATCACCGACCCGGCGCCGCACACCACCTTCACCCACCTGGACGCGACCACGGTGCTGAGCCGCGACATCTCGGCGCTGGGCATCTACCCGGCGGTCGACCCGCTCCAGTCGACCTCGCGGATCCTCGACCCGCGCATCGTCGGCGAGGAGCACTACCGGGTCGCGCAGCGGGTCAAGCAGGTCCTCCAGCGCTACAACGAGCTCCAGGACATCATCGCCATCCTGGGCGTCGACGAGCTGTCCGAGGAGGACCAGATCGTGGTCCGGCGGGCGCGCAAGATCCAGCGCTTCCTGTCGCAGCCGTTCTTCGTCGCCGAGCAGTTCACCGGCGTCGCCGGCAAGTCGGTGCCGCTCGACGAGACCATCGCCTCGTTCGACGCGCTGGCCAACGGCGACTACGACCACCTGCCCGAGCAGGCGTTCTTCAACGTCGGCGGGATCGAGGAGGCCGAGGAGAAGGCCAGGCAGCTCAGCGGCGACACGGACCGGGGGTGACGCCATGCCGCTCGATCTGCATCTGGTGACCCCGGAGCGCGAGGTCTGGGCGGGCGAGGCGGACTTCGTGATCGCCCGCTCGGTCGCCGGCGACATCGGCATCCTGCCCGATCACGCCCCGACGCTGGCGGCCTTGGCCGTCGGCCCCGTCTACATCGAGGCCGGCGGCCAGCGTACCGCGGTGGTGGTCGACGGCGGCTTCCTGCATGTCGGCGAGCTGGGCGACGGCACCAGGGTCGACATCCTCGCCGAGCACGCCGTGCCGCAGGACGAGCTGAGCCGCGAGGACCCGGCGGAGTACGACCGCCGTGCCGAGCAGCTCCGCGCGGAGGAGCGCTTCGACGAGGCCAGGGTCGAGGAGGCCAAGGCCGAGACCCGCCGCCGGCTCGCCAGCTCCTCCTAGCCGCCGCTGGCGCCTGCCAGCCGCTTGGCCCGCTCGCGCCCGATGCGCCTTTTTCGTGCGCTCTGTACTCCGTGATCGGAATCGCTGTATTGTGACGTGTCCTGACACGCGGGCGAGGGGCGCATGGATGGCCAGTGCCGAGCCGGTCACCGACGCGACAACTCGGGCGGAAGACCTCGAGGAGGCTGTCTTCAAGGCTGCCCAGGTCGCGCTTCACAACGCCGAGCTGTTCGAGGTGGCGACCCAGCGCGCCAGGCGCCTCGCCGCCATGAACGAGGTGCTCCGCTCGACCTCGACCGGGCTCGACGCCGACGTGAGCCACGTCTACGCCGGCTGGGAGAACGCCCTGAGGAGCCTGATCCCGTTCACGGTCTCGGGCATCGCGCTGGAGCGGCCGGGCGCCGAGGGCCCGGTGGTCTGGCTCAGCGGCGACGCGATCGACTTCAGGGTCGGCCAGCCGCTGTCACGCGACAGCGGGCCGATGTGGGCGATGCGCAACGGCCGCGGCTACGTGCTGGACGACATCCGGGTGTTCTCGCCCTACGGCGGCCACGCCGGCCTCGAGGACGGCGGCATCGCGGCGGTGGTGGTCGCGCCGCTGAAGGCGAGGGGCCGCAACTACGGCGTGGTCGGCCTCGGCCACGTCGAGCCGGGCAGCTACGACCGCCGCACCCGGGCGCTGCTCGAGGAGGTCGCCGTCTCGCTCAGCGTCGCGCTCGACAACGCCCTGCTCTACCAGGAGGTCCTCGACCGCAAGGCGAACCAGGAGAAGCTGCTCGCCAAGCTGATCAGCGCGCAGGAAGAGGAGCGGACCAGGCTCGCCGCCGGCCTCCATGACGACACCGTCCAGGTGCTCGCCGCCGCGCTGCTGCGCCTGGAGAGGATCCGCGAGGTCGGCGGCGAGAAGGTCGAGCAGCCGGTCGACAAGCTGCGCGCGACCCTGGAGTCGGCGATGGCCAGGGCCCGCAAGACGATGGTCACCCTGCGGCCGCCGGTGCTCGATAGCGAGGGCGTGGAGCCGGCAGTGCGGCAGCAGCTCGAAACCCTGAACAAGGAGTTGGGGATCCGGGTCGGGCTCTCGTGGCGGCTCGACTGCCGGCTCCACCCGACCATCGAGACGGTCCTGTTCCGGAGTCT
>JBEDUQ010000270.1:0-6460 GCA_040414855.1 Actinomycetota bacterium
TGATGCTGCCGAAGTCGTCCTCGACCACCGCGACCAGCCGGGTCCCCGGCGTGGTCTTCGCCTTGACGGTCACCATGTCGCCCGGGTGGACGCAGCTCGTGCCCTCATGGCTGAGCGGCAGCCCGCCATTGCCGCAGCCGGCGAGCGCGACCCCCAGCGCCAGCGCGACCGCGACCCCCAGCGTGACCGCGACGCCCGGCGCCCGCCCTGGGCCGCGGCCCCGGCCGCTCATGCCGTGCTCGTCAGCGGCTGGGCGAGCATCCACAGGCTCAGCATCGTGTAGACGACCATCAGCACCAGCATCGGGAGCTGGCTCAGCACCGCGTCGCGGCCGTGCCTTGCGAGCAGCAGCGCGCGCACGTGCGCCACGTAGACGGCCAGCATGTGCCCGACCACGATCAGCGCCACCTGGAGGTACCAGACCAGCTTGGCGTCGGCGAGCGCGAAGCTGATCTGGTAGTCGCCGACCGGCAGCAGGTTGGCGCCGTGATGCAGGGGGTCCGCCAGCAGCGGGATCAGCCCCTGGCTCTGGATCACGATGTAGGAGTAGTTGTGCGCGGCGTTGTAGACCAGCGCGATCGGGATCAGGGTGAACGCGAACAGGGTGGTGACCTCGACGCCGGCTCCGCGGAGCCGGCCGAGCCGGCCCACCCGCCGCACCACCACCGCGAAGCCCGCCAGGAACAGCACGCTGAGCCCCAGCAACCCGGCGCTGGCGAGCAGCACGCGCCCGAAGCCGCCGAGCGGGTCGAGCAGCGGACCGAGCCGGTTCTCCAGCGACACCCAGTCCGGCGTGCCCGAGAGCCCGTCGAACGCCAGCGAGCTCAGCATCAGGATCACGAAGGTGACCGTGTCCCAGCCGACCCCGCCGAGACGCAGCAGCCCGACGCCCCACGGCCGCAGCGCCACCGACCTGCTGGCCGCCTGCCGGTAGCAGGCCGGGCAGTCGAAGCATTCGGTCATCTGTGGCGAGCAGTAGGCGCGGCAGCGCGCGCACGCGGCCGGGTCGGTGGCGCCGATCTCCACCGGCCCGAAGGCGCCGACCAGGTGGAACAGGACCGAGAACAGCTCGCCGTTGGCGAGCCAGGCGTCGCGCCCGTACCAGGCCATCATCGCCAGCGTGTAGGCGGTGTAGAGGATCGCCGCCACCGCGATCGCGCGGGGCTTGGCGGACAGCCCCGAGGCCAGCTCGACCCAGGCGAACACCAGGTAGCCGGCGACCGCCGGCCAGAGCCCGAGCCGCCGCGGGTACTCGCGCCCGCCCGGCTCGGCCCCACGCGGGCGGCGCAGCAACCACGCCGCCGCGTCGTAGAGCGCGCTGAACGGGTTCAGCAGCGCGTACAGGTTCCCGACCAGCCCGCTCACCACCACCAGGCCGGCCCAGAAATAGATCCAGACCAGGTATTCCGCGGGGTTGGCGGTCGCCTCGCCGGCGCCGAGCAGGCCGGTCACCACGACCGCGGCCAGCGCCAGCACGCCGACCGTCCCGCCGGCAAGCCGCGGCACCCCGCTGGTGACCACCGCCCGCACCGCCGGCAGGTCGGTCAGGACCAGCCGCGGGTAGGTCGGCCGGTCCACCGTCCGCCGCAGGAACGCCCCCAGGATCGTGAAGGTGAGCGCCACCACCGCGCCGCCCGCGATCAGGTACAGGTACAGCGGCACCGGCAGGTCGTAATGGAGTCCGAAGCCGTGGGCGAGGGGCAGGCCGGCCCAAGGTCCCAAGCGCATACCGAGATGCTGGGTCAGGCGGGATTGCGAGACAAGGCCGGAGATTCCCCAATGCTGGAAATCGGACATCTCGCCGGTGCGTCGTCCGGGGCCGAGGACGCGGCCCGGTGCGCGGAGGGCCCGGGGCGCCCTCGGACGGGGTCGGGAGTCTGGGGCGGGGCGGCGCCAGCCCGGGATCTCGCTCGCGCCGCCGAGACGCGGTCACCCGTGGTCGTCGAGGAACCCCGCGTCGTGGACCAGCAGCGCGATCTGGACGCGGTTGTTGAGGTCGAGCTTGGTCAGGATCGCGGAGACGTGGGTCTTGACCGTGGGGACGCTGAGGTAGAGGGCGGCCCCGATCTCGGCGTTGGACCTGGCCCGACCGACCGCGACGGCGACCTCGCGTTCGCGATCGTTCAACCGTGCCAGGCGTTCCCTGGCGTGGGTGCGGCGCCGGTCGTGGTCGCCGTCGGCGACCCTGGCGATGAGGCGTCGGGTCACCGCCGGGGACAGCACCGGCTGGCCCTGGGCGACCCGGCGGATCGCGGCCACGATCTCGTCGGGCGGGGTGTCCTTGAGCACGAACCCGGCGGCGCCCGCGCGCAGGGCGCGCAGGACGTGCTCGTCGGCGTCGAACGTGGTCAGGATGATGACCTCCGGCGCGTGGCGGCGGGCACGCAGCGCCTCGGTGGCGGCCAGGCCATCCATCGTCGGCATCCCGATGTCCATCAGGACCACGTCCGGGGCGTACCGGTCGACCAGCGGCAGCACCTGGGTGCCGTCGCCGGCCTCGGCGACCACGCGGATGTCGGCGGCGCCGCCGAGCATCATCACCAGCCCGGCACGCACCAGCGGGTCGTCGTCGACGACCAGCACGGTGGTCGGCTTGCGGTCGGCGGTGGTCATGCCGGCCAGGGCAGCCATGCCGACAGCCGCCAGCCGCCCTCGTCGGTGGGGCCGTGCTCGAGGCGCCCTCCCGCCAGGGCTGCGCGTTCGGCCAGGCCGATCAGGCCCTGTCCAGGTCGGGCCTCGGGCCGGGGCGCAAGGGTGGGGGAGGCCGCGGGCGTGGGCTGCGGCGTGGGCGCAGGGGTGGGGGAAGCCGCGGGCGTGGGCTGCGGCGTGGGCGCGGCAGCGGGCGTCGGCGTGGGCGCTGCCGCCGAAGCGGAAGCGGAAGCGGCGTTGCGGACCTCGACAGTCAGTCCCTGGCCCGGCGCGCCCGTCACGCGGACGCGCACCTCGGCGCCAGGAGCGTGCTTGCGGGCGTTGGTCATGGCCTCCTGCACCAGCCGGTAGGCGGTGCGGCCCACGGCGTCGTTGACGGTCCCGCTGGTCTCCTCGGTCAGCGTGACCCGCATCCCGGCGCGGGCAGACTCGGCCACCAGTTGCGCGACGTCGGCGAGGGTGGGTTGGGGCAGCTCGCCGACCGGGGCGCGCAGCACGCCGATGACCTCACGGAGGTCCTGCAGCGCCTGGTGGGCGCTCTCCCGGATGACCTTGGCGGCGCGGGCGATCTCCTCGGCGGGCGCGTCCGGGCGGTACTCCAGCGCCCCGGCGTGCACGCTCAGCAGCGACAGCCGGTGCCCGAGCACGTCGTGCATCTCGCGGGCGATCGCGTCGCGGGCGCGGTGCTGGGCCTGCTCGGCGAGCAGCCGGGCCTCGGTCTCGGCGCGGGCCGCGCGGTCGCGCAGCGACAGCACGAGCTCGCGCCGGTGGCGGACAAACAGGCCCCAGCCGAACGCGGCGCCCTGGATCGCGACGCCCAGCAGGAACAGCACCAACCCCGGCACACCAGGCTCCGGGCGCACCACGACGTAGACGAGTGCGGCGAGCAGGCTCAGGGCGAACACGCCCGCCGTGGTCCGCGGAGGCCTGTGCACCGCGACCGTGAACAGCGCCACCACCATCGCGCCGGCCACCAGCTCCGAGTACGTCGACAGGACCAGCAGCACCACGACCAGCCCGGCCGGCCAGCGGCGTCGCAGCCACAGCGCCGCGCACCCGAGCGCCGCGGTGACCTGATCGAGGTTCAGCAGCCACCGCGGCACCGACGGGCCATCGCTCCGCGACGCCGCCATCAGCAGGCCGTAGGCCGCCGCGAGCAGGAACAGGCACGCGTCCGCGATCCAGTCGCGCCGGCTGCGCCGGTAGGCGGTCGCGATCGCGGAACTGTTCATGCTCAAAAGCCTACCGACCCGGGAGGCTGGTCTCGCCCTCGAGCGCGGCGACGATACCGAAGTCGCTGATGACCGATACCTTCGTCAACCGTGCCACCCAGAAGTCGCGGCCTCGGTCGAGGCGAGCGATCCCGACGGCCGATCCGCCGTCACCGCGACGGCCCGTAGCGTCGGGGCATGCGCAGGCCGGTTCAGCTCCTCGGGATCGTGATGGTCCTCCAAGGCGTCAGTGGCGCCATCGACCACCTGGCCGTCCAGCCCTTCTTCGGTCCGCTGCTCAACCTCTTCAACCGCGTCGTCGTTCCCCGCGTTGACGTCCTGACCGGCCGCGAGCTGTTCGCGAACCTGATCCTCGCGGTCCTCGGAGTGGTCGTCGTCGTCGCCGCGGAACGGGCCCAACCGTCGTGACCCGCGACCAGCCAACACGCCACCAACCCGTAACCCAGGAGACCCAGGAGACCCAGGAGACCCAGGAGAGAGCATCGGTGTCGCACCACGAACACGCCCGCGCGGCCGCCCCGGTCGCCCGGCCCAACGACTCCGCGAGCCAGCCCAACGACTCCGCGAGCCAGGCCCCGGGCCCCGGACGGCCGCGGGCGGCGGGTCGCGTCGCCCCGGCGATCGGGCTGTTCCTGCTCGCGCCGCTGGTCGCGGAGTACCTGCTCGGCAACGTCGCGGTCTCGGCGATGGCGGGCATGCTCGTGCTCGCGCCCATGTACGGCGGCGGGGCGCTCATCATCCGCGAGGCGGCCCGCCGGGCCGGGCGTGGCTGGCCCACCATCGTCCTGCTCGCCTCGGCCTACGGTGTGCTGGAGGCGGGCCTGCTCGACCAGTCGCTGTTCAACCCCTCGTTCGAGGGCTATGACTTCCAGAGCGCCGCCCGCATCCCGGGCTTGGGCATCAGTGCCCACTGGGCGCTGAGCTTCATCGCCGGCCACGCGATCTGGAGCATCAGCGTCCCGATCGCGATTGTCGAGACCCTGGTCCCCGAGCGACGAACGGCGCCCTGGTTGGGCAGCCCCGGCCTGACCGTCACCGGCGTCCTGTTCCTGCTCGGGTCCTGGGCGATCTTCCGTGACCACACGCGGGGCTTCCTGGCGACGACCCCGCAGGTGACTGGCGCGATGGCCGTGACCGTGGCCCTGATCGGCGCCGCGTTCGCCATCCGGCCGCGCCCTGCGCCCAGGCGCGACCGGCGGGCACCGAGCCCGTGGGGGATCGGGCCGGTCGCGCTGGTCGCTTCGACCCTGTTCATCGCCCGGCCCGAAACCTGGCTGGGCGTGGCGATCGGTGTCGCGCTCGGCACCGCGATGATCCTGATGATCGCCCGATGGTCACGCGGTGCCGGCTGGACAGAGGCGCATCGCCTCGCGCTGGCCGCCGGCGCGCTGTTGACCTACATGTGGGCCGGCTTCCTCCTGCTGTACCTCGAGCGCACGGCGAACACCGTCAACCTGATCGGCCAGACACTCCTCGTCCTCAGCGCGGTCGCGCTCCTGCTCGCGGCCGGCCGCGCCGCGCGGACAACGCCCAGCGTGCCATGACGCGGAGCGTGCCATGACGCGGAGCGTGCCATGACCCTGACCGCGGCGGATCGCCTTCAGGTTTGTATCTCGACCTCGGCAGCGATGGTCACGCAGAGGTTGAGGGGAAGGGCCGTCATTCCCACGGCCGTGCGCGCATGCTCTCCGGCCTCGGGCCCGTACAGCTCCAGGATCAGGTCGGAGAAGCCATTGATCACGTTGGTGGTCTGCGGGTAGCCGGGGTCGGCGTTGACCATGCCATGGACCATCAGCCACGCCGTCACCCGGTCGAGGTCGCCAAGCGCGCGCTGGAGACTGCCCAGGACCAACAGGGCGGTGGCGCGGGCGGACTGCTGGGCGGCCTCCGGCGAGACCTCACTGGGGACCTTGCCGAAGGGCCCGGCAACCGTTCCGTCGGGCGCCAGCGCGCCATGGCCGGACACGAACGCTCGACTGCCAGCCAGGCGGACCCAAGCGAACGACAACTTGAACCCGGGCGGGGTCGCCGCCGGCGGGGGTAGCTGGAGCCCGAGCTCCGCCAGTCGCTGTTCGATCTTCATTGCGGCCCCCCTTTATGCATGTCCGCGTGTGTGCTTCGCCACCGCGGCGAGGCGGTGCCGAATTTGGCCGAGTGTGCACCGCCGATGCAGCCACGGACACCCCAGGAGCTTGGGATGGGACCGTCTCGGTCGCGCGCCGGTCGTGCACCGGTAATGCGCCGGTCATGCACACGCGCTCCGCAAGCCGTACATTGCGGGAGCAATTTCTCCAAGATCAATACCGAAGCGAAAGGGCTGATATGCGCATGCATGGCTTGCCGGAGACGGTAGGGTCGTGGCCAGGGCTTCCACGATCCGAAGGAGTCGACATGTCGACCAGCCCGCTGATCAGGGCGGAGGAGCTGGGCGCGGCGCTCGGGTCGGCCACGCCGCCGGTGCTGCTCGACGTTCGCTGGCAGCTCGGTGGGCCGGACGGGCGCACCAGCTACCGCGCCGGGCACCTGCCCGGGGCGGTGTTCGTCGACCTCGACCGCGATCTCGCCGCGCCGCCAGGCGA
>JBEDUQ010000271.1:0-2293 GCA_040414855.1 Actinomycetota bacterium
GGCGAGGGCCCGAAGGTCTACCGGCGCGAGCTGAGCATCATGCCGCAGTGGGCCGGCTCGTGCTGGTACGAGATCCGCTACACCGATCCCGACAACGCCGAGCGCTTCGTCGACCCGGCCAACGAGCGCTACTGGATGGGCCCGCGCGGCGCGCGCGACCCCGGTGGCGTCGACCTCTACGTCGGCGGGGTCGAGCATGCCGTGCTGCACCTGCTGTACGCGCGCTTCTGGCAGAAGGTGCTGCACGACCTGGGGCTGGTGAGCGCCGGCGAGCCGTTCCGCCGGCTGGTCAACCAGGGCTACGTCGAGGCGTTCGCCTACACCGACGAGCGCGGCTTCCACGTGCCGGCCGCCGAGGTGACCGAGCGGGACGGCGGCTACTGGTGGCGCGGCCAGGCGGTCAAGCGCGAGTACGGCAAGATGGGCAAGAGCCTGAAGAACTCGGTCAGCCCCGAGGAGATCCGAAGCGCCTACGGTGCGGATACCTTCAGGCTCTACTCGATGTTCAGCGGCTCCTTCGAGCAGTCGCGGCCGTGGGACACCAAGGCGATCGCCGGCTCGCAGCGGCTGCTCCAGCGGATCTGGCGGAGCCTGGTCGACGAGCGGACCGGCGCGTCGACGGTGGTGGAGACGCCGGCGGACGAGGAGACCCTGCGCCTGCTGCACCGCACCATCGCCGGGGTGCGGACCGGCATCGAGTCGTTGCGGTTCAACACCTCGATCGCGCGGATCACCGAGCTGACCAACCACCTGACCTCGGCCTACGCCGACGGCGTGCCGCGCGAGGTGGCCGAGCCGCTGGCGCTGCTGCTGGCGCCGTTCGCCCCGCACCTCGCCGAGGAGCTGTGGTCGCGCATGGGCCACCAGCACGTGCTCGCGCACGCGCCGTTCCCGGTCGCCGACCCCGCCTATCTGACCGAGGCGACCGTCACCGTGCCGGTGCAGGTCGACGGCAAGCTCCGCGGGACCGTCTCGGTGCCGGCCGGCAGCTCACGCGAGGACCTGGAGGCGGCCGCGCGCGACGAGGAGCGGGTCGCCAGGCACCTGGCGGGCCAGAAGGTCCGCAGGGTGATCGTGGTCGGCGAGCAGCTGGTCAACTTCGTGCTGGAGTGACCGGCGGCGGGCCGGGCGAGAGGTCCTCGAGCCTTTGCAGGCGATGGAGCCGCCGCAGCACCGGCGGCAGCTCGCCGGTGTGGATCACGCCGAGCCGCTGGGTGGCGCGGGTGAGCGCGACGTAGAGGTCGCTGGCGCCGCGCGGCGACTGGGCGAGGATCGCGTCCGGGTCGACCACCAGGACAGCGTCGAACTCCAGGCCCTTGGCGTCGGCCACGGCCAGCACCGCCACCGGCGCGGCGAGCACGTCCGGGCCGCGCTCGATGCCGGCGGCCGGCAGCACCGCGCCGATCGCGGCGGCCACCCCGGCGGCGCGGCCGGACGGCACCAGCACGGCGAGCTTGCCGCCGTCCACCGCCTCGGACTGCTGGGCGGCCACCTCGGCGAGCCTGCCGGCCAGCTCGCGCTCGTCGACCCGGAGCGCCCACGGCTCCACGCCACTCTCGCGGACCGACACCGGCGGCCGCAGCTCGGCGGAGAGGCTGGCGAGCACGTCGGCGGCGACCGCGACGATCTCGGTCGGCGTGCGGTAGTTGACGGTCAGCTCCTCGACCCGCCAGCGGCCAGGGGCGTGCGGGTCGAGCACCTCGCCCCACGAGCTGACGCCCCAGGGCGCGCCGCGCTGGGCAGTGTCGCCCGACAGCGTCATCGACCTGCCCGGGCAGCGCCGCATCAGCATCCGCCACGCCATCGCCGAGACCTCCTGCGCCTCGTCGACGATCACGTGGCCGAAGGTCCAGGTCCGGTCCTGGCGCGCCTGGCTCGCGATGCTGGTCACCGCTCCCCCGTCG
This sequence comes from Actinomycetota bacterium, assembly GCA_040414855.1. GTDB lineage: Bacteria > Actinomycetota > CALGFH01 > CALGFH01 > CALGFH01 > DASVXQ01. Next base: position 1,905 of record JBEDUQ010000271.1, read on the forward strand.
CTGTGCCGCGCGATCAGCATGGACGGGTCGACGTGATGGTGCTCGTCGACGCCGGCCTGGTCGAGCACGGCGCGCGCGAACCCCAGCTCCCGCTCGCGCTGGCGCCGGCGGCGACGGCGGCCGCCCGCGGCGTCGTCGCGCTCCTGCTCGCCGAGCAGCGTGGCCGCCTCGTCGAGCAACGGGACGTCGGCCGGCGTCCACCAGTTCGCGCGGCTCCTGGACCGCGGCTCCCGGGTCTCGCGCAGCAGCAGCGCCCGCTCCTCCGGCGTCAGGTCCGGCGCGGCCGCCTCCAGCAGCTCACGCGAGCGGAGCAGCCGGCCGACCAGCCGCGTGGGCGAAAGGTGCGGCCACATCCCGTCCAGGGCCGCGCGGATGGCGGGGTCGGCGGC
>JBEDUQ010000272.1:0-55294 GCA_040414855.1 Actinomycetota bacterium
CTGGCCAGCTCCTCGCGGGAGTACACGTTTCCCCGGCTGACCTGCGCGCCCCCAAGCCTGGGCACGCCGACCTGGCGGGTGATGGCGGCGACTCTGACCGCGGACAGTCGGATGGGCACGTTCTCCCACACGATCTGGGTGGCCTTGTCCTGTTCAGCCCTGAGCGCCGCATCGTCGTCGGCAAGGCTGGAGTAGCGGACGTCGACGACCGTCTGGCTGCTCTGACCCTCCCGGATCCTGTTCACGTTCACACGTGGTCGCGGGTAGCCGGCCTGAACGAGCGCCTCGTGTGCCTGCCTGGCCGCGTTGAACTCGCTGCAGCCGCCAAGCAGCAGCGTGACCACGCCGAGCGCGGTCAGCAGCAGGCTGATCCCGGCAGGCCTGCCGTGGCGACGACGGGCCAGGCCGATGGGCCAACGCGGCAGTCTCATCGTCGCAATCCCGGCGGCAATATCAGCGCAATTGGTGACAGATCCCCCAGCGCTAAGGGGCAGATGCTGGCGCTTCGATTCGGCCGCGTCAACTTGGTCAAGTCACGTCTTGTGGTGTGGCTCGTCGCGTCGGCATGTGACTTCGTTGAGTCGCCGGAGCCCCACCGCTACAACTCCCAGGAAGCATTCAGCAGCCGGCCAGAACCAGCTGGAACTCCACGAGGGAGGACCACAAGCGATGACAGCGCGCGCTTACCGCAAGCCCGGATGGTGGCAGCGGACCATCGCCAACCGCTTGGCGCCCCGGTTCGCCCCGCGACGGGTGGCCACCCTGTCAGTACGTGGGCGCAGGAGCGGACAGTGGCACACGGTCCCCTTGGTCGTCTTGGAGTACGAAGGCCAGCAGTACCTGCTCACCCCGTTTGGGGACACCGACTGGTCACGCAACCTCAGGGCCGCCGGTGGCGGGCGGCTTCGGCAGGGGCGCCGGGTGGAGCAGTTCACCGCCGTGGAGGTTCCACCAGAGCAGCGAGGCCCGTTGATCGAGGCCTACCAGCGCCGCTTCGGCGGGACGCCCGGAGTGAAGGCCAGCTTCGAGCAGCTTGCCGACCCAGCCGACCACCCCACATTCCGGATCGTCCCGCAGCCGTGACCGGCACGGCGACAGCCAGGCGCGTGGCCAAGGCTTGCATGCAGGACTTCAGGCAGGCTGCTCAGCCCTCACATGGGCGGGTCCGGTGGGGAAGGCGCGCGGTCCTCTCGCCCGCCAGGTGATCAAGGCGGATCTACGACCGGACCACCAGGACGAGCGAACCGACCACCACCAGGACCGCGCCGACGACGATCCGGCGGGTGACCCGCTCCTCGTGACGCCCGGCGAGCAGCGGGGCCACCAGGATCACGGTCGGGACCGAGAGGAGGCTTAGCGCGAGCACCACCGCGACCGGCGTGAGCGCCAGGGCCTCCCAGCGGGTCCACGTGGACGCTCCGACCAGGACGCCGGCGGCCAGCTTCAGCCAGACGGAGTTCCAGGCCACGGGTGTGCTGAGCCCGCGCCTTGCGCGGATCGCGACCACGATGCCCTGCGGGATGGTGGCGCCGATCATGCTGATGGTGACGCCGAGGATCGGGTTCGGCAGCCGGTCCAAACCGACGCGGATGAGCAGCGGGCTCACCGACCAGCACGCCGCCGTGCCCAGACCGAGCAGTGAGCCACGCCAGCGGGCGCCCACGGTCAGCGTTTGCGGAGCGGGCCCAGCGCCTGCCCGCGACCCCACTCTGGAGCTTGGCCTGACCCGAGGAGCCGACCCCAACGACGACCCAGCGGGACCTAACCCCACCGACGACCCAGTGGGACCCGACCCCACCGACGACGTGGAGCCTTGGCGGGACCAAGGCGTGAACCACGGGTTGCCGCCGGCCGCGGACGAGGCGGCCGAGCCGCTGTCGCCGCCCTCGCGGTCCTCGAACGAGGCGGCGGAGCCGGTATCCGAGCTGTCGGGACCCTCGGTCGCGGCGGGCTCGCCGGTGCCGACGGTGACGTACACGCCGGCGAGGATCAGCAGCATGCCGGCGATGGTGACCAGACCTGGGACCTCGCTCAGCGTCAGCGCGGCGAGGACGGCGCCGAACAGCGGGGTGGCCGCGAGCAGGGGGCTGGTTCGGGCGGCGCCGATGCGCTTCTGGCTGGCGTTGAGAAGCGTCCAGCCGACCAGGAAGTGCACCAGCCCCGCCGCGACGAACGCTGCGACCGCGGCCGCCGACACCGACCGCAGCTCGCCGAGGTCCTCGGTCGCCACCGCGCCCAGCAGCAAGACCACGCTCGAGACGGCCAGCTGCATGAAGGTCGACTGCCACACGTCCATGCCGCGTACGGCCTGGCGGTTGATGCTCTGGAACAGCCCGAACCCGATGCCCGCGACGGTCGCCCAGATGGCGCCGCTCATCCCTGCCGGCCGCTCATGCCTTGGCGGCGCGGTGGATGGTCCCGCCGAGGTACAGGTCGGCGATCTCCGGGTTGTCGAGGATCTCTCGCGGCGGTCCGGACATCCTGACCCTGCCGCTCTCCATGACCACCGCCCAGGTGGCCGCGCCGAGCCCGACACGCACATTCTGCTCGACCAGCAGGACGGTCACGCCCTGCTCGTTGAGCAGCCGCACCAGGTCGTAGACCGTTCGCAGCCCGCCCGGATCGAGCCCCAGCGACGGCTCGTCGAGCAGCACGACGTTGGGCTCGAGCATCAGCGAGCGGGCGAACTCGACCAGTCGCCGCTGGCCGCCGGACAGGTTGCCAGCACGGCGTTCGGCCCACTCGGCCAGCACCGGGACGGTCTCGACCACCTTGTCGTAGCGCGATCTGACCAGGGCGCGGTTGCGGCGGAGGACCCAAGCGCCCATGAGCACGTTCTCGCGAACGCTGAGGCTCGGGAACAGGCCGCCGTGCTGCGGGACCTGGACCAGCCCGCGCGCCAGCACGGCCGGCGGCTGCAGGCCGCCGATCGGCTCGCCGTCGAGCAGGATCGTGCCCTTCCGCGGCGGCAGCAGCCCGCTGACCGCGCGGAGCACGGTGGACTTGCCGGCCCCGTTCGGCCCGACGATGCAGGTGATCGAACCCGATGCGACCTCCAGGTCGACGCCCTGGAGCACGTCGCTGCCGCCGTAGCCGGCGACCACGCCGTCGAGCCGGAGCACGCCGCCCATCACACCTCCAGCCGCTCGGTCGCCTGCCCGTCGCCGCCGAGGTAGGCGCCGAGCACCTCGGGGTCGCGCTGGATGAGCCGCGGCGGCCCCTGCGCGATGCAGCGACCGCCGGCGAGGACGATCACCGGGTCGCACAGCTCCAGCACCAGCGGCATGTTGTGCTCGACCACCAGGAAGCTGATGCCGTCGCGGTTCAGGTCCCGGATCAGCTCGGCGATGTGATCGATCAGGCTGGGGTTGACGCCGCCGGCCGGCTCGTCGAGCAGGATCAGCTTGGGCTCCAGCATCAGCACCTGGGCGAGCTCGACCAGCTTCTGCTGCCCGAACGAGAGCGTGCCTGCGGGGCGGTTGCCGAAGGCGCCGAGCCCGACCAGGTCGAGCAGCTCGCGGGCCCTGGCCGCCTCGGCTCCGCTGGTGCCGCCGGCGGCGAGCTGGCGCACCGAGAAGCGGCTCAGCGGCGCTACCACGTTCTCGAGCACGGTGAGCTGCTTGAACAGGCGGGTGATCTGAAAGGTCCGTCCGATGCCGAGCGACGGCCGCGCCCACGAGCGGAGGTGATCGATCCGCTGGTTGTCGAAGCGGACCTCGCCGCCGGCACCGGGCACGAAGCCACTGACCAGGTTGAACACCGTCGTCTTGCCGGAGCCGTTGGGCCCGATCAGGCCGGTGATCGACCCCTCGCGGACCGAGAAGGTGCAGTCGTCGAGCGCCGTCAGCCCGCCGAAGCGCTTGGACAGGCGCTCGAGCTCCAGGAGCGGTCGCGCCTCGCCGGTCGCCTCGCGGGTCGCCGCCTCCCGGTCGGCTGCAGAGACCTTCGGGGCCGCGCCGCTCACCACCGCGGGCGCCGCGCCGCCCGGAACCGCCGGCTCCGCGCCGTCCGCCGGCGCATGCGGCGACGTCGACTCGGCCTGACCCGCTTCTGACGTACCGGGCCCCGCGGGCGAAGATGCGGGGGCGCGGCGGACGGGGCGCTCGATGAACGGGACCGCGCTCCCCCGCTCGCGCCGCTTCCGCAGGAGCTTCTGGAGCGTCGGGATGACACCGGTCGGCATTACCAGCACCACCGCGGCCAGCAGTAGCCCGAACACCAGCAGGCGGGTGCCGACCTGGCCGCCGAAGTGAGTGTTGACCTGCTCGTTCAGGGGCTGGATCACGAACGCCCCGAGGACAGGGCCCCAGATGGTCCCGCGACCGCCGAGCAGCGCGGCCAGCACGATCTGCACGCTGAGCAGGATGTCGAACATGCCGCGCGGGTCGACGAAGGTCAGGAAGTAGCCGTAGACGCCGCCGGCGATCCCGATCAGCACGGCGCTGACCACGAAGCCGATCAGCTTGTAGGCGGGGGTGCGGATGCCGATCGCGGCCGCCTTGCCCTCGTCCTCGCGGATCGCCAGCAGGCCGGCGCCGAGCTTGCTCCGGCGCACCCAGGCGGCCATCGCGACCGACAGCACGGCCAGCAGCAGCATCGCGTAGAAGAACGGCAGGTTCCCGAGGCTCGGATCCCAGGTCGGCAGCGGCAGGGTGATCCCCCTCGAGCCGCGGGTGACGCCCTGGAAGTTCAGGGCCAGGGTCTGCATCAGAAACAGGAACGCGATGGTGATGATCACGAACGCGTGGCCGCGCGCCCGCATCGCGACCAGCCCGAGGATCGCGGCGAGCACCGCGGCCGTCACCCCGCCAAGCGGCGTGAGCAGCCACGGCGACACGCCCTTCCAGTGGAGCGTGAGGATGCCGACCGTGTAGGCACCGACGCCGATGAACGCGCTCTGACCGAGCGAGACGTAGCCGGCGAAGCCCGAGATGACGTTCCAGCCGCTGGCCGACACGACCAGCAGCAAGCTGAGGATCAGCACCGTCTGGGTGGAGAGGTTGGCGGGGTCGGCCAGCGGGAACAGCCCGAGGACCACCACGCCGGCCACGATCGCCGCCGGGCGAATCCAGCGCGGCAGGCGGGAACGGCCGGGCGGGCGGTCGGCGACGGCCTCGCCGCCCGCGCCGGTGCCCGCGGCGCCGCCGCTCCCGCTCAAGCCGCCACGTCCTCACGCAGCCGTGTGCCGGCGATGCCCTGCGGGCGCACCAGCAGCACGACCATGATCACCACGTAGAACACCACCACCGACCAGCGCGGCGAGACATAGGCGGAGGTGAGGTTCTCCGCGACGCCGAGCAGCAACGCGCCGATCACCGCGCCCGGCAGGCTGCCCATGCCGCCCAGTACGATGATCCCGAGCAGCTTCGATATCCAGACGTAGTGCGAGGCCGGGAAGAACGGCTGGAGGATCGACAGGATCGAGCCGCCGGCGCCGGTGGTCGCGATCCCGATGGCGAAGGTGATCGCCGCGACGTCCAGCACGCTCACCCCGACGAGCTGCGCTCCCTGCATGTTTTCGGCGGCGCCACGGATCGCCCTTCCGGTCCAGGTGCGGGTCAGCACCAGGTACAGGGCGACGAGCACGACGATCGCCGCGAGACAGCCGGCCAGGAGGCCCTTGGGGAGGAACAGCTCGCCGAGGTGGAACGAGGACGCGAAGTAGCTCGGCGTCACCGAGCGGAAGACGTTGCGCCAGACCAGTCCCATGAAGCCCTCGATCGCGATCGCCAACGCGAAGGTGAGCAGCACGGTCATGGCCTCCGGCGCGGCGCGCACCCGGGCCAGCAGTCCGCGGTACAGGAGCCAGCCGATCCCGAACATCAGCGGCGTGGTCACCAGGATCGCGAGCAACGGGTCGAGGCCCGTGCGCCGCCAGATCTCGAAGGTGAACATCGCCGCCAGGATCAGCAGAGCTCCCTGGGCGACGTTGATGATGCGCATCACGCCGAACACCAGCGTCAAGCCGGAGGCCAACAACGCGTAGACGCCACCGGTCAGCAGACCGAGGAGAACCGTCTGTGCGAGCTTCATGACCGGCTGTTGCCTATCCTCAGGCGCCCCAGTTGGGCTTCGGGTTCACGATGCTCTGGCTGGTCGCGACCTCCTTGGGAAGCACCACCTGGGCGGCGCCGTTCTGCCACTGCGCCAGGATGAAGGCCTGCTCCGGAGCACCTCGCTCGTCCCAGGAGAGCTGACCGAGGATGGTTTCGACCTTGTTCTGGTGCAGCCAGTCGGAGAGCTTGGACTGGTCGTCGATGGACCCCACCGCCTGGACCGCGGCCTGGAGCACTTGCGCCGCGGCAAACGCGTCGGCCGCGTCCTCCTCCGGCACGCCGCCGTACTTGGCCTTGTAGGCCGCCAGGAATTCCTGGTTCAGTGGGTACTTGGCCTCCGGGCTCCAGCTCACGGCGTAGAAGATGCCCTCGGTGTTGGCCACGCCGACGCCCTTGGAGTACTCGTCGCCGTTGGACGGGGCCGAGGTCTGGAACATCTGCTTGGGGCTGTAGCCCGCCTTGATCAGCGAGCGGACCAGGCCGAGGCCGTCCTCGAAGACCGCCCCCTGGGCGATCACTTCGGCCTTGCTCGCCTTGATGTCGCTGGCGATCGTGTCGAAGTTGGTGGTGTCAGGCGGATAGACCTTGCTGTAGACGGTCCTGATCCCGGCGGCCTCCAGCTGCTGCTTGATGCCCTCGACGACCGGCTGCGCGAACGGGTCGTCCTGGGTCGGGTAGGCAGCCGTCTTGGGGCGCTGGTCGGCCGGCAGACCGGTCACCCACTGCGCGAACAGGTCCGCCTGGTGCACGGCGGTCGCCGGCTGTGCGAAGAAGATGTTCTTGAAGCCGCGGTTGAACATGTCCGGCGAGCCGCAGGCGGGACACACGAAGACCTTGCGGTTGCGCTCGGCGACCGCCGAGGCCGGGATGTTCAGCAACGAGGAGAACGTGCCGAGCAGCAGGTCGACCTTGTCCTGGCTGATCAGGCGGTTGTAGTCGGCGACGACCGTGTTCTGGTCGCTGGCGTCGTCGACGATCTTGAGCTCGACCTGCCGCTTCAGGAGGCCGCCGTTCTTGTTCACCATCTCCTGCCAGATCGTGTAGCCCTTCCGGGCAGCCCCGCCCGGCTGGGCGAAGTCACCCGACAGCGGAAGCGACGCGCCGATCACCAGCGGCTTCGAGGTGTCGCCGCCACCTCCGCTCGACTTGTTGCTCGAGCACCCCGCAACGACGAGCACGAGCGCTACGAGGGCAGTCAGCACGTGCCGGTACTTGCTCATCTCATCCACCTCCCGTGGCCCTTCCCAAAGAAGAGGCGACCCGGATTGGAGGCGTCCAGTGGGTTATGACGTGCGGTGGGTCGTTGGACGCGAATTCTAGACAGAACCGGCGATAGCGGATGCAAACGATTGCAGATACGTACACTGCATGGACCGGGCATGTCAACCGCGAAGCGCGCCAGCCGTGGAATCCCGGTGGGGGTCTCGCGGGTCGCCCGGGGTAGGCGGCGGGTCCTCGGGGGTGTTCCGTGGGTCGGGCGGGGCGTTCCGTCGTTCGCCGTCGCCATCGTGCTCCGTGGGGCGTGCTCTCCTCTGCCGGCCGGCGTCGCCGTCGCGGCGTGCGTCGGACTTTCGCCCCTGCCGGTGCGCGTTCGCGTCCGGCCGCGCGGCTTCCCGCGGTTGCCGGCTGGCCTCGCGCTTCGCGGGCCGGCGTTTCGGATCGGGGCCACGTGGCTTGCTGGACGTGGCGCGGCGACGGTTGGCCGGCTTGGCGGTGCTCTCCCGGACGACCAGCTCCGGCTCGATCAGGACCGTCTCCGGACGCCGGCCGGGCTGCTCGATGTGGCTGAGCAGCAGGCTGGCGGCCTGCCGCCCGAGGTCGTACTCCCTCACCCGAACCGTGGACAGCGGCGGCTGGATCCGGTCCGACAGCGGCATGTCGTTCATGCCCATGACCGACAGGTCCTCCGGGCAGCGCAGCCCCGACTCCCCGGCCGCGTCGAGCGTTCCGAGCGCCAGCAGGTCGTTGGCGGCCACGATCGCGGTGAGAGTCGGCTCACGCTCGAGCAGGATGGCGGCGGCGCGGCGGCCCTCCTCCTCGTTGAACAGCTTCGCCCGCACCATGCGCCCCGCTGGCAATCCCAGCTCGCGCATCACCGCCACGAACCCCTTCGCACGCCGCGAGCCGGTCGAGGTGTCCTGCGGCCCGCCGACATGGCCGATGCTGCGATGCCCCAGCTCGTAGAGATGGCGGACGGCCAAGCCCATGCTGCCCAGGTCGTCGGGGATCACCGCGGAGACGCCGCCCCGGTCGATCGTGCGGTTCACCAGCACCATCGGAACCGGGCCGGAGCGCAGCTGCTCCACGGCCGCGCCGCGCCGCCGCGCCGTGGCCATGATCAGACCGTCGACCTGGCTCTGGAGCATGCCGCTGAGTTGGAGGCGCTCCTTGGCCTCGTCGTTGTCGGTGTTGGCGAGCACCAGGGTGTAGCCGGCGTGCGCCAGCGCGTCCTCGGCGCCCTTGACGATCGGGGGGAAGAACGGGTTGGTGATGTCGGGGATGAGCATGCCGATCGCGAACGACCGCCTGGTCTTCAGCGCCCGCGCCATGCGGTTCACCCGGTAGCCGAGGCGATCGGCGGCCTGGCGCACGCGCTCGGCCGTCTCCGGGCTCAGCAGCCCCGCGGTGTGCTCGTTCAGCGCTCGGGACGCCGTGGCGGGATGGACCCCAGCCGCCGCCGCAACGTCTTTGAGCCGTGGTGGCCTCAGACCCTGCCTCCCATGCTCTGAGCAGCCCCGATGATGTTGCGAGACGGTAGCGGTCAGCAACGGGCGAGGTCAATGGGCTGGCACGCGCCTGTGGATATCACCTGAGTAGAGAGCCTGTGGCTATTCGGGCATGATGCGCCTGCTGCGGTTCGCACTCCCGGTCGGCGCCCTGGTCGACCGGTGGGACCGGCGGCGCGAACTCTCGCGGCAATCGCGTCGATGGCGGTGGGCGGTCGAGCGTCGGGCGTCGGTCTGGGTCGGGCGATAACGCGTTCGAGCTAGGTCGACATGACCTTGACCTGGATGGTGTGCCAGCCGGTGGCTCCGCTCGGGAAGGCGTCCATGAGCTGAGACGTCTGAAGCCGTCCCTTGCCATCGGTGGCTCGCACCCGGATGGTGTGCGTGCCGGCGGTCGCATCCCAGTCGACGACCCACTGCCGCCACGAGTCGATGTCGCCCGGCCCGAGCCGCGCCGGCATCCATGGTCGCTCGTCCACCTGGACCTCGACCTTGGAGATGCCGACGTGGTTCGTCCAGGCGACCCCGGCGACGGGCACCTTGCCGGCGCGGACCCCGCGCCCGTCGATCGGGGTGTCGATCCGCGACATGGTCCGCATCTGCCCGCCGGTCGCCCAGCCACGCTCCATCCAGTACGGCTGGAACCCGTCCAGCCGGTCCAGCCGGATCTCCGCGAGCCACTTGCACGCCGAGGCGTAGCCGTACACACCGGGGACGACCAGGCGGGCCGGGAAGCCGTGCGGGTCCGGAAGCGGCTGGCCGTTCATCGCCACGGCGACCATGGCGTTGCGGCCGTCGAGCGCCAGCGCGGTCGGGAACCCGGTCGAGAAGCCGTCCAGCGACAGGCCGACCAGCTGACTCGCCTCCGGTCGCGGTCCCGCGCGCCGCAGCAGCTCGTCGAGCCGGACCCCGCGCCACCGGGCGTTGCCGGAGAGGCGGTCGCCGACCTCGTTCGATACGCACGCGAGCGTGATGACGTGCTCCTCGGTCGACATCGCCAGCAGCTCGTTGTAGGTCAGCTCGAAGGGGTGGTCGACCATTCCGCCGACCTTGAGCCGCCAGCTCGCGACGTCGGTCAGCGGCAGGAATGTCGCCGTGTCGACACGGTAGAAGTCGCCGTTCGGCGTGATGAACGGCGACAGGCCGCGTACGTCCAGGCCCGTGCTCGGTCCCGGTTCGGAGGCGCCGAGGTTCGGAAGGCCGGCGACCTGGCGGGCCGCGACCCGGGCCCTGCTCTCGAGCAGCCGCCCGCCGGCCGCGGCGGCCGCGCCGACCAGCGCGAGCGACCCCGCTCCCGCAAGAAAGGACCGCCGGCTCGCCACCTCCAACGCCGCCCGCGGCGCCGCGGGCCTGGACGCGGCTGGCCCGCCCGCCTTCGCGCCAAGGCGAGCCGGGGTGGTCACGCCGGGGCCAGCCGCGGTCGTCCCACCCGGGCCAGCCGCGGTCGTCGCGCCGGGCCCAGCCGCCGTCGTGGCCTCGCGGCCGGCGGGCGCCGTCGCTTCCGGGCCAACCACCGTGGTGGCTCCGGGGCCGGCCACCGCGGTTCGCCCCGGGCCAGCAATCGTCGTCGCGCCGGGCTGGGCCGCAGTCGTCGGGGCGGGGGCAGCCGGCGTCGCCCCGCCCCGTGCGGGGACGACCGAACGTGCGGGACGCCAGGCCATGGAGGCGAGCACGGCGACGCCGGCGATCACGCCGGCGGCCCCGGCGAGCACCGCATCCAGGATGCTCGCGTTCGGAGGCCGCGCGCCGGCCCAGGCGCCGAGCGCTCCGAACGCCGCGAAGGCCGCGACGCCGATCCAGCGACGCCGGCGCGCGGCCAGACCGATGCCCGCGCCGAACAGCAGCGACAGCACGACCACACCGGCAACCAGCACCGGCTTGTCGCGGGTCCCGAGCGTGGAGATGGCGGCGCGCACCACCGAGATCGGTGCGAGGTCGATGACCACGTCGGCGACCGACTGCACCAGCGACGGCCCACCCCCGAGCGCGCCAGCCGCCAGCTCCGTGGCGCCGAGCGCCACTCCCGCGGCGACGGCCCCCGCGATCGCGTACCTGCCTCGGGGCTCAGTCGCCGCCGCCGCGGCGCTCACCGTGCGCCTCGAAGCAACGTGCTGCCGCAACACCCGGAATGCGGCCGCCGGGTACACGCCGGAATCGGTTCACTGTGGTCAACCACGCCAGGATCGGTCAAGCTCTGCTTGCGAGCATGTGACCTGGCGAGGGGGGCGGGCATGGAAGCGCGCAACGGCTCCCGTGAAGCAAGAGCGAGACGGCGAGGCATGCTGGCGCATTCGACCGCTCGTGTCCTGGCCGCCCTGGGATTGGTGCTGTGGATCGTCGGGTCCGCCTCCTTCGGCCAGTACCAGGGCCTCCGGCCAAGTCTGTGGGCGAAGATCGTGGCTGGCGCGACGATTGGCGGTCCGGTGCTCGTCGCGGCGGCAGCGCTGGCGATCGTCGGCCTGCTCTTACAACGCCGCCGGTAGTCTTCGTGATCCCGCGCCGACGGATGGCGGCTCTTGAGACCATATCGCGGTTCGCGAAGATTCGAGCGGCAATCGCAGCGCTGGTCGAGATCAATCGCCCGACCGCTGCTCCTCGGAGGTCTCATCGCGCAACCCGCTGACACCCCTGTGGATAACAATTCCCGCGCAATCGCCGATCCGGCTAAGGTCTGGGCGCCGGTGCATCAAGGCAAGCAGCGACCCTACGGAAGGCGGAAAACCAGATGCCGTCAACCACCGCGTCCACACATACTCCCCTCGGAGGGAGTGACGTGGACGAGCCAGAGACAGCCGAAGAAGTCCTGGAGTGGCTCAGGACATCGAAGCTCGAGCCGGGCTACCTCACGCGCGACGAGATCGTCGAGATGATCGACGAGCATGCCCGCAAGCGGCATGGGTACTCGGCGCGGCACCTGCTGCGCGCGTACCGAACCGGGCGCCTCGATCAACCAGGCGAGTTCGGTGATCTCCTGTGCGTGGCCGGCCTACTCGACGACGATGACCCGATCTGGCTCCCGCCCCCGCGACGCCAACGCGCTGCGGGCTGAGGTCCGGGAGCTGACCGAGCGCTACCGGTCCGGAGGACGTCCGGCGTTCGTCGCGCTCGAGAACCTGATCGGTCTGCTCCTGCGGCTCACGGTGCTGCACCGTAGCGGGGTCGTTCGGCTCTGGCGCCAACACCACCCTGATCGCGCGACCATCGGCGGCGCGCGCTTCATCCTCGATCCGCTGCCGCTGAACGACGGGAGACTGCTGCGGCTGGCGATTGACCTGTTCCTCGCGCGCGACGATCCCAGAGGACCGCTGCTGAAGGTCAGCAGGTCGAGCTTCCAGTACCAGCTCGACCCCGAGGCGGCGCGCTGGGTCTTCCGGTACGAGTACGACCGCGACCAGAACCCGCACTCGCACCCCCAAGGCGCACCTCCAGCTTCGGGGAGACCTTGGGGAGCCGTCGCTGCTGGCGCAGCGCCGTGCGCTCGAGCGGCTCCACTTCCCCACCGGCCGCATGCCGCTGGAGGGGGTAATCAGGCTCCTGGTCGAGGAGTTCGGGGTGCAGTGCAACCAGCCGGCGTCGGTGTGGCGCCCCGTGCTCGCGGAGACGGAGCGTTCGTTCCTGGAGATCGCGCACGTGCCGCTGTCGGGACCGGCGGCGTAGGCGTCCCCGGGCGTCGGCGTCCCCGGGCGTCGGCGTCCCCGGGCGTCGGCGCCCCAGCGGCGTCGGCGTCCCGGCGGCGTAGGTGTCCTGGCGCCGGGCGTCGGGTTGGCCTTGACCGCGGGCGGGGGTCGGTCTGATCTTGTGGCCGCAGCCCCCAGCCGGCCCCGAAGGAGCGGCGACTTTGGCGAGCTTGAAGATCGACGCGTTCCCGCACGTCCTGCCGAAGCCCTACCTCGAGCGGGTGCGCCCGCTGGCGACCGGGCCGTACGCGCGGTTGTTCGACCAGTACGAGTCCCTGGTCGCCCTCCACGACCTGGACCGCCGCTTCGCTGTGATGGACGAGTTCGGAGCCTACGTCCAGGTGCTGACCCTGGTGCAGCCCGAGGTCGAGGCGTTCGGGGACGCGGCCGTGGCGGCGGACCTGGCCAGGTGCGCCAACGACGGCATGGCCGAGCTCTGCCGCGACCACCCGGACCGGTTCGTGGGCTTCGCGGCGGCGGTGGCGCTGTCCGACGTCGACGGGGCGATCGAGGAGACCGAGCGGGCGGTCGCCGAGCTGGGTGCGCTTGGCGTGCAGATCCACACCAACATCCGCGGCGTGCCGCTCGACGAGCCGCGCTTCGAGCCGTTCTTCGCCAAGGTGGCCGAGCTCGGGCGCACGGTCTGGGTCCACCCGGTGCGGGGCGCGCAGATGGCCGACTACCCGACCGAGCAGGCGTCGCGGTACGGCATGTGGATGGCATTCGGCTGGCCATACGAGACCACGGTCTTCATGTGCCGCATGGTGCTCTCCGGCATCTTCCAGCGGCATCCGGACCTGCGGATTCTGACCCACCACGCCGGCGGCATGATCCCCCACTTCGCCGAGCGGCTGGGTAAGGCCCTCGACCTCACCCAGCCGATGGGGCTGGACCTCGGCGGGGTGACCGACCCCGCGGGGCGGCACGCCCTGCTGCTCGACCAGCTCAAGCGGTTCTACGGCGACACCTCGCTGTCGGGCACCCAGCATGCGGTCGAGTGCGGGCTCGGGTTCTTTGGCGTGGAGCGGCTGCTGTTCGGGACCGACATGCCCTTCGACCAGGATGGCGGCCCGGGATACGTCCGCGGTGCGGTGCGCGCGCTGGACGCGATGGACCTCGCCGACGAGGACCGGCGCCTGATCTACGAGGGCAACGCGAGGCGTGTGCTGGGCCTGCCCAGCTGAGTGCGCCACCCCGGACAGCATCCCCGGTTGGGTTGCGACCGGGACGTATGCTGGCTTTCTACCAGAAGCTCGCATCCTGGGAGGTCGTTGTGGTGCAGCGCATCAGCTACGTGGACCCCGCCACGCTCACCGATCCCGAGCTCGTCGACATCATGGAGTACGCGCGACAGAACGGGACGCCGCGGCCCGAGAGCCAGGCGATCCGCGCGCACGTGCCGGAGCTGCTGCGCACCTTCACGGCGGCGTGGCGGACCTCGTTCCTCAACGGCGTGCTCGACCACCGCATCAAGGAGCTCTGCCGGCTGTACGTCTCGCGGACGGTCGACTGCCAGTACTGCGGCGGGCAGCGCTCGGTCAAGGGCGCCCAGCAGGGCGTGATCGAGGACCACTACGACGATCTGCTCAACTTCCAGACCTCGGAACGCTTCAACGAGCGGGAGCGAACCGCCCTGGCCTACACCGAGGCGATCACCTGGAACCCGGACCTGGCCGACGACGCGCTCTGGGAGCGCCTGCACGCGAACTTCACCGAGCCGGAGATCGTCGAGCTCGGCTACTTCGTGGCCTTCACCAGCGGGCAGCAGCGCTGGATCCGCACCCTCGGCATCGGCCACAAGGAGCTGCTCGCCGACACCGACGTGGGCCTCGCCACCGAGGTCGCCCGGCGCTGAGGCGATCGGTCGGTCAGGTCGCGAGGGCTGACTGGAGCTCGTGGCGGAGGGCGGGCGTGAGCACCTCGCCGCATTGGGCGACCAGCATGGTCATCTCGTAGCCGACCACGCCCACGTCGACGTCGGGCGCGGCCAGGGCGGCCATCGCCGAGCCGTCGCCGATGCCCATGACGAGCAGGAACCCCGCCTCCATGTGAACGACGGTTTGGTTGACCTTGCCGCCGCCGAAGCACCGCGACGCGCCCTGCGTGAGGCTCGACAGGCCGCTGGAGACGGCGGCGAGCTGGTCTGCACGCGTCCGATCGAGCTGGTCGGACATCGCCATCAGCAGCCCGTCGGATGACAGGACGATCGCGTGCGAGATCCCCGGCACCCGGCGGACGAAACTGGAGACCAGCCAGTTGACGTTCTGCGCTTCCTTGCTCAGCTGTGCCATTGCCGTCCCCGCAAGACGACGGGCCGCCCGCCCACCGGCGCCACGGCCACCGAGGGGCCAGGTCCCCTTATCGACCGATCAAATTATCGCGAAAGCACTGAAGGACCAAAACGAGCAACGGTGAATTCCACGATGAGAAATCTCGCCCCGGAGGGCGGTCCTCGACCGCCGGCGCCCGCCGGCGCGAGGCAAGCGCCGGGCGGGCAGGGAGGCCGGGAAGGGCGCACAGGCGGCTCATGGGGGCTCAGAAGAGTCGCGGCGTGGTGGGCTCCAGGCCGCGCAGGGCGTCGTAGTCGAGCTGCACGCACTGGATCCCCCGGGCGGAGGCGAGCACCTTGGCCTGGGGCGCGAAGGCGAGCGCGGCGAACACCCCGCGGACACCCTCGATGCCGAGCTGGAGCCGCTCCAGGTAACGGGTGAGCTGCTCGACCCCCTCGATCTCGCCCCTGCGCTTGATCTCGACCGCGACGTATTCGCCCTGCTCGTCCCTGCACAGCAGGTCCACGGGACCGATGTCGGTCCGGTACTCCCGGCGGACCAGGCTCCAGCCGTCGCCGAGGACCTCGCAGCGGTCGGCGAGCAGCTCCTGGAGGTGCCGTTCGACGCCGTCCTTGAGCAGGCCCGGGTCGAGCCCGAGCTGGTGCGAGGAGTCGTGGAGGACCTGATGGAGCACGATGGTCATGCTCTCGCCGGTGCGATTGGTCACCAGCCATCGGTCGTGCTCCTCACTCAGCGTGCACGGCGCGGCCATCCAGTTGAGGGGCTTGTAGCCCCCGCCGTCGGAATGGATCAGCACCGAGCCGTCGGCCTTGACGATCAGCAATCGGGTGGCGAGCGGAAGGCGCGTGGAGAGCCTGCCGGCGTAGTCGACCGTGCAGGTCGCGATCACGAGTCGCATGGCGGCAGATGCTATCGGGACTCGCGCGACGGTTCCAGCATCGCAGCCCAATGCCCCGAACCCGCGAAGAGGTCAGGCGCCGCGGGCCTCGGGGCGGGCCGGGATGTGGAAGACCTCGGCGAAGCGGACGAGCAGGGCGGGACCGCCGGTCAAGCGACCGCTCTCGGTGGCGATCGCCTCATCCGGTCCAACCTCGGCCGCCGTCAGCGCGCAGCGCCGGCCCGCCGTCGATCACCTGATCGGCGTCCGGCGGCGGGCCCTTCCAGGAGGTCGAGCGGCGGTGCTACAGCCGCGACCACGCCTCGGTGAGGACCTTGCGCAGCACGCCCTCGATCTCCTCGAAGTGGTCCGGCCCGCAGATCAACGGGGGCGAGAGCTGGATCACCGGGTCGCCTCGGTCGTCGGCGCGGCAGATGAGCCCTTCCTCGAACAGGCGCGGCGACACGTAGCCGCGCAGCAGCCGCTCGCTCTCCTCGTCGTTGAACGACTCGCGCGTCTCCTTGTCCTTGACCAGCTCGATCCCGTAGAAGTACCCGTCCCCGCGGACGTCTCCGACGATCGGCAGGTCGTAGAGCTTCTCGAGGGTGGCGCGGAAGGCGGCCTCGTTGGCGAGGACGTTGCCGAGCAGGTCCTCGCGCTCGAAGACGTCGAGGTTGGCGAGCGCGACCGCGGCGGAGACGGGATGGCCCGCGAAGGTGATCCCGTGCAGGAAGCTCGCCTCGCCCTCCAGGAACGGCTCGATCAGGAAGTCGCGGCAGATCATCCCGCCCATCGGCGCGTAGCCGCTGGTCAGACCCTTGGCCATGGTGATGATGTCGGGCTGGTAGCCGTAGCGCTGCGCCCCGAACCAGTGGCCGAGCCGCCCGAACGCGCAGATCACCTCATCGGAGACCAGCAGCACGCCGTAGCGGTCGCAGATCTCGCGGACGCGCTGGAAATACCCGGGCGGCGGCGGGAAGCAGCCACCCGCGTTCTGGACCGGCTCCAGGTAGACGGCCGCGACCGACTCGGGCCCCTCCATGACGATGCGGCGCTCGATGTCGTCTGCCGCGTGCAGGGTGCAGTGGTCGAGGCCCCGGCAGCGCTCGCAGCGGTAGTGGTTGGTGTTCTCGACCCGGACCGAGCCGGGCACCAGCGGCTCGAAGGCGTGCTTGATGTCGGCCAGACCGGTGATCGACAGCGCGCCCATGCTGGTGCCGTGGTAGGCGATCGCACGGCTGAGCACCTTGTAGCGGCCGGGCTGGCCGACCTGGCGGAAGTACTGGCGCGCGAGCTTCCAGGCGCTCTCGACCGCCTCGCTGCCGCCGCTGGTGAAGAACACCCGGTTGAGGTCCCCGGGGGCGATGCCGGCGAGCCGCTCGGCGAGCTCGACCGCGCGGGGGTGCGCGTAGCTCCAGAGGGGGAAGTAGGCCAGCTCGGCCGCCTGCTTGGCGCCGGCCTCGGCGATGTCGGCGCGGCCGTGGCCGACCTGCACCAGGAACAGCCCGGACAGCCCGTCCAGATAGCGCTTGCCGTGCTGGTCGTAGACGTAGGGCCCGTCGCCGCGGACGATCATCGGCATCTCGTGGCCGGGCCCGTAGCTGGACATGCGGGTGAAGTGGAGCCAGAGGTGCCGCCTGGCGGCGTCCTGGGTCGGGTCGGACGGCACGGCGCCGGAGGGTGACGCCTGCGGTGCGGTAGTCATGAGCTGCCCCACGTGTAGGTTTCCTTGACGAGCCGGAGGTAGACGAAGCTCTCGGTCGCGCGGACGCCCGGGACGGTCCGGATGGTGTCGTTCATCAACCGGAACAGGTCCTCGTCGTCCTCGCACACGACCTCGACGAGCAGGTCGAACGAGCCGGCGCAGACCACGACGTAGTCGACCTCGGGGATGGTTCCGAGCTTGTCGGCGACCAGCCGGAGGTCGCCGTCGGCCTTGACTCCGATCATCGCCTGACGCCGGAACCCGACCCGGAGCGGGTCGGTGACCGCGACGATCTGCATCACCCCGGAGTCGAGCAGCTTCTGCACCCGCTGGCGCACGGCGGCCTCGGAAAGGCCCACCACCTTGGCGATGGCGGCGTAGGACCGGCGGCCGTCCTGTTGGAGCTGCTCGATGATCCGGCGCGAGACGTCGTCGAGGTGGACGTCGCCGGGCTCGTCGCGCTGGCTCACCGCAACGCGCCTCCTGCTCGGGTCGAGGGCCGCGGCTCGACCCTCGGTGCTCACCCCGAGTCTGCACTCCACGAGCGACGAAAGCAACCGCGTTACCCCAATTGACAACCGATTCCACGGTTAGAGGGCCAATTCACTCACGGAATCCATAGGTCCGGACCGTCTCATTCCGCTGATCCGGCGACCGCGCAAGTCGGGGGTCGACAGCCGCCCCCGCCGGGCCGGAGACTGCGCTTGCAACCTGTCAACGAGGGGAGAGTCCATGTCGCACGCAGAGTTGCTTCGACGGCACCGGGCGGTCCTGCCCTCCTGGCTGACCCTCTTCTACGAGGAGCCGATCGCGCTCGTCGACGGGCAGGGCTGTCGTGCGGTCGACGCCGAGGGCAGGCGCTACCTCGACTTCTTCGGCGGCATCCTCACCACCATGGTCGGCTACAACCTGCCAGAGGTGGTCGACGCCGTGCGCGAGCAGGCCGGCCGCATGGTGCACACGTCGACGCTCTACCTGATCGAGCCGATGATCGAGCTGGCCGAGCGGATCGCCGGGCTGTCGGGCATCCCCGACGCCAAGGTGTTCTTCACCAACTCGGGCACCGAGGCCAACGAGGCGGCGCTGCTGTTCGCCACCACCGCGCGGCGCTCCAACCAGATCCTGGCGCTGCGCAACAGCTATCACGGCCGCTCGTTCGCGGCGATGGGCATCACCGGCAACCGCGGCTGGTCGGCGTCGAGCCTGACGCCGGTGAACGTCAGCTACGTCCACGGCGGCTACCGCTACCGGAGCCCGTTCCGCGACCTGTCCGACCCCGACTACATCCAGGCGTGCGTGGACGACCTCACCGACGTGCTGCGCACCACCACCTCCGGGGACGTTGCCTGCATGATCGCCGAGCCGATCCAGGGCGTCGGCGGGTTCGCGACCCCGCCCGACGGGCTCTTCGGCGCCATGAAGCGGGTGCTCGACGAGTCCGGGATCCTGTTCGTCTCCGACGAGGTGCAGACCGGCTGGGGCCGCACCGGCGAGCACTTCTGGGGCATCCAGGCGCACGGCATCGTCCCCGACGCGATGACCTTCGCCAAGGGCCTCGGCAACGGCATGGCGATCGGCGGCGTGGTCGCGCGCGGCGATCTGGTCGACTCGGTCGCCGCCAACTCGATCTCGACCTTCGGCGGGAACCCGCTGGCCACCCGCGGCGCGCTCGCCACCCTCGACTACCTGCTCTCGCACGACCTCCAGGCCAACGCCAACAAGATCGGCACCCGCCTGCGCCACGGGCTGGACGCGCTCGCCGAGCGCTCCGCGATCATCGGCGAGGTGCGCGGCAAGGGCCTGATGATCGGCATCGAGCTGGTCGAGCCGGGTTCGACGCGGCCGAGCGCCGCGGCGGCCGCGCGCGTGCTCGAGGAATCCAAGCGCGGCGGCCTGCTGATCGGCAAGGGCGGCCTGCTCGGGAACGTGCTGCGGATCGCCCCGCCGCTGGTGGTCAACGAGGCCGAGGCCGACGAGGGGCTCGAGATCCTGAGCGCCGCGATCACCACCGTCGCGGCGGAGCTCGCCTGAACCGGTCTCCTGAACCGCTCGCCTGAACCGCCGATGGACCGCGCATGACGAGGGAGCGCCAGATGAAGCGGATCACCCACTGGATCGACGGCAAGCCGTGGAACGGCGACTCGGAGCGCCGCGGCGACGTCTACGACCCCAGCACCGGCCGGGTCAGCGGCCAGGTCGACTACGCGAGCGGCGCCGAGGTCGACCACGCGATCGCGGCGGCGGCGCACGCCTTCACCGAGTGGCGCCACGCCTCGCTCGCGAAGCGGTCGACCGTGCTGTTCGCCTTCCGCGAGCTGGTCAACGACCACCGCGAGGAGCTGGCCGCGCTGATCTCGTCCGAGCACGGCAAGGTCCGCGCCGACGCGGTCGGCGAGGTCAGCAGGGGCCTGGAGGTCGTCGAGTTCGCATGCGGGATCCCGCAGCTGCTCAAGGGCGGCTTCTCGGAGAACGTCTCCACCAGGGTCGACAGCTACTCGATCCGGCAGCCGCTCGGCGTGGTCGCCGGCATCACGCCGTTCAACTTCCCCGCCATGGTGCCGATGTGGATGTTCCCGGTCGCCATCGCCTGTGGAAACACGTTCGTGCTCAAGCCGAGCGAGAAGGATCCTTCCGCCTCGGTCCGGGTCGGCGAGCTGTGGGCCGAGGCGGGGCTGCCCGCCGGGGTCTTCAACGTGGTCCACGGCGACAAGGTCGCGGTCGACCGACTGCTCGAGCATCCCGACGTTCGGGCGGTCAGCTTCGTCGGCTCGACCCCGATCGCCCGCTACGTCTACGAGCGCGCCACCGGCAACGGCAAGCGGGTGCAGGCGCTCGGCGGCGCCAAGAACCACATGGTGGTGCTGCCCGACGCCGACATCGACCTGGCGGCCGACGCGGCGGTCAGCGCCGGCTTCGGCTCGGCGGGCGAGCGCTGCATGGCGATCTCGGTGGTGGTCGCGGTCGGCGACGCCGCCGGCCCGCTGCTGGAGAAGATGGGCGAGCGGGTCGCCAGGCTCAAGGTCGGCCCGGGCACCGACCCCTCGTCGGAGATGGGCCCGCTGGTGACCGGCCCGCACCGCGACAAGGTCGCCTCCTACCTCGAGTCGGGCGTCGAGGAGGGCGCAACCCTGGCGATCGACGGCCGCCAGCACCCGATCGAGGCCGACCCCGACGGCTTCTGGCTCGGCCCGAGCGTGCTCGACAACGTCGCGCCGCACATGCGGGCCTACACCGACGAGATCTTCGGTCCGGTGCTGTCGGTCGTGCGGGTGCCGACCTACCAGGCGGCGCTCGACCTGATCAACGCCAACCCGTACGGCAACGGGACCGCGATCTTCACCAACGACGGCGGCGCGGCCCGCCGCTTCCAGAACGAGGTCGAGGTCGGGATGATCGGCGTCAATGTGCCGATCCCGGTGCCGATGGCCTACTACTCGTTCGGGGGCTGGAAGTCGTCGCTGTTCGGCGACACCCACGTCCACGGCACCGAGGGCGTCCACTTCTACACCCGCGGCAAAGTCGTGACCGCCCGCTGGCTCGACCCCAGCCACGGCGGGGTGAACCTGGGCTTCCCAACCAACGCCTGAGGACGGCTGGGGTCGAGGGTGGCCGGGTCGGGCCGGGCCGGCGGCCCCGCTCCCGAGCGGCGGGGGTCGGAGTCGGACCGACCGCTCCCGCTTGGGGGCCGGCCGGGGCCGGGCCGGTGGCCCCGCTGGAGGGTGGCCGGGGCGGGGCCGGCGCCGGTGAGGTGCATGAACGGTCAACCACCACGCTCGACCCGCTACCATGGCGTCGTGAGCGAGACGCGATGGCTGGATGCCGACGAGCAGCGCACCTGGAGGGCGTTCGTCGAGGCCAGCCAGTTGCTGTTCGAGCGGCTCGACCGACAGCTCCAGCGCGACTCCGGGCTGTCCCACTCCGACTACGAGATCCTGGTGCGGCTGTCCGAGGCCGACGGGGGGCGGCTGCGGATGAGCGAGCTGGCCGAGCACACGCTGTTCTCGCGCAGCCGGCTGTCCCACGCGGTGGCCCGGCTGGAGCGGGACGGGATGGTGCGCAGGCAGCGCTGCCCGAGTGATGGGCGGGGCACGTTCGCGGTGCTGACGCCCAAGGGCCGCTCGGCACTCACCGACGCCGCCCCCGGCCACGTCGAGGAGGTCCGGCGCCGCGTTTTCGACTCGCTCTCCCCCAGTCAGGTCGCCGACCTGCGCCAGATCAGCGACGCGATCCGCGGACGCCTCGCGACCGACTGACGCGGTTCGGGGCCGGGGCCTCAGGGGACCCTGGGGCCGTGGGCACAGGCGACCCCCCGCGGGCCTCAGGCGACCCCGCGGGCCTCAGGCGATCCCCCGGGCCCGAACGACCCGGTGTGCCTCAGGGGACCCCGGCCGGCGTCAGGCGACCCCGCGGGGACCGCGGCCGTAGCGCTCCATGACCTCGATCAGACGGCCGCCATCCAGGCCGTAGGCGGTGACCCCGCCCCTGCCGACCATCGTCGGCGACTGGAGCATGGCGTTGAGGATCGCCTCCTCGGTCGCCTCGACCACCGCCTCGAAGAGCGGGCCGATGTAGGTGTTGGACAGCATCCGCAGCGGCTGGGTGAGCGCCTCCTCGTCCTCGTAGTCGCCGGATGACAGGCCGCGGTTGCCCGTCGAGAAGGCCAGGAACAGGTCGCCGCTGGTGTGCTCGCCGAGCCCGCCGGTCCGCGCGATGCCGAGGCCCGCGCGCTGCGCCAGCCGGTCGCACTGGTTGGGGAGCAGGGGCGCGTCGGTGGCGACCACAACGATGATCGAGCCGGCGCCCTCCTGCACCGGCCGGCGCGGCAGGCGCGGGACCGGCACCTCGGCGGCGCCGATCTCGCGCCCGACCGGGACCCCGTTGACCTGGAGACGGCTGCGGCGGCCGTGGTTCGCCTGGACCAGCACGCCGACCACGAAGCCGCCCGCCTCGCGGGAGACGACCCGCGAGGCCGTGCCGATACCGCCCTTGAAGCCGTGGCAAATCATCCCGGTGCCGCCGCCGACGCTTCCCTCGGCCACGGCCCCGCCCGTCGCGGATTCGAGCGCGCGGCTCACGTGCTCCGGTTTGACGTGGAACCCGTTGATGTCGTTGAGCAGGCCGTCCCAGGTCTCCCCCACCACCGGCAGGCTCCAGAAGATCTCCTCGCCACCGCCCGCGGCAACCTCGTGCGCGATCAGCGCGTCGTGGACCACGCCGACGCTGTGGGTGCTGGTCAGCGCGACCGCCGAGGTCAGCATGCCCGACTCGCGGACCCACTCGAGACCGGTCAGCTCGCCGTTGCCGTTGAGCCGGTGGCAGCCGGCGAACAGCGCCTCCTTCCAGACGTCGCCGCCGTGCGGGAGGATCACGGTCACCCCGGTCCGGACCGGCCCGAGCCCCACCCGGAGCGGCCCGTCGCCCTCGATCAGGGTGGTGTGGCCGACCCGCACCCCCTCCACGTCGGTGATCGCGTTGTTCCGTCCGGGCACGCCGGTCCCGACCTCGATGCCAAGCTCCCTCGCCCGCATGCGCACGCAACTCCTCTCGTGACGGGCCCGGGCGATCGTAACCGGGCGCGGCCGGGCGCCCGTATCCGAAATTCGGATGCCGAAGGCCAGGTCAGCCCGTAGGCTCTGCGCATGAGAGTTGTCAATGGACGTCGCCAGCACGAGGTGGACGTCGGCTAAGTCGTCGATCTGGCCGCCCGCTACAGCGGGGTGGTCATCGACCTCGGTACCGGAGACGGTCGCGCCGTCCTCGGTGCCGCTTCGGACTGTCCAGAGCGGCTGATCGTCGGTGTGGACGCGAACGCCGCCGGCATGGCCGAGGCCTCGCGCCGCGCCGCGGCAAACCCTCGCCGTGGAGGGCGACCGAACGCCCTGTTCGTGGTCGCCGCGGCCGAGGCGCTCCCCGAGGAGGTGAACGGTCTCGCCGACCTGGTAACGGTGAATTTCCCGTGGGGATCGCTACTGCGTGGCGTCCTGGGTGCTGAGCCCGCCGTACTCGCCTCGGTCGCCCGGGTGCTGCGGCCGCGGGGGCGAATGGAGCTGCTGGTGTCGGTCACCGAGCACGACCGCGCCTCGGGTCTCAGCCCGCTGGAGGAGCATGACGCCGACGCCCTGGCCAAGGTCTACGCCAGCAACGGCCTCGAGCTGCGCAAGGTCCGCCCCGCCACCGCCGCGGAGGTCGCCGCGACCCGCTCCACCTGGGGAAAGCGTCTCGCCGCCGGCGCCCAGCGCCCCACCTGGCGGATTACCGCGCGGAAGCCGTAGGTCGGGCGGGCGTTGCACCGCCCCGCTGGTTGCTTCAGATCGGGAGGAGCACGCGGAGGCGGGTGCCCATGCCGGCCCTGCGCTCGACCCGGAGGCTGCCGCCGAGCTGGCCGACCCACTCGCGGAGACGGTCGAGCCCGGGCTCGCGCGCGCCGGTCGTGATCGAACCGCCATGGGCGGGCCCCGCGTCGTGGCGGACCTCCACCTCGACCTGCTGGCGGTTGGCGGCCACCCGCAACGCCACCCAGCGCGGGTCGCTGTGCTCGGCGGCGTTCGCGAGCGCCTCGCGCGCGACCTTGAGCACCGCGTTCGCGACCGGCTCCGCCAGCTCATCGGCCTGCACGTCCGCCTGGACCGGGACCCCGAAGCGGTTCTCGAACGCTCCGCACAGCTCCTCGAGCGCCGGAATGAGACCGCGGTCCGCCGTCGTCGCGGGCGCGAGCCAGGGCAGCAGCTCCCGCAGGTCGCGCATCGCCTCGTTGGCGGTCGCCTCGATCGCCGCGACGCCGGTGGCGACCGGCGACCCCGGTGGCAGCGCCTTGCGGATCCCTCCGGCCATCACCGTCAGCGAGTAGAGGTTCTGGGCGACCGATTCGTGCAGCTCCCGGGCGGCGCGGCTGCTCTCGACGTCGGCCGCCACCCCATCGGCCAGCTCCAGCTTGGCCGCCTGCGCCGTCGAGAGCCAATCCGCCATCGAGTTGACCGCCTCCTCGACCTCACCGAGCTCGTCGCGGCCGCCGACCTGCGCCCGCCGTCCGAGGTCGCCCATGGCGATCCCGGCGGTGGCGGCCGCCAGATTCCGCACCCGCCGCCGGTGCCGGACCGTGCTGACCAGCCCCACCAACATGCCGACCGGCAGGCTGACCAGCACCAGCGCGACCCCGAGCTGGAGCAGCGGCGGGACCCGGTCGAGCGTCTTGAGCCGGTCGGCGCCGAGCTTCCCTGCCCAGGGCAATCCGAGGACCAGCAGGTCCTTGATCGGCGGCCCGGCGATCCCTGGCGAGGCCGGCACCTGGACGTAGACCGAGCCGAGCGGCCTGGCGCCCAGCTCGTTCCCCTCACCGCCAGACGCCCTGGCGTCGACCGGCGCCAGCGACCAGACGACAGGGCCGTGATCGGTCGTCCCAGGGAGCCCGTCGGTGGCCGCGCCCCGCCCGAGATCGTCCAGTGCCTCGTTGGGGAGCAACTCGGCCGCCGTCCCGCCGACCGGGATCCGGCCCGGGTACGAGCTGGCCACCACCTTGCCGTCGCTGGAGATCAGCAGCATCAGCGACATCGGCGCGGCGTTGCCGCGGACCCCGCGCACGCAGGGGATCGCGACGCCGTCCGCGCTTGCCCGCGCCGCGCCGGGGCCGAGGTCGACCGCCGCGTCGCAGACCGGGTTCGGCGCGCCCGGGGCCAGCTTGGCGACCTGGGTCTGGAGCTCGCGCGCGTTCGGCAGCCGGGCGAGCTTTCTCGTCAGCGTGGAGAGGGTCGCCGCGTCGCGGGTCGCGGTGGTGCGCACGCGTCCGCCCGTGTCCGCGGCGGAGACCAGGCGAGGGCCGACGAGCAGCACCAGCAGGGCCCCGACCACCAGCACGACCACCGAGGTGACCAGCGCGTACGAGAGGGCCATCCTTGCTTGCAGGCCAGTGTTGCTCACGGCCACCGGCTCCGCCGTCCAGCAGCTTCCACAGATCACCTGAACCACGCGACGGCGAACGTGGGGAAGCTACCATGCGCAAGCCGGAAATTCCCGCAGTGCAGGTAGTGGCGGCTATTCAGCCCCAAAACGCCGCATGCGCGCCGGCTTGGCGCGCATGCTGGGGAACGGACTTTCGCTAGCGGTCGTAGTCTTCGTCATCGTCGCCGTCGATGCCGCCGTCGTCGATGTCATCGTCGTCGTCGTCGCCCATCATGTCCCGGGCGCGGTCCTTCATTCCCTCAGCGCCGCCCTGCTCATCGGCGAGGTCTTCAGTCCTGTCCCTGAAGTCGTCGACGCCCACTTCAACCCCCTTGGCTCGCTCGAAGCCCTGCTCTCGTAGTGGTGTTCGGATGCTCATGGCGGGCGCTTGAGTGCAGGACACCCAAATTCGACCCTCAGGTTATCTTGGGCAAGGTTCACAACGGTCGTCGAACGCCGATCACCCCATCCCGGCATGGACCTGACCCCGTCCCCGGTCGCGCGGCCGGCGTCGCCCCGCTCGGATTGGCCCGCCGCGCGCTGGTCCTCCAACCGTCGCTGGCCCGCGGCGAGCGGTCCTCCGACCGCCATCGGCGCAGCGTGCGCCCGTTCGAGCGACTCAACTGCTCCGCCGGGCGTACGGTGAAAGCCTTCGTTCGGTTGACGACACGGACGCCAGGAACCGCAATCATCGTTAGAGGCATCAAGCGACTTGGATGCCTAGAGACAGCGAGACAAGGAGAGAAGGACAAGGCGACATGGATGGAGACCAGCAACCAGACATCCGGGTCTCCGACGCGGAACGTGAAGCGACAGTCAAGCTGCTGGAGCGGCATCACGTTGACGGGCGCCTGACCTGGGAAGAATTCTCCGAGCGGATGGAGGCCGCGTTCGCCGCGCGCACCCGGGGCGACCTCCAGCGGACGCTTACCGATCTTCCAAGACTCGACGAGCCTCGGCCTCCGGCCGTGAAGGCTCCTGAGCGGCCGGGCTGGCAGTCGTGGATCACCGCGCCGGTGATCATCGCGGCGTTGATCGTGCTGGCCATCACCCTCGGGTCGATCGGCGGTCCCGGCCATCGCGGGTTCTTCCCGATCTTCCCGCTACTGTTCTGGGGATTCGTGCTGGCCAGGTTCATCCTTCCTCGCCGTCGCCGCTGGTGAGCCGCTGAGCCAGGGAAGCTCCGTCGGCCGGGTGACGCCGGCGAGCAGCTCGCGCAGTTCGGAGTCGAAGCGGTCCAGCACCGCCGGGAACTCCGGTGACGGCGACTCGGGGAACCCTGCGCCGAGTGGCGGCGCGCCGACCAGGTCGGCCAGGCCATCCGCGACCGCACGGGTGTGGAACGGGCCGTCGCTCGCGGGCGGGATGACGGCGACCCTTGTCGCGTCTCGAAGCCCGCGCAGCTCCTCGTCGCTGACCCCACGCACGGTCTCTCCGCTGAAAGACTCGCCGCCGACCGGCCGATGAGCGAAGCGGCGCCACCACTGGTGAGCAGCGCAAACGAGGCTCTCGCGGTCCGGTCGGTGGTGATCGCGACGCCGAACGCGAGGCCCGGCCGCTTGGACGCCCAACCGGGGACGCCGCAGCGCAGCTCGTCGAGGTAGGCGCCGACGCCCTGGGAAGCGACGAAAGCGGCGGAGCGCTCGAAGGCGGCTTCCAGGTGACGGTCCCGCGGCCCGACCGGCCAGGCGAGCACCAACCCGGCGACCAGGTCGCTCGCGTCGATCGCGAGCCGCAGCGCGGCTGAGCACCCGTTCGACCCGGCCATCACCAACGCTGGTCCAGTGCCGGCGTGCCGCAGCACCGCGGCCAGGTCCTCGCCTTCGAGCATCCAGGTGTGCGGGACGACCGGCGCCTCGGTCGCCCCTTCCGACCAGCGCCGGTCAGGGACGATCACCCGGTGCCCGGCCACGATCAGCGCGTCGGTGACCCCGGGATTGGTCCAGAACCGCGCCGCGCTCATCGGTTCGTGCAGCCCGCCGTGGACCAGCAGCACGGGCGATCCATCTCCGCGGGCCTCATAGAAGGTCCGCGCCCCGACCCGCTCGCAGACTGGCACGTCACCTCCACCGGTGAACCCATGATCTCGGACAGTCTCACCCATTCATGGCGATCACCCACACGGGGGTAGTCGCGGGCCGCTGGTGAAGCGCGGGTCGGCCGGCGTCACGCGAACTCGACGGCGCTGGCGATCGGATCGTTGCGCCGGTTATCCACAGATCGAGCTTCCCAGCGGTTACGCCGTGAAGGGCGTGCTATATTTCGAACAGACGTTCGAGTGCTCCCGGTCGCGGAATCGGTCGGGACCCACGCAGCCAGACGGCATGGGGGGAGGGGACGGACATGCCGGCCGATGAGTTCGACCACGAGGTGATCGACAGCCCGGATGCGCTGTTCCGCCACCTCTACGAGGCGCATGGCGTCGCCGAGGCCCTCGACCTGGATCCCACCACCGCACCGCTCCAGTTCTGGCTGCGCAAGCACTCCGATCTCGAACGGGCCGCTCGCCGCGCCGCCGCGGCCGAGCGACCAGAGAACGCTCAGCGTGCCGGTGACGATGTCGCCAACCCGGAGGGGACGCCGCGCCCGATCGCTGAGCTGCCCGGGTCCGCGCGCGCCCCGACGAGCCAGCCCTCCGCGCGCAGCGGCGCCTCCACGGGCCCGGGTCCCTCTTCAGACCGCTTCGGCCGGGTCACCCGCTTCGGCCGGGACAGCGGAAGCTCCAACGCCCCATCGGCGGGCTCCGATCGCGGGCGGTCGGGCCCCTCCCCCGGCGATCCGCCGACCCGGACGGGTGGCGAGGCTGGGCCTTCGCCGGGCGGGGCCTCGCGGGCCGCGCCGAACGCCGCCGCGCCGATCGCCGCCGCGCCGATCGCCGCCGCGCCGGGGATCTCCGCCTCCGAGGCCTCCGCGACCGGAGCCAGGCCCCCCACGCCAGGACCTCGATTCCGGCCGTTCACGGACCCGGTCATCGAGGCGGTCGCCGTCGCGCTGGTCGGCCGGGGCATGGACGAACGGTCGGTCCGCCGTGGCCTGTCCACCTTCGCGGGGCCCGGTGGGCGCCATGGCGAGGCGGCCGTGCGGGACGCGTTCGTCTCCCCGATGCTCGACGAGATCGCGGCCCGACTCACCGGCGAGCTCGTCGGCCGCCCCGACCGGCGAGGGCCGACGATCGTGAGGGATCCAAGGTCGGAACCCACATCCTGGAGGAACCCCAGGCAGCCCGACGCGGCGGCAGCTCCCCCGACACCCCGTGGCCCGCTACAGCCCGAGACCCGCCAATCGACGCCTCACGGCCCGTCGCCGACGCACGCGAAGCCAGCGCCGACCGAACGGAGTCCGGCGCCGGCGGGGCGGGCCTCGGCAACCGACTCGGGGGTGCCATCGCCCGGATCGCAGCCGGCATCCGCCGAACCTTTGGCCGCCTGGCCCGTCGCGAGGCCGACCTCGCGAACACCTGGGAACGGCTCGCCGGCCACCCCAACACCGGGACCGCCGTCGTCGAAGTCGCGCCCATCTCGGGATGCATCCGCTTCTCCGGGGTCGCGTCGGTCCTCGGGTTCCTCCCGTCAGTCCTCGGGGTCCTCCCCGTCGCCGGCGACGCGAGAGCGGGTGTCCGGTGAGCCCACGCCGGTCGGCGCCGCCGGCCGCGAGGCCCGACCGGCGTGGGGCGGTCCGGCCGAACCCGCACCCGAGGGCATTGCTCCGGGGGACGGAGCGGGGTGGGTGACCTCGTCGGACGCGGACTTCATGGCGATCGCCGACGTCCTCCAGAAGCGGCGCAAGCCTCGGCGCGCCGGCCGCAAGGACGCGACCGCGAGGTCATCGCGGTCGGACGCGGAAGACGACGTCATGGCGCTCGCCAATGCGATCCAGCGGCGGCAGGACCGCGGCGGGCGGCGCGACCGGACCCGCTGATCGGCCGCGCCACACGCATCAGCCCGACCCCGCGAACAGCGCGCTCCCGCGAGAGATTCACCAGCTCGTAACACAGGCTCACGAGGTGGTAACGGCGGCGTAGCCGAGCGGAAATGGCGCTCTTCCATCCTCGATTGCGGCAACTTCCCCGTGACCCTCCAGACCGTCTAGGAGCGCCATGCAGATCGACTCTGGCAACACCGCATGGGTGCTGGTGAGCAGCGCACTCGTCCTGTTCATGACGCCTGGCCTCGCGTTCTTCTACGGCGGCATGGTCCGGACGAAGAACGTGCTCGGCATGCTCATGCAGAACTACGTCGTCATGGGCGTGGTCAGCCTGCTCTGGGTGCTGGTCACCTACAGCCTCGCCTTCGGCGTGGACTGGGGCGGCCACGGCATCATCGGCACGTTGCACTTCGCGGGTCTGGCGCACCCCAACGAACAGGTTCCCGGCTATACCGGCGCGCTCGCCCAGACCATCCCGCCGCTGGTGTTCGTCAGCTTCCAGCTGATGTTCGCGATCATCACCCCGGCGCTGATCACCGGCGCGACCGCCGACCGGCTCAAGTTCGGCGGCTTCGTCGCGGTGATCTCGCTGTGGGCGATTCTCATCTACGCGCCGGTGGCGCACTGGGTGTTCTCGCCGAACGGCTGGCTGTTCAAGCTGGGCGCCGAGGACTTCGCCGGTGGCACGGTGGTCCACCTGAACGCGGGCGTGGCGGGCGTGGCGATGGCGATGGTGGTCGGCCGGCGCCGTCGCTGGCCGAAGGAGCCGATGCCGCCGCACTCGCTGCCGCTGACGCTGCTCGGCGCCGGCATGCTGTGGTTCGGCTGGTTCGGGTTCAACGCCGGCTCGGCGCTGGGGGCGAACCAGCTCGCGGCCCACGCGTTCATCAACACCAACACGGCCACGGCGGCGGCGCTGCTGAGCTGGATCGCGACCGAGAAGATCCGGAACGGCAAGTCGACAACGCTCGGCGCGGCGTCCGGCGCGGTCGCGGGCCTGGTGGCGATCACCCCGGCCTGCGGGTACGTCAACGCGGTGGGTGCGATCGCGATCGGCCTGGTCGCCGGAGCGGTCTGCGCGCTCGCCACCAGCCTGAAGTTCAGGCTGAAGCTCGACGACTCGCTGGACGTCGGCGCGGTGCACCTGGTCGGCGGGGCGGTCGGCGCGCTGCTCATCGGCTTCTTCGGCACCAAGTCCGTCGGCGGCGCGGACGGGCTGTTCTACGGCGGCGGTCCGGCGCTGCTCGGCAAGCAGGCCGCCGCCATCGGCGCGGTCGCAGCCTTCTCGTTCGTGGTCACCTTCCTGATCGCGAAGCTGGTGAGCGCGACCATCGGCCTGCGGGTCGACGAGGCCGCCGAGTACCAGGGACTGGACACCAGCCAGCACGCGGAGACAGCCTACGAACTGGGCCTCGTCCTCTCTCGCGGGCGCATCACCACCAGCCCGGATCCGGTCGACCTCGGTGCGGTGTCCAGATCGGAGGCCCGGTCCGAAGCGAGGACCCCGGCGCTTGGAGCTGACTCGTGAAGCTGATCACGGCGATCGTCAAGCCATTCAAGGTCGAGGACGTGAAGGAGGCGCTCAAGGACGTTGGCGTGGTCGGCATGACCGTCAGCGAGGCCCAGGGCTTCGGCCGGCAGGGCGGCCACACGGAGGTCTACCGGGGCGCCGAGTACACGGTCGACTTCGTGCCCAAGGTGCGGGTCGAGGTCCTGGTCGAGGACGAGCTGGCCAGGGACGTGATCGAGGCGCTGGTCAAGGCGGCTCGAACCGGCCAGATCGGCGACGGCAAGGTCTGGGCGGTGCCGGTCGAGGACGTGGTCCGCGTCCGAACCGGGGAGCGTGGGCCCGACGCGCTCTGACGACGCTCGGCCAGCGGCTCCGCGCGAATGGCCAGGCGGTTCGTACCGGTCGCGGACCATCGGCCCGGGCGGTGCACCGGCGCTCGGATGGCGGTTCGGTGCGAACGGCCAGCCAATTGATACCGATGGTGACGGCAGCTTTGGGAGCGCGGGTCCGGCGACCGTGCCGGGGGGGCGGTCGCCGGACCCCGACCCGGGACCCACCCTGCGCGCCGAGCTGACGTTGGC
Organism: Actinomycetota bacterium; assembly: GCA_040414855.1. Classification (GTDB taxonomy): domain Bacteria; phylum Actinomycetota; class CALGFH01; order CALGFH01; family CALGFH01; genus DASVXQ01. The sequence goes on from JBEDUQ010000272.1 coordinate 31,283, forward strand.
GGTCGACACCTGGCTCACCGAGCTTCTGGGCGACGCGGGGGCCGGGGTCGCGCTGGTGGCGACCGGGGCGTATGGGCGGCGCGAGCCGGCGCCGTCCAGCGACCTGGACCTGATGCTCCTCCACCGGCGGCCGGCCTCGGAGCTGGCGGCCTTGGCGGAAGCCATCTGGCGGCCGATCTGGGATTCGGGCATGCGGCTCGACCACAGCGTGCGCACGATCGAGCAGGCGGTGACGGTCGCCGAGGCGGAGCTGAAGACGGCGCTCGGACTGCTGGACGCCAGGCTCGTCGCCGGCGACGCCGACCTGGTCGCCGAGCTGCGGGAGGAGTGGCTGCGGCGGTGGCGGTCGAGGGCCCGCGAGCGCCTGCGGGAGCTGCGAGACGCCACGCGGCGGCGCGCCGAGCGCCATGGCGAGCTGGCGTTCCTGCTTGAGCCGGACCTCAAGGAGGCGCGTGGCGGCCTGCGGGACGGTCATGCGGTGCGAGCGATCTCGGCGACCTGGGTGGCCGCGGGGCTCAACCGGCGCGGCCAGGCGGCCTATGACCTGCTGCTCGACACCAGGCAGACGCTGCACCTGGTGCTGCTGGAGCGCAACGGCGGGCAGGTCGGCAGCGCCCGCGCCGCCGTCGACCGACTGAGCCTCCAGGAGCAGGACGCGGTCGCGGCCAGGCTCGGTCGCGACGGGCCCGAGCCGCTGATGCGGGCCGTCCACGAGGCCGGGCGGACGCTCGCCAGGGCGCTGGACGAGAGCTGGCGGCGGGTCGACGCGGTCTACGCCGGTCCACCGGTGCGCCGCTGGCGGCGACCGGTGCGCCGGCCGCTCGGGGGCGAGGCGGTGTCGTACGACGGCGAGGTGCTGCTGGCCGCCGGCGCCGACCTCGCGGACCGGCCATGGGTTGCGCTGGAGGTCGCGGCCGAGGCGGCGAGGGCGGGCATGCCGCTGGCGCCGCAGACCCTTCGCCGGCTGGAGGCGCGGCCGGTCAGCCTGCCGGAGCCGTGGCCGGCGCGGGCGCGTGAGGCGATGGTCGCGCTGATCGGCGCCGGCGACAGCGCGATCGGCGTCATCGAGGCGCTCGACCAGGCGGGCGTGATGGGCGCGCTGCTGCCCGAGTGGGACCGGGTGCGCTGCAAGCCCCAGCGCAACCCGTTCCACCGCTGGACCGTCGACCGGCACCTGGTCGAGACCGCCGTCCACGCCGCCGGGCTGGTGCGCGGGGTCGGGCGGCCGGACCTGCTGTTGCTGGCCGCCCTGCTGCACGACCTCGGCAAGGGATGGCCGGGCGACCACGCCAGCACCGGCTCACGGCTGGCGGAGACGATCGGGCGTCGCCTTGGGCTTCCCGAACTGGACGTCGAGGTGGTTGCCGGCCTGGTGCGAAACCATCTCCTTCTGGTGGACACGGCGACGCGCCGCGACCTCGACGACCCGGCGACGGTTCGGGCGGTCGCGGACGCCGTGGGCGACCCGGCCACGCTGACGCTCCTGCGCGCGCTCACCGAGGCCGACGCCCGCGCGACCGGCCCGACCGCGTGGACGCCGTGGAAGGCGCGCCTGGTGGACGAGCTGGTCCGCCGCGTGGCCGACCGCCTCGAAGGCCGGCTCGGCACCGCGGCCCAACCCCCTGCCCCGGGGCGTGAAACGGCGACCGACCGGCCGAGCCCGACCCGCCCCACTGCCGACGACCTGGCGCCCGGCGCCGCGGCCCAGCCTCCCGCCCCGGGGCCTGCAACGGCGCGGCCGAGCCCGACCACCGATGAAACGGCGCCCGACCGGCCGAGCCCGACCCGCCCCACTGCCGACGACCTGGTGCCCGACCGGCCGAGCCTCAGCACCGACCGGACCCGCGGGACCTCCGAAGAGGCGCCTGACCTCAGCGCCTCCGCGGGGTCGGGCGAGTTGGAGCTGCGGGTCGAGGAGGAGGGGGTCACGGTGATCGCGCCCGACCGGAGCGGGCTGCTCTGGCGGGTGGCGGGGGTGCTGGCGCTGCACCGGTTGGACGTGCGGGCGGCGACGGTGTCGACCGAACGGGGGACCGCGGTCGTGTCGGTGAGCGCGCAGCCCAGGCATGGCAGGGAGCCGAACTGGCGGCTGCTGGCCGACGACCTGCGGCGGGCACTGGAGGACCGGCTGCCGCTGGAGCGGCGGCTCGCGGAGCGCGAGGCCGCCTATCGCCAGCCGGCGCCGTTGCGACCGCCGCCGAGAGTCCTGTTCGACGACCGGGCGTCGGACCTCGCGACTGTGGTCGAGGTGCGCTGCGCGGACGGTCCGGCGGTGCTGTACCGGATCACCAAGGCGCTCGACGCGGCCGGCGCCCGGGTGCGGTCCGCCCGCATCGCGACCTATGGCGTGGCCGTCGTCGACGCCTTCTACGTGCTCGGACCGGACGGCGGACGACTCGAGGCCCCCGCTGACCGCGCCGCCCTGGTCGCCGAGGTCCTCGGCACCCTCCGCGACGACGGTTGAGCCGGGTGTCCAAGTGGCAGCCGGCGGCCAACGGGCGGCCGGACCCGCCGCACACGCCGGACCCGCCGGGCCCAGGGGTCGACCGTCTCGAAGGTGCCGGCGTCGGAGGCGGGGACCTCCTCACCGTCGTGACGTGGCCGATCTGTCGCACGGGTCAAGCTCTCGCGGCGCCGTGCTCGAGCTCGTAGGCGACGACCCCCATGCCGGTGATCCAGGGCGCGATCGGCTCGTAGGCGAGCACTTTGGCGGTTGACGGCGCCGCCAGCCCGGCGATGGTGAGCCAGCTGCGGATCTCGTGGGCGCCGTTGCCGGCCAGCTCCAGCTCGTCGTCGGGCAGGTCGAGCACCTCGTCGAGGTCGCCGCGCTCGAGCTTGTCGAGGAACCAGCGGTCGAACTCGACGTCGATGTCGCCGACCCGCGGCACGCCGATCCAGTGGGACAGCCCGCCGGCGCCGACCACGGCGACCCGCTCGGCGCCCTCGTAGCCCTCGACCACCCGGCGGATCGCATACCCGAGCTGGTAGCAGCGGCGCAGCGACGGCATCGGCTTGACCGCGCAGTTCTGGATGAAGGGCACCAACGGGAGCCGGTGGGTCGGGTCGATAGCGTGATAAATCGTCATGACGCCATGGTCGAGGCGCAGCTCGTGCGAGAACGACGGCTCGAAGCCTTCGGCGGGAAGCTCGGCGGCCAGACGGCCTGCCAGCTCGGGCGCGCCGGGGACCTCGCCGCTCTCGATCTTGAGCCAGGGCTCGACCGGGCCCCAGTGGGTCGCGCCGACCCCGACGCAGAACTGCGGAAAGTTCTCGAGGAAGAAGTTGGTGAAGTGCTCGTTGGAGCAGATCACCACCGCCTCGGCGCCCTGCTCGCGCACGCGCCGCGCGGCCTCCTCGACCCCGCCGAGGAAGTTGCGGCGCTGCTCGGGAGGCGCCGACTCGACCGAGGCGGCCATCATCGGGGCGTGGGACGAGACGAAGGTTCCTACGAGCTGTGCCATCTCGGCGTCGCCTCCCTCGCTGGCTCGAGGTCCCGGAGCATGGCCGCGTAGTCGGTCCGCTGGTAGCCCATCGCCCTCGCGAACGCGTTGATCAGCACGGGGTGGACGCCGAGCTGGTAGAGGCGCCGGATGTCGGCGTGGCTGGCGGCCACCTGCTCGTCCGGGGTGAGGTCGTAGCCGGCGGGGTCGGGACCCGCGCGGTCCCCGTCGTGCCCGGCGCGGACGCCGGCAGCGGGGCCGACCCGGCCGTTGAGGAAGTCGTAGAGGAGCTTGTTGAGCTGGTATTGGCTCACAGGCCGCTCCCTCCCGCGAATCGCCGCGGTGTCGGGTTCCTCCAGAGTCTCTCCAGCATGACACCAACACCTGGGTGAGGAAGCCGCGGGCGGAACGGCCCACGATGAGCGACCGGTCGCGGGCGGGACGGCTCGCTGTGAGCGACCCGGCCGCGGCGGGACGGCCCGCGGTGAGCCACCCGGCCGCCCGACCGACCCCTCAGGCGCGGGGTGGTGGGGCGCTGCGGAGGACCTTGCCGGCGGGCTCGGCGGTGTCCTCGCCGTCGTCGACCACCAGGGTGCCCTTGACGGCGACGTGGGTGACGCCCTCGCAGAACTGGTGGGGCCGCGCATAGGTGGCACGGTCGATGATCCGGTGGGGGTCGAACACCACCAGGTCGGCGATCATGCCCGGTGCGACCGACCCGCGCTCGACCAGACCGAGGCGGCGGGCGGGCAGGCTGGTCATCTTCCGGACCGCCTCCTCGACTGACAGCACCCGCTCCCGCACTGCGTAATGGCCGAGCACCCTGGCGAAGGTCCCGTAGCTGCGCGGATGCGGCACGCCGCCGCTGGCCGGGTCGAGGATCCAGCCGTCGCTGGCCACGGCGACCAGCGGGTGGGCGAGCACCGTGCGCACGTCGGCCTCGTCCATCCCGTGCCAGACGATCTCGACCCCGGTCGGCGCGCCGTCGAGCAGCCGCAGAACGACCTCGGAGGCGCTGATCCGGTTGGCGGCGGCCGACTCGGCGATGCTGCGGGCGCGGTAGCGCTCCAGCGGGCCGGCGGGAACGTCGGCGATCACCACGCTGGCGGGGTCGAACTCGCGCTCACCCTCGAGCAGCCCACCGCGCTCCCGGCGCTCGAGGTCGGCGGCGATCCGGCCACGCGCACCGTCGTCGGCGAGCCGCTCGCTGAGCGCCGGCGCGCCGCCGTCGATCGCCCAGGAGGGGACCAGCGCCAGCAGCGTGGTGCTCCCGGCAGTATAGGGATACTGGTCGGCGAGCACGTCGCGGTGCTCGTGCGTCCGCTCCAGCAGTGCGAGCGACCCGTGGACCCGGCCCCAGTTGGCCTTGCCCATCGCCTTGTGGTGGCTGAGCTGCAGGGGCGCCGAGGCGCGCCGGCCGATCTCGATCGCCTCGCCCATCGCGCCGAGCAGCCCCGCCGCCTCGTCGCGGATGTGGCTGGCGTAGAAGCCGCCGAGCCCGGCGGCGACCGCGGCGAGGTCGGCGAGCTCGTCGGTCGCGGCGAAGCTGCCCGGCGCGTAGATCAGCCCGCTCGACAGCCCGAAGGCGCCCTGGCGCATGGCGCCGGTGACCAGGGCGCGCATCTCGGCCAGCTCGTCGGCGGTGGGCGCGCGGTCCTCGAAGCCCATCACCGCGATCCGCACGCTGCCGTGGCCGACCAGCGGCGCGACGTTGCACGCCAGCGGCATGGCGTCCAGCCGCCTCGCGTAGCCGTCGAGGGTCGCCCAGTCCCAGTCGATCCCCGCGTCCAGGAATGCGCAGGCTGCGCGCAGCAGCTCGCCGGTCCGTGGCGCCACCGGGAAGGGCGAGAAGCCGCAGTTGCCGATCACCTGGGTGGTCACGCCCTGCCTGGTCATCGAGGGTGCGCGTGGGTAGCGCGGCAGGGTGAAGTCGGAGTGGGTGTGCAGGTCGATGAAGCCGGGCGCGAGCACGGCGCCGTCGGCGTCGACCACCCGCCGCGCGGCGGCGTCGCCGAGCCGACCGACCTCGCGGATGATCCCCTCCTGGACCGCGACGTCGCCGGTCACGGCCGGCGCTCCGGTCCCGTCGACGATGCTCGCTCCCCGGATCACCAGATCGTGCATGCGACGGTCCCCCTTTGTCCGCCGGCACTCCCTGTCGCATCGGGGATCGTACCGGCGGTTGATCCATTTGGCCGGTCGTGCGCGGCCCGCCGAGCCCGCCGAGCGCTCCGAGAGGCGTGACAACGGCGCTGGACCCGCTCGACCGCGACCCCCTGGCCTGACGCTCGGCTTGCACGGCGGCGGCGGCTGCCGCACCATAGGCCCGTCATGAGCCTTTGCCGGAACGCGCGATTTACCGGGGACCGGGTGCCGGTCCTCGACGCGCGCGTGCGCAGCTAGCGCACGGCACGCAGCTCGCAGGAGCCGCCCCGGGTCACCGCCCAGGGCGGCTCGTTGGTTTTCGGGCCGGACCGGGGCGGCGGAGCGGGGTGGCCACCCCGAGCAGCCGGCAGCCCGGCGAGCGGGCGACCAGGAAACCGACCGAGCAGGCCAAGCGAGGAGGACCAGTCAGATGGCAAGGCCGAGCAACGCGGCGGCGCGAGGCGAGCCAGCGGCACCGGGCGCGGCGGGCGCGCGGGCGCCCGACCCGGTGGTCGCCGGCGGCGTCGCGATCGGCAGCGGGACCTTCACGCTGATCGCCAGGGCCCCGGACGCGAGCGGGAGCACCGGCGCCGGCGGCGCGGGCGACCTGCTCGAGGCCGCCAGGCTCGCCCGCCAGGCACGCGCTGGCCTGCTGGACGTCGGCCGAGCCTGGCAGACGCTCGGCGCCGACGCGGTCGAGGCCTGCCAGCACGGCAGCGGGCTCACCCCGATCTGCGCCGTCAGCGAGCCGGGCGACCTCGCGGGTGCCGCCGAGGTCGCCGGGATGCTGCGGGTGCCGGCGTCCGCGCTGACCGGCAGCCTGCTGGCCAGGGCGCTCGGCCGTGCCGGCCTGCCGGTCCTGCTGGTCCGCGACCAGGGCGCCACCGTGCAGGCGTGGCTCCGCGCCGCCGAGCGCCTCGAGCTGGAGGGCAACCCCGAGGTGGTGCTGTGCGACCCGGGCGCCGACCTCGCCATGGTGCCGTCGCTGCGCGCCGCCGGCCGCCGCCCGCTGGTGGTCGACGCCGGCGACCCGACGGGCCGCGCGCCGGCCGACGGCTCCGGGACGATGGGCGGGAGCGCCGCCGCGCTGGCCCGCGCGGCCGCGGCGGTCGGCGCCGACGGCGTCAGCATCGCCGTGGGCGACGGCCTGGACGGCTTGTCCAGCGAGCTGGACGCGGTGGCGGCGGCGGTCGGGCGCCGCATGGCCGGCCGCCGCATCCGCTACGTCGGCGGCCGGCGATGGCAGCCGCAATGAGCGGCGGTGAGGAGACGGTCGATCGGCTGCGGGCCGGGATCGACGAGGTCGACGCGGAGCTTCAGCGGCTGGCCGCCCGGCGGCGTGAGCTGTCCAACCAGATCCAGTCCCTGCGCATGCGCGGCGGCGGCGTCCGCTACGACGCCGACCGCGAGCAGCGGGTGGTCGCCTCCTACGCGGCCGTGCTCGGCCCCGACGGCGCCGACTTCGCCGAGGCGGTCCTGCGCTTCTGCCGGGGCCCGGTCGAACCACGGCGGAGCCCCGGACCTTCCAGCTAGCCCCACCCCACCTCGGCCCGCTGGCCGGATGTCCGCCGGCTCCTTGCGCTGATAGCTTGCGGTCGATGACCGACTTCCCGGCACCCCCGCCGGGACCTTCGATGATTCGAGGCGCTGGATGGCCGCAAGCGGGACCGCGCGACGACGGTGGGGACTCGGCAGGGTCTTCGGCAGGGTCCTCGGGATCCTCGGCATCCTGCTCGCGGTGGGGGTGGCGGCGACCGGGGCGCGGATGCTGGTCGGCCTCGCGACCCTCGCCGAGACCCGCGACCACCAGAGCTTCGGCTTCACCGGCGGGCGGCTGGTGGTGGACGCCGACGGCTCCAGCCTCCGCATCAGCCCGGGCACGCCGAACACGGTCGAGGTCGACCGTTCGGTCCACCATGACCTCCAGGTCCCCAGGCTCACCGAGCGACTCGACGGCAACCGGCTGCTGCTGCGGGCCAAGTGCCCGAACTTCGTCGTGGTGCGCTGCGACGGCAACTACCAGCTGCGCGTGCCGCCCTCGGTCGACCTCCAGGTGATCAACAACGGCGGCGCCGTGCAGGTCAGCGGCATGCTCGGCGCCGTCGACATCCGCTCCGACGACTCCATCACCCTCGACGGCGGGCGCGGCACGGTCCTGCTGCGCAGCGTCGACGGGCCGATCCGCGCGAGCGGCCTGCGCGCCACCGAGGTCCGGGCGCGGACCGGCGACGGCCGGATCTCGCTCCAGCTGGCGGTTCCGCCGCGGCTGGTCAGCGCCCGCAGCGACGACGCCGACGTGCTGGTGGTGGTGCCCAGCGGTCCGCAGCTCTATCACGTCGATGCCTCCTCGACCGACGGCACGACCAGCAACCGCCTGCGCACCGACCCCGCCTCGTCGCTGCGGATCACCGCCACCAGCGGGTCCGGCGACGTGACCCTGCGAACCTCCGGCTGAGGCCACAGCCCGGCCGGCCCCCGGACGCGCCGGGCGCGGCACGGCCCGGGGCCCGGGGCGAGCCCGGCGCGGCACGGCCCGGGGCGCCCCCGGCGCCAACCTGGCAGACGGGTGCTACCCTTCGAAAACGACCTGCATGCGCGGGGGAGCCTGGGCCGAGGCCCGGGCTGAGAGGCCGCAAGGCGACCCCAAGAACCTGATCGGGTTAGGACCCGCGAAGGGAGGCGCTCTCGAAATGCGCACAACCTCGATCGTCGCTGCCTGGCGCGCCCCCTGAGCGGCGGCCCGGCCATCGCCGAGATCGAGCTGCGCGGCGTGCGCCAGGCATTCGGCGAGCTGGTCGCGCTGGACGGTGTGGACCTGGAGGTGCCCCGGAACGGGCGGCTCGCGGTGGTCGGCCCCAGCGGCGGCGGCAAATCGACCCTGCTGCTGCTGCTCGCCGGCCTGCTGGAGCCGACCTCTGGGACCGCGCGCGTCGGCGACGAGACGGACCCGAGCGGCCGTCTCGGCCGCTGCGCGCTGATGCCCCAGAAGGACCTGCTGTTGCCGTGGCGGAGCGCGCTCGACAACGCCTGCCTGGCGCTGGAGAACCAGGGCGTACCGAGGCAGACGGCGCGCGACCGCGCCCGGCCGCTGTTCAAGCGCTTCGGCCTGGGCGCGTTCGAGCGCGCGCTGCCCGCCGAGCTGTCCGGCGGCATGCGCCAGCGGGTCGCGTTCCTGCGCACGCTGCTGGCCGGCAAGCCCGTGCTGCTGCTCGACGAGCCCTTCGGCGCGCTCGACTCGCTCACCCGCGCACGGATGCAGGAGTGGCTCGCCGGCGCGCTGGACGCGCAGCCGGGCACGGTGGTGCTGGTGACCCACGACGTGGAGGAGGCGCTGCTGCTCGCCGACCAGCTGGTGGTGCTGTCGGCCCGGCCCGGCCAAGTGGTCCACCGGCTCCAGGTCCGGCTCGACCGTGCGTTCCGCGCCGGGCCGCGCCGCGAGGTGGTCGCCAGCCCGTCCTTCCTGGCCGTCAGGCGCGAGGTCATGGAGGCCCTGGAAGCGCTGGAGACCCCGGCATGAGACCGGCCATGGAGGCGCTGGAAGCGCTGGAGGCTCCGGCATGAGCCGGGCGATGGCGCGGGCCGGCTGGTGGCGGCGTTACGGCTGGTGGCGGCGGTACGGGCCCGCGGCGGCGGTGGTGGTGGCCGGCCTGGGGATCTGGGAGGCGGCCATCCGTGGCCTGCACGTCCCCGACTACCTGCTGCCGGCACCGTCGGCGATCGGCGCGGACTTCACCAGGGACGGCCGTCTGCTGTTCGACAACTCGCTGGTGACCCTGCGCGAGGTCACCCTCGGCTTCGCGATCGCGGTCGCCGGCGGCCTCGGTCTGGCGGTCGTGCTGCACCTGTCGGGCACGCTCCGGCGGGCGCTCTACCCCATCCTGATCGGCTCCCAGACGATCCCGATCGTGGTGCTGGCGCCGATCCTGGTGATCCTGCTCGGCTTCGACCTGGCGCCCAAGCTGGCGATCGTCGCCCTGATCTGCTTCTTCCCGATCGTGGTCAATACCGTCGACGGGCTGCGCTCGGTCGACGAGGACCTGGTCCGGATGATGCGGACGCTGCACGGCACGCGACTGGGGATCTTCCGGCGCGTCGAGCTGCCGTCGGCGCTGCCGCTGGCGTTCTCGGGCATGCGGGTGGCCGCCACCTACGCGGCGATCGGCGCGGTCTTCGGCGAGTGGGCCGGCTCGAGCGCCGGCCTCGGCTATCTGATGCTCCAGGCGACCCCGAACCTCAACACCCCGCGGATCTTCGCCGCGATCGTGATCCTGACGGCCCTGTCGCTCGGGCTGTTCCTGCTGGTCCACCTGGCCGAGCGCCTGCTCGTCCCGTGGGCGCCGGCGGCCAGGGCGGCACGACGCGAGCGGGCCGGCGCGGCGAGGCGGAGGAGGGCTGAACTGGCATGAAACGACAGCACGTGATCTTCCCGGTCGGACTGCTCGTAGTGATAGTGGCGCTGGCGCTGGTGGCCGCCGGCTGCGGCGGCGGCGCGGCGGGATCGACCTCCGGGTCGGGCGGCGGCCAGCCGGTCAACCTGTCGCTGGACTGGATCCCGAACCCGGACCACACCGGCCTCTACTACGCACAGCAGCACGGCTTCTTCCAGCGGCAGGGGCTGGCGGTGACCATGCGGCCGCCCTCGGACCCGAGCGCGCCGATCAAGCTGGTCGGCCTCAACCAGGTCGACCTGGCCATCAGCTACCAGCCGGACCTCTTCCTGGCCGCGGAGAAGGGGCTGCCGGTCAAGGCGGTCGCCGCCCTGGTGCCGGTGCCGCTCAACTCGCTGATCTCGCTGTCCGGCTCCGGGATCACCTCGGCGGCCGCGCTGCGCGGCCACAGCGTCGGCGTCACCGGCATCCCGACCGACGACGCGACCCTGGCGACGGTGCTGCGGAGCGGCGGGCTCGGGCCGGGGGACGTCCGCAAGGTGAACGTCGGCTTCAACCTGGTGACCTCGCTGCTGTCCCACAAGGTCGACGCGATCCTGGGCGGCTACCGCAACGTCGAGGCGATCCAGATCGAGCAGGAGACCCACGCCAAGCCGGTGGTGCTGCCGGTCGACCAGCTCGGCGTGCCCGCCTACGACGAGCTGGTGGTGGTCGCCAACGCCAAGCGGCTGGGCAGCGACCAGGCCTACGCGGCGATGGTGCGCCGCTTCCTGGACGCGGTCCGAGGGGGCAGCCAGGCGGCGATCGCCGACCCGACGGCCGCGATCAACGGCATGCGGCAGGCGACCAGCTACCAGCCGGCGTTCCTGGAGCGCAGCGTGCCCGAGACCCTGCGGCTGCTGCGGCCACCGGGCGGCGCGCCGGTCGGCTGCATGGACCAGGCCGCGTGGCGCTCCTACGGCGACTGGATGCACCGCACCGGGCTGCTGGCCAACCCGGTGGACGGCGGCTCGCTGCAGACGAACGCCTACCTGCCCGGCGGCTGCTGAGCGCGGGCGCGCCACTCGTCGGCGAGCATCGCGTAGACCAGCTCGTCGCACCACTCGCCCTTGACCAGCTCGTTTTGCCGGAAGTGGGCCTCCCTGCGCATGCCGAGCCGCTCCATGACCTTGGCCGACGCGGTGTTGCGGCCGTCGCAGCGGCCGATGATCCGGTGCAGGCCGAGCTGCTCGAAGCCGAGGCGCAGCAGCACCGCGGCCGCCTCGCCGGCGAACCCGCGGCCGTGGTGCGCGGGGTGCAGCACGAAGCCGATCTCGCCCTGGCGGTGCTGGCGGCTGAGCCAGTGGAGGTTGACGTCCCCGACCAGCGTGCCGGACTCGGGCAGCACCATCGCCAGCACCAGGGTCTCGCCCTCGACCTCCAGGGTCGGGCGCCGAACCCGCCGCGCCAGCACCTCGCGCACCTCGTCGCGGGAGCGCGGCTCCCAGTAGAGGTAGCGGGCGACCTCGGGGAGCGACTGGATGGCGTGGAGCGCCTCCAGGTCGTCCATGGAGTAGGGCCTCAGCAGCAGGCGTCCGGTGGCGATCGGATAGGTGGGCCGCAGCATCGGGCGATGCTAACGCAGCCCGGGCGGAGGTCAGAAGCGCTCAGAAGCGGGTCAGTAGCGGTGCCCGCGGACCCGCTCGATGTCGAAGCTTGCGGTGCTGGCGATCGCCATCACCGTCATCACGCCCGCCTGGACCGGGTCGGTCACCACCAGGTCGGCGTGGTCGGGGACGGTGCCGGCCATGTTCAGCGACACCACCATGATCCCGCGCGCCCTGACCTCGTCGACCGCGGCGGTGACCTCGCCGCCCATCAGCGCGCCGGCCAGCACCACCGCGACCGCGCGCGGCAGCCGCGCCACCGCGCGCACGGCGCTGGCCAGGTTCTCCTCGCCGACGATCGGGATGGTGTCGACGCTGATCTTCTCGCCACGGATGTTGTGGCGGTCGGCCTCGCCGATCGCGCCGAGCGCGACCTGGCCGACCTGCGCGCCGCCGCCGACCACGATGATCCGCTTGCCGTAGACCTGGAACATGCTCGGCAGCCGGCGGATCGAGGTGACCACGTCGATCTCCAGGAAGGCCCGCTCCAGGCTGTCGGGATCGTCGATGCGTTCGAGCTCCCAGTAGATCGAGCTGCGCGCGCCCCGCTCGACGATCTCGACCGAGACGATATCGCCGCCGTGCCGCAGGATCGCCGCGGTCATGTCGTGCAGCAGCCCTCTGCGGTCGCCGCCCTCCACCAGCAGCGCCAGCTGCGGGCGGCGGCGCAGCGGTCCCTCTGCCGCCCCTGTCCCCTCCGTGGTCGTCACGCGCCGAAGGCTACCAGGCTCCGGTCGGTGCTCGGCTCGGGGTTCCGGTGGGGCTCCGGTTGGTGCTCCCTGGCGGTTCCGTTGGGGCGCCGGGCGCGGCGCCGGCGGGGCTCGGGGCGCGGCGCTGGTCGCGGCTCCGCCCGGCGCCGACCGAGCTGATATGGTCTGCCCTGTCCATGCCGCTTCCCAAGCGTCTCGCCCGCTTCAACCGCAGGGTGACCAACCCGGCGGTTCGGACCTTCGCAGGCTGGGTCCCCGGCCTGGGGATCGTCGTCCACCGCGGGAGGACCAGTGGCCGTCAGTACCGCACCCCCGTCAACATGTTCCGGCGCCCGGGCGGCGGCTACGTGATCGCGCTCACCTACGGTCGCGACACCCAGTGGGCCCGCAACGTGCTCGCCGCGGGCGGCTGCACCGCCCTGACCGTCGGCCGCCGCGTGGACCTGGTGGCGCCGCGGGTGGTCCACGACCCCTCGCGGCGGCTGGTGCCGCGCCCGATCGGGCTGATCCTGCAAAGGCTCGGGGTCGAGGACTTCATGCTGCTCGACCGAGCGCCTTCCGAAGGCGAGCGTTAAAGGGTCCGAGCCCCAGAGCCGCGGGCCCGACCCGCCCGGCCTCCAAATGGAATATCCCGCGCCCGGGCGGCGCTGTACCTTGGGTTTTCCGTAGCCGCCGCGCCGGCCCCCAGAACGCCCAACCCCTTGCCGACCCTGCCCAGGAGTGGATGAGCACCCCGACCGTGAAGGACCGCATCGCCGACCTCGCCGCGCGCCTGCCCGAGCTGACCATCCGCGACCAGCACCAGCTGCGCCGGCGGCTCGACCGTGCCCGCAGGCAGCGCGAGGACGCGCGTCCCGCGGCGGTCGCCAGGCTCGCCGCCGACGTCGACGCCGCCGAGCGGCGCGTCGCCCGGCGGCGCTCCAGCGTGCCCGCGATCCGGTACCCGGAGGAGCTGCCGATCGCCCAGCGGCGGGACGAGATCGCCGAGGCCATCCGCGACCACCAGGTGGTGATCGTCGCCGGCGAGACCGGCTCGGGGAAGACCACCCAGCTCCCCAAGCTCTGCCTGGAGCTGGGCCGGGGCGTGCGCGGCGCGATCGGCCACACCCAGCCTCGCCGGATCGCCGCGCGCACCGTCTCGCAGCGGGTCGCCGACGAGCTGGAGACACCGCTCGGCGGGGTGGTCGGGTTCAAGGTGCGCTTCAACGACCACGCCAGCGACGACACGCTGGTCAAGGTGATGACCGACGGGATCCTGCTGACCGAGATGCAGCGGGACCGGATGCTGCGCCAGTACGACACGCTGATCATCGACGAGGCGCACGAGCGCAGCCTCAACGTCGACTTCATCCTCGGCTATCTCGCCCAGCTGCTGCCGCGGCGTCCCGACCTCAAGGTGATCATCACCTCGGCGACAATCGACCCCGAGCGCTTCTCGCGCCACTTCGGCAACGCCCCGGTGATCGAGGTCTCCGGCCGGACCTACCCGGTCGAGGTCCGCTACCGGCCGCTGGACGAGGCCGACGAGGACCGCGACGAGATCCAGGCGATCGGCGACGCCGTCGACGAACTCTGCGCCGAGGGCTCTGGCGACATCCTGGTGTTCCTGAGCGGCGAGCGGGAGATCCGCGACACCGCCGATGCGCTCCGCCGGCTCGACCCGAGCCGCACCGAGATCCTGCCGCTCTATGCCCGGCTCTCCGCCGCCGAGCAGCAGCGCGTCTTCCAGCCGCACACCGGCCGCAGGATCGTGCTCGCCACCAACGTGGCCGAGACCTCGCTGACCGTCCCCGGCATCCGGTACGTGATCGACCCGGGCACGGCGCGGATCTCGCGCTACAGCCACCGCACCAAGGTCCAGCGGCTCCCGATCGAGCCGATCTCGCAGGCGTCGGCGAACCAGCGCAAGGGCCGCTGCGGGCGGACCTCGGACGGCATCTGTATCCGGCTCTACTCGGAGGACGACTTCGAGTCACGGCCCGAGTTCACCGACCCGGAGATCCTGCGGACCAACCTCGCATCGGTGATCCTCCAGATGGCCACGCTCGGGCTCGGCGACGTGGCGGCGTTCCCGTTCATCGACCCGCCCGACCGCCGCAATATCAGCGACGGCGTGCAGCTGCTCGAGGAGCTGGGCGCCTTCGACCCGTCAACCAAGGACGCCGACCGGCGGCTGACGCCGCTCGGGCGCAAGCTCGCGGAGCTGCCGGTCGACCCCCGGCTCGGGCGCATGGTGCTGGAGGCCAAGGCCAACGGCTGCGTTCGCGAGGTGATGGTGATCGCCGCCGCACTGTCGATCCAGGACCCGCGCGAGCGCCCAACCGACAAGCAGCAGGCCGCCGCCGAGAAGCACCATCGCTTTGTCGACAAGGATTCAGATTTCCTCAGCTACTTGAACCTTTGGCGATATATCCAGCAGATGCAGGAGGAGCTGTCGTCCAGCCAGTTCCGCAAGCTCTGCAGGGCCGAGTTCCTCAACTACCTGCGCGTGCGAGAGTGGCAGGACGTCTACAGCCAGCTCAGGCAGGTCGTCAGAGGCTTCGGGGTCTCCTCCGCCGGCGCCTCGGACGACGCCGACGCCATCCACCGCTCGCTGCTGGCCGGGCTGCTCTCCCATATCGGGCTGAAGGACCCGGAGCGCCACGAGTACCTCGGGGCGCGCGGCGCCCGCTTCGCCATCTCGCCCGGCTCGGCGCTGTTCAAGAAGTCGCCACGCTGGGTGATGGCAGCCGAGCTGGTCGAGACCACCCGGCTGTGGGCACGGGTCGCCGCCCGCATCGACCCGGAGTGGGTCGAGTCGCTCGCCCAACACCTGGTCAAGCGCAACTACAGCGAGCCGCACTGGGAGCGGCGCGCGGGCGCGGTGATGGCGTCCGAGAAGGTCACCCTCTACGGGGTGCCGATCGTCGCCTCGAGGCGGGTCAACTACGGGCGGATCGACCCCGAGACCTCGCGCGAGCTGTTCATCCGCCACGCGCTGGTGCAGGGCGAGTGGGAGACCCGCCACCAGTTCTTCCACGACAACCGCGAGCTGCTCGAGGAGGTCGAGGACCTCGAACACCGGGCTCGGCGCCGCGACATCCTGGTCGACGACTGGACGCTGTTCGAGTTCTACGACCGCCGCGTCGGCGCCGAGGTGGTGTCCGCCAGGCACTTCGACAGCTGGTGGAAGCAGGTCCGCCGGACCCAGCCGGACCTGCTCGACTTCGAGAAGTCGATGCTGATCAAGGACGGCGCCGGCGACGTCAGTGAGTCCGACTATCCGGACGTCTGGCCGCAGGGCCGGCTGCGGCTGCCGCTCACCTACCAGTTCGAGCCCGGCGCCAGCGCCGATGGCGTCACCGTCCACGTCCCGGTCGCCGTGCTCAACCAGGTCCGGCCCGAAGGCTTCGACTGGCAGGTCCCAGGCCTGCGGGAGGAGCTGGCCACGGCGCTGATCCGCTCGCTGCCCAAGCAGCTGCGGCGCAACTTCGCGCCCGCCCCCGACCACGCCAGGAAGGCGCTGGAGCGGATGACGCCGCTGGACGGCGCGCTCACCACCGCGCTGGCCGAGGCGCTGCGACGCATGGGCGGCGTGGTGGTGCCGCCGGACGCCTGGGACCTCGACCGGGTCCCCGACCACCTCAAGGTCACCTTCAGGGTGGTGGACGACCGCGGCGCCGAGCTTTCCGAGGACAAGGACCTCGGGCGCCTGAAGCTGCGCCTGAAGCCGAAGGTCCGCGCGGCGATCGCGGAGGCGGCCGGCGGCATCGAGCTGCGCGACCTGCGCGGATGGACCATCGGCACGCTGCCACGCACGGTCGAGCGCGAGCGCGACGGCCGCGTGGTCCAGGGCTACCCGGCGCTGGTCGACGAGGGCGGCGCCGTCTCGGTGCGCACGCTCGAGACCGAGGACGAGCAGCGCCACGCGATGTGGGCCGGCACCCGCCGGCTGCTGCTCCGCAACTCGCCGTCGCCGGTCAAGTTCGTGCTCTCCCAGCTCGGCAACAGGCAGAAGCTGACCCTGCGCGACTACCCGCACGGCAGCGCGGTCGACCTGTTCGACGACTGCATCGCCTGCGCCGCTGACGCGCTGATGGCCGAGGCGGGCGGGCCGGCCTGGGACCAGGAGGGCTTCGCCAAGCTCCACGACAAGGTCCGCGGCGAGCTGTTCGACACCGTGCTGGAGGTGGTCGGCAGGGTCGAGCGCATTCTCGAGGCGGTCCGCGAGGTCGAGCTGCTGCTCCAGGGGGTCGGCGGCGCCGCCCTCGGGCCCTCGCTGGAGGACGTCAGGACGCAGCTGGACGGGCTGGTCTACAAAGGCTTCGTCACCGCGACGGGGCTGCGGCGGCTGCCTGACCTGCTCCGCTATGTCCAGGGGATCGCGCAGCGGCTCCGCAAGCTCGGCGAACACCCCGGCCGCGACGAGGAGCTGATGGTCCAGGTCCAGGACCTCGAGGCGGACTACCGGGCGGTGCTCGACCGCCTGCCTGCTGGCGCCGACGCCGGCGAGGCGCTTCGGGAGGTCCGCTGGATGCTCGAGGAGCTGCGGGTCAGCTACTTCGCGCAGTCGCTCGGCACGCCCTACGCGGTGTCCGAGAAGCGCGTCCGGCGCGCCATGGACCGGGCCTGACCGGGACCTCGCCGCGGCGCCGAACGGTCCCGGTCGAGCGGGTGAGCGGGTGAGCGGGCGGGACGGGCCGGGTCAAGCGGCCGGACCGGCCTGGGTGAGGCGGGCGGGACGGCTTCGCGCGGCCGCGCGGCCATGCGATGATCTGGCCATGATGCCCGAGTTGACGTTGACGACCGACGAGCTGCTCTCGACCACCCGCAGCGTTCGCAGGCGGCTCGACCTGACCAGGCCGGTGGAGCGCGAGGTGCTCGAGGACTGCCTGCGGCTCGCCCAGCAGGCCCCGACCGCGAGCTACGCCCAGAACTGGCATTTCGTGGTGGTGACCGACGCCGAGAAGCGCGCCGCCCTCGGCGAGCTCTGGCGCAGGGTCGCCGGCCCCTACCTGGAGCGCCGCTCCGGCGCCGCGGCCGCCGACCCGACCGTCACCCGCATCGGCGACGCGGTCCGCTACCTGGCCGAGCACATCCACGAGGTGCCGGTCCACGTGATCCCGTGCGTCGAGGGCCGCACCGAGGGCGCCGCGGCGTTCATGCAGGCCTCCCGGTGGGCGTCGATCATCCCGGCGGCTTGGAGCTTCATGCTGGCCGCCCGCTCGCGCGGCCTCGGCTCGGTCTGGACCACCTTCCACCTGCTCCACGAGCGCGAGGCGGCGGAGATCCTGGGGATCGACTACGACCGGGTGATGCAGGCCGCGCTGCTGCCGGTCGCCTACACCATCGGCACCGAGTTCAAGCCGGCCGCGCGCCGCCCGCTCGACACCATGGTCCACTGGGACCACTGGTAGCCATCCGGTAGCCGCCCGCGACCAGCCTGGTATGAGAGCCGCCCCGACCGACCCGCCGCGCGGGATACTGGCCGGGTGCGGCCATCCACCTGGGACCTGATCGTCGCCGGCGCCGGCCCGGCTGGCGCCGCCGCAGCGCTGGAGGCGATGCGCCTGGACCCCGGCGCCCGGGTGCTGCTGCTGGACCGGGCGGCGTTCCCGCGCGACAAGGCCTGCGGCGACGGTATCGGCCCGCACGCCGCCGCCGATCTGGCCGCGCTCGGTGCGGCCTCCGCGCTCGACGGCTACCCGCCGCTCCGGCGGCTGCGGCTGCTGGCGCCCGGCGGCATCGAGGTCGCCGGCACCAGCGCGCTGCCGAGCTGGGTGGTGCCGAGGCGGGTGCTCGACGCGCGCCTGGTCGCGCTCGCGGTCGAGGCCGGCGCGGTGCTGGAGCGTGAGCGGGTCCGCGCGATCGAGCGGCGCGACGGGCTGGCGGTGGTCAATGGCGAGCTCGCCGCGCCGGCCGTGATCGGGGCGGACGGGGCGAACTCGACGGTCCGCCGGCTGATCGGCGCGCCCTCCAGCCCCGACCGGCACACTGCGATCGCGCTGCGCGGCTACGCGCCGGCGCCCCAAGACGCCGACGAGCAGCTGATCGGCTGGGTCGAGGAGGGCTGGCCCGCCTACGTGTGGTCGTTCCCGACCGGCACCGGTCTGCGCAACGTCGGCTACGGGCTGCTCCGCAGCCGGCTCGCCGGCGGCGGGAAGGCCGAGCTGGAGCGGCGCCTGCGCGCCCTGCTCCCCGGCGCCGAGCCGGACCCGGCGAGCCTGCGCGCCCACCACCTGCCGTTCTCGGGGCGGCGGCCGCTGGCGGGCGCGGGCAGGGTGCTGCTGTGCGGGGACGCCGCCTCGATGGTGAACCCGCTCTCGGGCGAGGGGATCTACTACGCGCTGGCCTCGGGACGGCTGGCGGCCCAAGCCGCGCTCCGCTCCCCCGCCCGGCCGCTGGCCACCTACCGAGGACTCGTCGGCCGGCTGCTGGGACGGCATTTCCGGCACGCGGCCGTGCTCGGCGCCGCGATTCGCTGGCGCCCGCTCGCCTGCGCCGCGCTGGCCGGCGCCGACGGCTCCCCCGAGCGCTTCCAGCGGCTGGTCGAGCTGGGCCTCGGCCAGGCCCGCGTCACCCCGGCCCTGGCCGCCGCCGTCCTCACCGGCCTGGCCCACCCACGCCGCCCGGGCCGCGAGAGGTGAAGGCGACGACCTCAGGTTGAGGCGGGCGCCGACCCCCGGCCAGCCGGGCCGCGCGGGGCGAAACGGCGACCCCACCCGCTCGGCCAAACGGGCCGGCCCCAGCCGCGCGGGCGACGGGCCTGAACGCCCCCCTCAGACCGCCCAGCTGGCGCGGGCGGCGCCGGGGTCGGAGGCGGCCTCGAGGAGGCGCTCGGCGGAGAGGGCCAGGGCGGCGGAGACCCGCTCCAGGTCGGGAACGAGGTCGGCGTCGGCGGTGAGGCCGATGGTCAGCCGGTCGCCCCAGGTCATCGCCGCGGCGGTGATGCCGACGTCCTCGGCCAGCGGCATCAGCGGGTAGGCGACCTCGACCCTCGCCCCCGCGAGCTGGATCGGCGCGGCGATGCCGCCGAGCGTGGTGACGATCAGGTTGAACCAGCGCCCCCGGTAGGCGAAGCGCGCGGCGCGGGCGTGCAGCGGCGCCGGCGCCCAGGCACCGACCACCTGCATCAGGAAGCTCGCGCCGAGCGCCTGGTGCGACCGCTTCGCCCGCTTGGTGAGCGCCCGCACGGCGGCGAGCCGCTCCGGCGAGCGCATCGGCCCGACCGGCACGTCGACCGACAGCGCCGAGGTCCAGGTGCCCGGCGCGGCGGCCTGGCCCGGCGGCCGCACGGCCACCGGCACCATCACCCGGATGGTGGCGTCGTCGCCGCGGCGGTCCAGCAGGCTGTGGACGCCCTCGGCAATCAGCGTCAGCACGATGTCGTTGATGGTGCCGCCCAGCTTGCCGCGGATCTTCTTGACCTGGTCGAGCGGCACGTCGGTGAGCACGATCCGGCGCCGCGCGCCGACCTTCCGGTTCAGCGGCGTCTTGGGCGCGGTGCCGGCGCGGGCCAGCTGCCAGATGCCGATGACGATCTCGCCGGCGCGGCGGAACGACCTGGCCGGGTGCCGGATGGTGCGCATGATCGCCCTGCCGAAGGCGGCCCATGGCGCCGCGGAGTGGGCCGCCAGGGTCCCCCAAAACAGCCGCGCCGGGCTCGGCGCCGGCTGCGGCTCGCGGCTGGCGTGGTCATCGGCGTCGGCGGCCGTGGCCAGGCGGAGCCGCCTCGCCACCCCGCCCCGGACCCCGGAGAGCCCGAACAGGTGGTGGGCGACGTTGACGGCGCCGAGCCCATCGGCGATCGCGTGGTGCAGCTTGAGCACCAGCGCCTGGGAGCCGTCCTCGAAGCCCTCGATCAGGTGCAGCTCCCAGAGCGGCCGGCCGCGGTCCAGCGGCTCCGCCATCAGCCGCTCGACCGTCTCGCAGAGCTCCTTCCAGCCGCCCGGTTTGGGCAGCTCACGCCGCCGGATATGCCAGTCGAGGTCGAAGGCGTCCTCGTCGACCCAGGCCGCGCGGGCCAGGCCGAGCGGTGGCACGCCGAGCCGCTGGCGCATTCTGGGCAGACGGGTCAGCCTGCCGGCCAGCAGCTCGGCCAGTTCGTCGGTGCGGAGCGGGCCTTCCGGCCGGTCCGAGGGACTCAGGATCGCCAGGCCGCCGACGTGCTGCTGGACGCAGCTCGTCTCGGTATAGAGGAAGAAGGCGTCCTGCGGGCGGAGCAGCTCCACGTCGTCTCTCCCGCCTCGATCATGCCTCGAGTCGCGGACCGCGCTTGCGACTCCATGATGATTCCATGATGACACCTATCCCGATCTCGTCCGAACGAGACAGGGAAAGGGATTGGCGGGAGCTTACATCCGCTCGGGAACGCGGATCCCGAGCAGGTCGAGACCCAAGGTCAGCGCCCTGACGGTGAGCGCGCACAGCGCCAGGCGCGATTCGCGGACCGCTCCCTCCGACTGGAGCACGGGGCACGCCTCGAAGAAGTCGGTGAAGGCGCTGGCCAGCTCGAACAGGTAGGTGGTGAGGCGGTGCGGCTCCAGCGTGGCGGCCACGCTCTCGACCGCCTCGCCCAGACCCAGCAGCTTCAGCGCCAGCGCCCGCTCGGCAGGCTCGCTGACCAGGATCGGCGCGCCGGCGGCGTCCTCGACGGCGATACCGCCGCGACGGAAGATCGAGCGGATCCGGGTGACCGCGTACTGCAGGTATGCGCCGGTATTGCCGTCGAAGGCGAGCATCCGGTCCCAGTCGAACACGTAGTCGCGCTCGCGCTGAAAAGACAGGTCGAAGTACTTGAGCGCGCCCATGGCGACGGTGTGGGCGACCCGCACGCGCTCCTCCGGGTCCAGCTCGCCGCGGTCCTCGATCACCTTGGCGGCGCGCACCTCGGCCTCGTCGAGCAGGTCGACCATCTTGGTGGGGTCGCCGCTGCGGGTGCGCAGCATCTTGCCGTCGGTCCCGAGGATCGACCCGAAGGCGGCGTGCTCGGCGCGCTGGTCGCGCAGCCACCCGGCCATGCAACAGGTCTCGAAGACCATCGCGAAATGCAGCGCCTGCGGCGCGCCCACCACGTAGACCAGGTGGGTCGCGCCGAACTCGTCGACCCTCCTGCGGACGGCCGCGAGGTCGGTGGTGGCGTAGTTGTAGCCGCCCATGCTGTTGCGGACGATCAGCGGCAGCGGCTCGCCGTCGCGGCCGGTGAACCCGGGCGGGAACACGCACAGCGCGCCCTGGCTCTCGCGCAGCAGGCCCTTCTCCGAAAGCTCCGCGACGATGCCGGGCAGCTCGGGGTTGTAGCTGCTCTCGGGGTCGAGGTCGTCGTCGGTGAGCAGCACGCCGAGACGGTCGTAGATGGCGCGGAAGTGCCGTAGCGACTCGTCCACCAGCATCCGCCAGAGCCGCAGGGTGGTCTCGTCGCCGGCCTGGAGCTCGACAACCCGGCGGCGGGCGCGCTCGGCGAAGTCCGGGTCACCGTCGAACTTCTCCCTGGCCTGCTGGTAGAAGAGGTTCAGGTCGCGGACAGTCAGCTTGGCGCTATCGGCTGCGCCGATGTCGATCAGGTGCTCGATCAGCATCCCGAATGGGGCGCCCCAGTCGCCGAGGTGGTTCTGGCGGATCACCCGGTTGCCGAGGAAGCCGAGCACCCGCGCCAGCGCGTCGCCGATCACGGTCGAACGCAGGTGCCCGACGTGCATCTCTTTGGCGACGTTTGGCGCGGAGTAGTCGACCACGGTGACCTGGGGCTCGGCGGCCAGCGGCACGCCGAGGCGGTCGTCGGAGGCGACCAGTGTCGCCTCCTCGGCGATCCAGCCGGCCCGCAGCGTCAGGTTGATGAAGCCGGGGCCGCTGACCTCGACCGACTCGCAGAGGTCGCCGACCTCGAGCTGCCCGGCCAGCGCCTCGGCGACCTCGCGCGGCGGCCGTCGCAGCCGCTTGGCGAGGCTCATGGCGAGGTTGGCCTGGTAGTCCCCGAAGGACGACGGCCGGATCAGCGGGTCGGTGTCCGCCCACTCCTCGCCGAAAGCGGCCTCCAGGGCTGCCCGGAAGCGGGTGCTGAGCAGGGTCTTGGGGTCAGCCACGATAGATGCTTTACCTCGATGCGCTCGGTGTGGATGCTTGTCGCCAAGGGTGGATTCGCGCCAGGCGCTCGGCTTGCAGGCATCATGCCACAGGGCCGCGTTCCTTCGGGCTCCAGCGGGTATGAGCCCGGTAACGCCGGTTGGGGGCCGGCGCGGAGCCGGGCCGGCTCGGCTTGACTGGGGGGAACGAGCATGACGGCGCTGCGGCGGATCCTCGACCGGGCTCGGCGGCTGCTGTTCCGCATGGACCGCTACCAGCAGCGCAATCGCGCCCTGGCGGTGCCGTTCGCGGTGGTGCGCAAGTTCGGCGACGACCAGGCCGGCAACCTGGCCGCGCTGCTCGCCTACTACGGCTTCTTCTCACTGTTCCCGCTGCTGCTGGTCATGGTGACCGTGCTCGGGTTCGTGCTGGCCGGGCAGCCCGAGCTCCAGCAGCGGATCGTGCACTCCACGCTGGCGCAGTTCCCGGTCATCGGCGACCAGATCGAGCACGACATCCACTCGATCCAGGGCAGCGGGCTGGCGCTGGCGGTCGGCCTCATCGGCACACTCTGGGCCGGGCTCGGCATCACCCAGCAGGCCCAGAACGCCATGAACATCGTCTGGGGCCTGCCGCGCAAGCAGTGGCCGAGCTTCTGGATGCGGCTCGCCAGAGGCTTCGGGATCCTGCTGGTGCTCGGGCTCGGCGCGGTGGCCGCCACGGTGCTGTCCGGGCTCGGGACCGTCCCCGGGCTGCCGGTGGTGGGGCGCACGCTGCCGTTTCTGGGCACGCTGGTGCTCAACCTGTTGCTGTTCATGTTCGCGTTCAGGGTGCTGACCGCACCGAGGCGCCCGTGGCGGGAGCTGCTGCCGGGAACGGTGGTCGCGGGGGCCGGCTGGAGCGTGCTCCAGGTGGTCGGCGGCTACTACGTGACCCACTCGATCAAGAGCGCCAGCCAGGTCTACGGCACGCTCGCCCTCGTCATCGGGCTCCTCTCCTGGCTCTACCTGGGCGCGCAGCTGTTCCTGTACTCGGCCGAGCTGAACGTGGTGCTCGTCAAGCGCCTGTACCCCCGCAGCCTGATGCCGCCGCCGCTCACCGAGGGCGACAAGCGGGTGCTCGAGGAGCTGGCCAAGGCCGAGGAGCGCCGCCCCGAGGTCCACGTCGACGTCGCCTTCCGGCCGCCGCCCGCCGAGGGCGAGCCCGAGCGGCCGGCCGGGGAGGACGCCGAGCCCGCCGAGCCCGCCGAGCAACCGGCCGAGCAACCCGCGGAGGGCCCCGCCCCCCACCGCCAGAGCTGAGCGCGGCCCTCACCGAGACCGACCGGGGGCGCGTCGGGGCGCACCGGGCCGCGTTGGGGCGGCCCTTGCCGGGACGGGGCGCCGCATCGGGGCGACTCCAGCGCCGTGTGTGGAGCACTTCAATTTGGTTATCCACAATTTTGTGTTTGCCCTGGTTGGGGGTTGCCAGGCGGGGTAGCGTTGCGCCATGGACTCGAACACCAGTTCCCCTCTGCCGGACAGGACCCCCGGCCGGGTGCCCCCTGGCCCGGTGCCTGTGGGGCTGGAGGGGCTGGCCGCCCAGATCGCCGAACTAGCCGCGTGCGACCCCGCCGGCCTGTCCGATGGGCTGGCGTGTGAGT
>JBEDUQ010000273.1:0-24766 GCA_040414855.1 Actinomycetota bacterium
AGCGGCCGAGGAGCTGGGCCGCCCGCGGCGTCGACGGTCCGTTCCGCCCGAACACGGACCTCACCGTCGAGCCGCTCGAGGGCGGCACACGTTCGAAGGTCACGATCTCACTGGACTTCGAGGGGCACGGCTTCGGCAAGCTGCTGCCGCTCGAGGTCATTCGCCGCATGACCGCAAAGACCGCGCCGAAGAGCTACCAGAACCTGAAGCAACTGCTGGAACGTGGCGGTTAGCCATCGCCGTCGGACGGCAGCAAGCTGACCTGGTCGCCATTGCTTATCGTGCCGGGCTCGACGACCTGGGCGTAGACGCCGGCGCAGGCCAACTCGCCCCTATCGGGAACCGGCAGGCGGTTGTGGTCGGCGAGGACCCTGAGCGCGTTGGTGTCGCGCGGCAGCTCGCCGTGGGCGAGCGTGGGGATCGCGCAGCGCGGGGTGTTCACCACCACTCGCACGACGAGCTGCGCGCCGATCCGCAGGCAGCGGCCGACCCAGCGGTTCTCCACGAACCCGGCGGCGCCGGGCGCGGTCCGCACCACCAGATTGGGCCGGTAGCGGCGTAGATCGACGGCGCCGCCGGGGTGCAGGTTCCGAATCCGGTCCAGCGTGGCGCTGGTGAGCAGGTGGACGGGTGCGTAGTCGACGAACGACAGCGGCCGGTCAGGATGCCCCGCCCGCCGGTCCAGCGATCCCACCACGATCGGCACCTCGGCGTCGACGCCATGGGCAAGCACCGACAGCGGGTCGGCGCGCTCGATCTCGGCGCCCGGCGGCAACTCGTCGGCGAGGCGGACCGGGCGTCCGAGCACCTCGGAGAGCAGCTCATCGACCCGTGCGTCCCGGCTGGAGACCGTCGCGCCGCTCGGGAGCGTGATCGAGACCTCGGGCGCGCCGCCGTCGCCCGGCGGCCCATTGGGGCACGCGGTCGCCGACATGGTGAGCAACGCCCGCCACAGCCTGGGGTTCTTGGCGCTGCCGACCTTTCCGGTGCGCCGGTCGACGACCGCGTGGGTGCGGTCGCCGGCCACTCCGTGCGCGCCCACCTCGGCGACCGGCAGGTCCTCGCCGCGCAGCGATTTCACGGGGTAGCGTCGCAGGACCGCGACCGTGCCCACGACGGTCCCGAAGCCTTGCGCAGCCGTGGGTATCGCGCATCACCTCGAAGTCAGGGATCCTGCCGCTATCGTCCCTCGCCATGGGGGACCCCGCCAACGCATGGCGTCGGCCGCGGGCGGCAATGCCAGCCGTGACCCGCGGGCGGCAATGCCAGCTGTGACCCGCGGGCGGCAGCGCCGGCCGTGAACCGAGGGATCCTTGGCCGCTACTCACTCGTCGATGGACACAGGTGCGGAGGCGATGCCGGTACCGGACCGCGCCCTGCGGTGGCGGTCGTGGCGGGCCGCGCCCGACGCCGGCGGCACCCCGGCGGCCGTGGCCGACGAGGTCCTGCTCGCGCGGGTCGCGGACGGCGACGCTGCCGCGCTGGCCGCGCTCTACTCGCGGCACGGCGAGCGGCTGCTCACCTTTCTCCAGCGCTACGCGGGCGACCGGATGACCGCCGAGGAGATCCTCCAGGACACCCTGCTGGCGGTGTGGCGCTCCGCCGACCGCTACGCCAGGCGCTCCAGCGTGACGACCTGGCTGTTCGGGGTTGCGCGGCGGCAGGCGCACAACCGCCTGCGGGTCCGTGCGCCCGAGAGCCTGCCGCTGAAGGACCTCGCCGGCTGGGCCGACCCAGCGCCCGGTCCGGCGGAGTGGGCGCTGGCCAACGCCCGGGCCGAGGCGATCGCCGGCGCCTTCGACGCGCTCGCCCCACCGCAACGTGAGGTCCTGGCGCTGGCGTTCGCCGCCCGGCTTCGCCATCAGGAGATCGCGGAGATCCTGGGCGTGCCGGTCGGGACGGTCAAGAGCCGGCTGCATCACGCCCGCGCCGCGTTGAGCCGCGCGCTCGAGGACCGTGGCTACGCCAAGGAGCTGCCATGAAGGCGAACGCCGAGCGGCACTGCACCGACCTGCTCGCCGAGCACGCGGCGGGCGTGCTGACCGAGCCCGAACGAACCGAGGTCGAGGCACACCTGGCCGCATGCCCGTCGTGCCGCGCCGCGCTGGCGAGCTGGACCGCCGTGGCCGGCGCGGCCGCGCCGCCAGCCCCCGCGATGCCAGGTGCGCCGCCGGCCGCCGCGACCCCAGCCGCCGCCCCAGCCGCCACGGCAGCCGCCAGGTCGGCGGTTCGCGCCGCGCTCGCCCGGGCCGCCCTCGACCCGCAGCCGCGGGCGGTCCGCCGGCGGGGGCTGAGCTTCGTGGCGCAACTGCTCCGCGCGGAGCTGCGGCTGGTCCGTCCGTCGCTCTGGCTGGCCTCGCTGCTGGTCATGGGGTGCGCCGTGGGGCTCGCGGTCGCAGGCGGCAATGGCTCAGGAGCGATCGTGCTGTCGCTGGTCGCGCCACTGGTCGCGGTCGCCGGGGTCGCCGGCGTGTACGGGCCGGAGCGCGACCCGGCCTTCGACGCGCTCGCGGTCACGGTCACCTCGCCGCGACTGGTGCTGCTGGCACGGGTGACGCTGGTGTTCGCCTACGACCTCGCGCTGGCGATGGCGGCGTCGGCGGTGGTGCGGCTGGCCGCCCCGCACCTCGGCCTGGTCGACCTGATCGCCGGCTGGCTCGGACCGATGACCCTGCTGTCGACGCTCAGCCTGCTGCTGGCGACCGCGATCTCGCCGACCGCGTCGATGATGGTGGCCGGCTCGCTCTGGCTGCTGCGGACACTGACGATCGCGGTCCCGCCGATGGCGGGCGGATGGCTGGCAGTCGCGATGCGCGGGGTTTGGGCCACCAACCGGGCGACCGTCACGGCGACGCTCGTGCTGCTGGCGGTGGTCGTCGTGCTGAGCCGCCGCCACCTCCGGCCACGCGGCCGCTGGCCCCGCCTGACCCTGGGCTGAGCCCGAGTGAACCGGCGCGCGGCGCGGGGCTACTCAGCCGGCATGAGACCACTATCGCTCTGGCACCACGAGCTGCGGCGCGCCGGCTGGGTGGCGCTGCTGCCGCCGGTGCTCGCGGAGGTGATCCTGGTCGTCGCCGCGGTCGATGGGACCGTCAGGCTCGGCTATCCGGACCGCGGCACCGCGCTCGTCCTGCAATCGTCCCTCGAGCTCGCCCTGCCGCTGGCGGCCGGGGTCGCGGCGGGGAGCCTGGTCGGCAGGGACCCGGCCGTCGAGCTCCAGCTGACGATGCCGACCTCGTACCGGGGCACCATCCTGCGGCGGCTGATCGTGAGCGCCGGCTGGGCCGCGGCGATCGCGGTGGCCGCGGCCGCCGTCATGGTCGCCAGCGGCTGGTGGGACCGCTGGCCGGGCGCGCACGAGCCGCTGGCCGGGCAGCTCACCTGGCTGGCCCCAACCCTCTGCCTGTCGGGCCTCGGCCTGGTGACCGGCGCGGTGTCCGGCAGCCCGGCGACCGCGACCAGCGTGGTGACCGTGCTCTGGTTCGTCCACCTGGCAGCCGGGAGCCTCATCGGCCAGCACCGGTGGTCGCGGCTGCTCTACCTGTTCGCCACCACCCGCCCCATCACCGACGACGACTGGCTGGCCAACCGGCTGACCCTGGTCGCCGCCGGCGTGGCGATGATCACGCTCGCGTGGCTGCTGTTGCGCCGGCCGAGCCGGCTGCTCACCAAGGAGGCGGAATGACCGGCTTCGCCGCGGCGGCGAGCTATGAGCTGCGGATGCAGCTTCGCAAGCCCGCCATCTGGATCGCGACCGTGCTGCCCTTCGCGCTGTTCACCGTGCTGGCGATGATGGGCACCCAGAATCTGGACCGCCTTACCAGCGACACCGACCCGAAGACCTGGCTGGCCGATTCGATGGGCTCGTTCACCCCGCTGTTCGCCATGGTGTTCGGCTTCGTGCTGGCCGACCGCCTGGTTCGGGACCGCAAGCTGCGCGTGGCGCCGCTGCTCGACGTCACCCCGAGCGGCCGAGGAGCCCGCCTGGTCGGCAAGTACCTCGGCGCCTGCGCGGCGACGGGGGTTCCGCTCGCGCTGGTCTTCCTGATCGTGTCGGCGACCTTCGCGATCTGGCGCGACCGGCCCGTTGCCCTGCTGTGGGGAGCGGCGACGTACGGGGCCATCGTGCTGCCGCTGCTGCTGCTCACCGGAGCGCTGGCGTTCCTCGGCCCGCAGCTCATGCCCACACCGCTGTTCCGCGCGCTGATCCTGGGCATCTGGTTCTGGGCCGGCGCGACCGAGGTGGACAGTCAGTTCCCGTCGCTGGCGGCGACGGTCCTCTCGCTCACGGGCGACTACCCGCTGCTGGTCTTCTTCGGCTCGACCGACGCCACCGCCGGTCGCTTCCCGGGCGCCGCACTCAACGTGCTGCGGCCACACCCCTCCACCTGGACCGCCCTGCTGGCGCTCGCCCTCATGCTCGCCATCGCCGCCGCGATCCTGCTCGCGGCCCACGCCGTGAACGCCCGCACCAGCGATTCGTGAACGCCCGCACCAGCGACCAAGGAGCAACCATGCGTCTCGAGATCGACGGGGTGAGCAAGACCTTCCGCGGCAAGATCCGCGCGCTGGACGACGTCAGTCTGAGTCTCCCCGGCGGGATCCTCGGTCTTCTGGGCGCCAACGGCGCCGGCAAGACCACCCTGATGCGGCTGCTCACCGGGCTGATCCGGCCGGATGCCGGCACGATCACCATCGGCGACCACGACCTCGCGAGCGCGGAGGGGCGGGTCGCGGTGCGGCGGCTGCTCGGCTATCTCCCCCAGGACTTGGGCATGTACCCGGACCTCACCGCGCGCGAGTTCCTCGACTACGTCGGGCTGCTGAAAGGACTCGACGATCGGCGGGACCGGCGACGCCGGGTCGGCGAGCTCTTGGAGCTGGTCAATCTGACCGACGCCGCCGATCGCAAGCTGCGAGGCTATTCCGGCGGCATGCGCCGTCGGGTCGGGATCGCGCAGGCACTCCTCAACGACCCCGAGCTGCTGATCGTCGACGAGCCGACCGCGGGCCTCGACCCCGAGGAGCGCATCCGCTTCCGAACCATGCTGTCGGGGCTCGCCCAGCGCCGCACCGTGGTCCTGTCCACCCACATCGTCGACGACGTCGCCCAGACCTGCACGGAGCTGGCGGTGCTGGGCCGCGGCAGGCTCATCTACCGCGGGACCGTCGCGGAGCTCACCGCCCAGGCGACCGGAGGCGTCTGGTCGCTGGTCACCAGCGGTCCGGTCCCCTCGGTCGGCACCGTGCTCTCGGCCCTCCCTGGCGCCGATGGCACACGCTACCGCGTGGTCGCCCCCTCGAGGCCCTCCCCGGACGCGGAGCAGGTCGCTCCGACGCTCGAGGACGGCTATGTCGCGCTATCGCAGCGGCACAGCCTGACCCTCGCCGAGCCGGCGGCGTAGCCGGGGCGCAGCGGCACAGCCTAACCCTGGCCGAGCCGGCGGCATAGCCGGGGACCGCGCGTCAGCGCGGTCCCCGGCCCCCCCGTGCCGCGGCCCGTCGCCGGCGTGATTCCCGTCAGCGGGCGCCGGAAGGACGGACGTTCTGGTTGAGCTGGAACAGGTTGGTCGGGTCGTAGCGGTCCTTGGCCGCCACCAGGCGGGCGTAGGTGTCGGGCGGGTACGAGGCCCGGACCTTGTCGTCGCCCGCCTCGGAGGTGAAGTTGACGTAGGAGCCGCCGCCGCTCCACGGCTGCATCGCCTCGCGGGTCTCGCGCGCCCACGCGGCGTGGTCGTCGAACCCCGCGCGCTCGGGCGATCTGGCGATCACGTTGAGCACGAACGCCGAGTCGCGGTGCGCGTAGGCGGTGGCGTCGGAGGGCACCCGGGCCATGGCCCCGCCGCAGTGGTGCAGGTGGAGCTCGTGGGCCGGCGCGCGCCCCGCGGCGTGCTGGGCGAGCAGCCGGTCGATGGCCTCGTCGTCGAGCCGGTCGAGCAGCGCCGAGGTGAAGTAGTTCTGTGCGCCGGCCTCCCATAGGGGGTCGAGCAGCGACTGCATGGCGACGTACGGGATCGGCCCCATCAGGTCGGCGATCGGCTCGGCGAGGGTGCGCAGCGGCTGCGCCGCATCGGCGCCGTCCTCGATGGAGCCGGCGTGGACGCCGAGGATCGCGACCACCATCTGGCCGTGCACCCTCTCGGGCAGGAACGGCACCGGCGGCGCGACCAGGATGTTGGCGAGCGTGGTCAGCTCGTCGGGCATGCTGGCGGTGAGGTCGCGCCAGCCCCGAAGCACCTCCCGCGCCGAGTCGGCGGCGTAGAACACCGCGCCAGCGAAGACGGTCGGACCGACCGGGTGCAGCTGGTACTCGAGCGAGGTCACCACGCCGAAGTTGCCGCCGCCGCCGCGGAGCGCCCAGAACAGGTCGGGGTGCTCCCGCTCGCTGGCGGTGATGAGCTGGCCGTCGGCGGTGACCACGTCGGCCGAGACCAGGTTGTCGCTGGTCAGGCCGTACTTGCGCAGCAGCCAGCCAATGCCCCCGCCGAGCGTGAACCCGGAGATCCCGGTGCTGGACACCAGTCCGCCGGTGACCGCGAGCCCGAAGGTCTGGGTCTCGTGGTCGAACGACTTCCAGGTGACCCCGGGCTGGGCGACCGCCCTCCGTGCGACCGGATCGACGTGAATGCCCTGCATCGGCGAAAGGTCGATGACCACCCCGCCGTCGTTGGTCGAGAACCCCGCGATGCTGTGCGCGCCGCCGCGGACCGCCACCGGCAGCCCCTCGCTGCGGGCGAACTCCACCGCCCGGATCACGTCGGCGGTCCCGGCGCAGCGGATGATCAGCGCCGGATAGCGGTCGTGGGAGGCGTTCCAGACCGCGCGAGCCTGGTCGTAGTCGGGGTCGGAGGGTCGCACCAGCGTCCCGCGCAGGGTGTCTTCGAGCTCGCCGAGCGTGGCGTCGCCGATGACCTCGCGTGCGTCGGCGGTGACCGCCATGGCTGTCTCCTTCGTTCTCGATGTCAGCCGTCGGCGCCGACCCTATCGGGGCCCGCTCAGCGTCCACTTAGCGGCGACTCAGCATGCTCGGCCAGGTAGGAGAGCCCCTGCTGGTCGCCGAGGGCGACCAGGCGCCGGCGCGCCTCGTCGACGCAGCGCTCGGCCGCCGCCGGGTCGCCGGACCGGCGCTCCAGCGTGGCGAGGTTCAGCAGCCCCCACGCGCGGCCACGGAAGCACCACGGGATCAACGGCAGGCCGCGCCACTGCCGCAGCACGCGCAGCGCCCGCTCGTCCTCGCCGGCGTCAAGCAGGACCAGGCCGAGGTCGAGCAGCGAACACCAGCGTCCCGGGCCGTCCTCCATCTCCTCGAACAGCAGGAACGCCTCGCGGAGCAGCCGGTCCGCACGGCCGAGGTCGCCCGCCGCCGCCGCGACCAGGCCCTGGTTGACCACCGCCATCCCCACCCCGCGCCGGTCGCCGAGCCGCCGCCGGATCTCCCAGCTCCGGTCGAGCAGTTCGTCCGCCTCGGAGAGCTCGCCGGCCAGGCGGTGGAGGTTCGCCAGGTGGGAGAGGACGAGCCCCTCGCCGTGCAGGTCGCCGAGCCGCCCGAACTCGCCGAGGCTCCGCGCCAGCAGCTCCCGCGCCCGCGCCGGGTCGTCGAGCCGCACCGCGTGGGCCAGGTTCGACAGGGTGGCCGCGGCCGCCTGCGCGGGGCCGACCCGCCGGTACAGCAGTATGGTCTCGATGAACCGCATCCGCGGCTGGCCGTCGCGCCCCAGCTCCCATGACCAGCCGGGCGACAGCACCGAGAAGAACGGTGGGAGCTCCGCCGGCAGCGAGTCGAGCAGCCCGAGCGTCTCGCTCAGCAAGCTCTCGGCCTGTTCGCGGGCGTCCCGGAGCAGGGCGAGCACGCCGAGCATGTGGGTGGCGTTGGCGACCAGGCCCGCCGCGCCGAGGGTTCCGGCCAGCGAACGGCCCTCCTCGATCAGGCGCGCGGCGTCCTCCCAGGCGTCGTCCTCGGTCCAGGCCAGGAAGCCGCTGAGCGGCAGCGTCTGCGCCAGTCCCTCCAGGTCGCCGGTTTCGCGGAGGATCGCGGTTGCCTCGGCTCCGAGCTCGCGCTCGCGACTGGTGAGGTCGCCGCGCCGGATCCGCATGGCGCCAGCCGCGATCACCGCCCTGGCGCGCAGCGGCGTCCGCTCCGGCGCGGCGGCGAGGGTCGCCTCGAGCCAGCGGCTGCCCTCCGCGAAATGCCCCTGCGCCAGCCAGAACCGCCACAGGCTGACCGCCAGCCGCAGCGCCTCCTCGGGGTCGTCGGCCAGACCGCTGGACAGCGCCGCCCGCAGGTTGTCGTGCTCGACGTCGAGCGCGTGCGGGGTGTCGTTGACCACGCCGATGGCCCGCTCGGGGTCGCGCTCGGCGGCGAACGCCACGTACCAGTCGCGGTGGGCGCCGACCAGCGCCGGCCGCTCACCGGCGTCGCGCAGCCGCTGGTCGGCGAACTGCCGGATGGTCTCCAGCAGGCGGTAGCGGGCGGCGCCCTCGACGTGCTCGGCCTGCACCAGGGACTTGTCGACCAGGCGGGTGAGCAGGTCGACGACGTCGAGGTCGCCGCCGTCGCAGACGCGCTCAACCGCCTCCAGCGACATGCTGCCCGCGAACACCGCCAGCCGCCGGAACAGCACCCGCTCGGGCTCGTCGAGCAGGTCGTGGCTCCAGGCCAGGGTGGCGTGCAGGGTCTGCTGGCGGGTGAGCGCGGAGCGGCTGCCACGGCCGAGGATGCGCAGGGCGTCGTCGAGCCGGGCGGCGATCTGCGCCGGCGCCAGCGCGGAAGTCCGCGCCGCCGCCAGCTCCAGGGCCAACGGCATCCCGTCCAGGCGCACGCAGATCTCGGCGACCGCGGGCGCGGTGGTCTCGTCCAGCGCGAACCCCGGCGCCGCGTCGCGCGCCCGCTCGACGAACAGCCGGACCGATTCCAGCTCGGCCAGCTCGGCGACCGGCGGCAGGCGCCGGAGGTCGGGCAGCGCCATCGACGGGGTGCGCCAGGTCACCTCGCCGCCGACCCGCAGCGGCTCCCGGCTGGTGGCCAGCACGACCAGGTCCGGGCAGGTGCGGAGCAGGGCGTCGGCGAGGCGGGCGCAGACGTCCAGCAGGTGCTCGCAGTTGTCCAGCACCAGCAGCAGCCGTCGCTCGGCGAGCTGCCTGGCCAAGGCGAGCTCCACGGTCTCGGCTTGCGGCAGCGGCAGGTCCAGCACCGATGCGACCGTCTCGGGCACCAGCTCGGGGCGCGACAGCGACGCCAGCTCGACGACGTGGACGCCGTCGCCGAAGCCAGCGGCCATCCTGGCCGCGGCCTCGTAGGCGAGCCGGGTCTTGCCGGCGCCGCCAGGCCCGGTCAGGGTGAGCAGCCTGGTCCGGTGCAGCGCCCGCTGGATCTCGGACAGCTCGCGCCGGCGGCCGACGAACGAGGTCTGCTCCGGCCGCGGGGGCTTGCGCTCGCGCGGCCGCTCCGGCGCGGCGGTGGCGGACTCGCCGGTCTGGACCGGCACGGGATCGCCGGCGGTGAGCAGCTCCCGGTAGAGTCGGCGGGTCGCTGGCTCGGGGTCGGCGGCGTACTCGTCGGACAGCGCGTCGCGGAGCCGGTCGAATACCGCGAGCGCCTCGTAGCGGCGACCGCTCGCCACCAGCGCCCGCATCAGCGTCCGGTGCGCGCCCTCGTGGAACGGCTCGACGGCGGTCACGGCGCCGATGACCTCGATCACCCGCGCGTGGTCGCCGTGGGCCAACAGCACCGCGGCGTAGTCGAGCAGCAGTCCCAGCCGCCGCTCGCGGAGCGCCGCGCGTGGCGCCTCGGCCCAGTCCTCGAACCGGTCCTCGGGGAGCAGGTCGCCGCGGTACAGCTCGGCCGCGGCGCGGTAGTCCTCCGGGTCGCGGGTGCTCCTGGCCAGCTCACAGGCGGCGTCGAACGCCTCGGTGTCGAGCCACGGGGCCGGGCCGTCGGACAGCAGCACGATGTCGTCGCGCAGCGCGAACAGCCCGGGCGCGCCGCCGAACACGCGGCGGGCGATGTAGAGCGCCTGGTGCAGGTTGTTGGTGGCCGACGCGCCGTCGCGGCCTGGCCACAGGACCGCCACCAGCGCCTCGCGATGCATCCGGTGGCCTTCGGCGAGCGCCAGCAGCTTGACCAGGGTCTTGGCCTTGCGGAGCCGCCATTCGCCCGGGACGACCGGTCGGTCTCGCACGGCGACCTCGAAGCCGCCGAGAAGATGGATCCGTACGCCCTGTTCGTCTGCCACGCAGTGCCCCCCCGCCCGGAAGGTACCGGTCCGGGAGGGCGTGCGCCACCTCAGCCGAGGTCGCGGCGCGACCGCCAGCCCGCCACCCCGAGCGGGACCTCGCGCCCATAAAGGATGGCCACGAAGGGAGATCCCGTCTCGAACGACCTCGAAGGCGTCAAGTCCGCGTTCATATCGGACGACGCTGACCGGGAGGAGTTTCGGCGTCCGATGTCAGGGTCGCGCGCCGCGTTCGGAGTCGGGGAGGCGTGCGTGCGCGAGTCCGTCAGGGTTCCGGGTTTGCCACGCCGCGTCGCCGCGGTGGTGGCGCTGGCCGCCCCGGCCGGCGCGCTGGCGACCGTCCTCTCCGGGGTCGCCGCTCGCACGGGCTGGGCGCTGCTGACCCTCCTCTGCCTCGTGGTCGTGGTCGTGTCGACCTGGACCTCGCTCACCCGGCGCGGGATCTTCCGGGTCCTCGGGCTCACCGGCACCCTGGCCGGTCTCGGCGGGTTCGTGGCGGTCCAGGTGCTTCACTGGCGCGGCCTGGTGCTGTTCCTGGTCCTGCTCGCGTTGCTGGTCGCCTTCGCGGTCGCCGGCCGCTACGCGCTCGGGCGTGACCCTCGGGACGCGCGCCCCGAGCACCGGCGGCGGGTCGGGCCGGCCTCCCGTGGCGTGGTGATCGTCAACCTCAAGTCGGGCGGCGGGAAGGCGACCCGGTTCGACCTGGTCAGCGAGGCCGAGCGGCGTGGGGTCCGCGCGATCGTGCTGGAGCCTGGCGACGACCTCGGCGAGCTCGCCGACCGCGCGATCACCGGCGGCGCGGACGTCATCGGCATGGCCGGCGGCGACGGCTCCCAGGCGGTGGTCGCCCGGGCGGCCATGCGGCACGACGTCGCCCACGTGTGCATCCCCTCGGGCACCCGCAACCACTTCGCCCTCGACCTGGGGCTCGACCGTGAGGACGTGGTGGGCGCCCTCGACGCCTTCACCGACGGGGTCGAGCGGCACATCGACCTGGCTCAGGTCAACGACCGGGTGTTCGTCAACAACGCCTCGCTGGGCGTGTACGCCCGGGTGGTCCAGTCCGACGCCTATCGCGACGCGAAGATGGAGACGTGGGTGCGCCTGCTGCCGAGCATGCTCGGCCCCGACGCGCCGCCGATCGGCCTCGAGTTCGATGGGCCCGACGCGGCGCGCTGCGAGGACGCGGTGGTGATCCTGGTCTCCAACAACCCCTATCAGCTCGTGCAGCTCGCCGGCGCCGGCACGCGACCGCGCCTGGACACCGGCCGCCTGGGGCTGGTGGCGGCGCGGGTTCGCAGCGCCAGAGACGTCACCGAGCTGACCACCCTCGAGGCGATCGGGCAGGCTGGCCGCTTCCGCGGCCTGCTCGAATGGTCCGCGCCGCGGTTCGAGGTCCGCTCGGCGTCGCCGGTCGCGGTCGGCCTGGACGGCGAGGCGCTGCTGCTCGACCCGCCGCTGCGGTTCCGTTCCCTGCCCGGCGCCCTCCGGGTCCGTCTGCCGCGGCACGCCGCCGGCGTCTCGCCGGCGGAGGCCGCGGTCACGATCACCCGCGAGGACGCGGCCGCCCTCTACCGCGTCGCCACCGGCAGACCGCCCTACCTCGGGGATCAGGGATTCGCCGGCTCACCGCCGGCGCACCCGCGGTGAGCGGAGCGGCGCCCCGGCTACCCGCCGGCGACAGCGCGGTGAGCGGCGCCCCGGCTAGCCGCCGGCGGCGGCGACCACCAGGTCGGTCGCCACGCCGGCCAGCACGCCGACCAGCAGCCCCCAGAGGGTGATCTCCCATGACAGGCGGCGACCGACCGGCAGCACCTCGCCGATGACGTAGAGGATCGCGCCGGCGGCGAGCGCGAGGCAGCCGACATAGACGAACAGCGAGTCGAACGAGGTGCCGACGATGGTGCCGAGGAAAGTCGGGCCGCCGCCGACCACCCCGGCGAGCGCGAGCCAGCGCCACGGGGCACGGACGCCCGCGGCGGCCAGCGGCCCGACGATCCCGAAGCCCTCGGTGGCGTTGTGCAGCGCGAACCCGACGATCAGCAGCGCCGCCAGCGAGATCTCACCGCTGTGGGCCGACTGGCCGATCGCGAGGCCCTCGGAGAAGTTGTGCAGACCGATCCCGGCGGCGATCGACATGCCGGCCCGCATCGCGGTCGCCCGCTGGACCGAGGAGGTCATCTCGGCCTCCGCGGTCGCCATCGCGCCCGGCCCGACGCCCGGGACCCGCTCCGGCCGCGAGCGGCGGAGCAACGCGCGCCCGACGTAGAACAGCGAGACCAGCCCGACCCCGAAGCCGGCGGCGTAGACGATGCTGAGCCCGACGAACCTGGCCCAGCTGCCGTCGCCGGCGCGGGCCTGGTTCATCGCCTCCTCGACCGGTTCGGTGGCGTGGGCGAGGATGTCGAACAAGAGGAACACCAGGATGCCGGCCGCGATCGCGTTCAGGAACGCGCGCGTGCGGACCGCCTGGGTCCGGACCCGGCCGAGCGGCAGGCCGAGAAAGATGGTCAGGCCGGCGACGGCGCCGAGCAGAATGGTCTGAGGGGTCGACATTTACCCTCCGGTCGGAACTGCGGCGGTTTTGCTTAGGGCAGCCTAAATAAGCTTCGGGCATCCTAAAACTCGCTGGTCCCCCACGCAAGCAAGTGGCGAGTCGACGGCCATCTGGCCCGGCCACCGCCGTCGGGGCTCAGGTCGGCACGTCGGTCTCCGCGGGAAGGAGCAGCGTGAAGCTCGGCGCCGGACCGGTGTTGGCCAGCACCAGCCGCCCGCCCTCCGCCGCCGCCAGCGAGCGGGCCAGCGCCAGGCCGATGCCGCGTCCGGGAATGGAGCTGGAGCGGCGAGCGAACACCCGCTCGGCGTCGCCGACGACACCGTCTCCCTGATCGCTGACCTCGACCGCGAGGCCCCCGGCGGCGGCGCGGGCGCGGATGGTCACGGCGCCGGCACCGTGCTCGGCGGCGTTGCCGAGCAGGACCTCGAGGATCTGCCGGACCGCCGCGGTCGAGGCTCGCACCGGCGGCAGGTCGGGAGCGACGATCGCGCGCAGCGAACGGCCGTCGCCGCCGAGCTGCTCCCTCCAGGTGCCGTCCAGGTCCCGGACCAGCTTGGCGACGTCGAGCGGCTCCCTGGTCGGCGGCACGTCCCTGGCCAGCCGGAGCAGGTCCTCGATGGTGGTCTCGAGGCGGTCGACCTCGCCGAGCGCGGTGGTGATCGCATGCTCGCGGTCGGCCTTGGGGTCGAGCTTGGCGGCCTCGAGCCGGAGCCGGAGCCCGGCGATCGGGGTGCGGAGCTGGTGCGAGGCGTCGGCGCTGAACGCCCGCTCACGGGCCAGCAGGTCGCCGAGGCGCTCGGCGGTGCTGTTCAGCGTCGAGGAGACCTCGTCGATCTCGGCCACCCCGGAAGTGCTGGCCCTGGCCGAGAAATCGCCGTCGCCGAGACGCGCGGCGGCCACCGCGAGCTGGTCGATCGGCCGGCCGAGCCGCCGTGCCTGGGTCCAGGCGACCAGCCCGGCGACCACGATCGCCCCCGCGCCGAGCCCGAGCATCGCCAGCCAGACCTGGTGGACCCGCCGGTCGACCGCGGTGTCGGAGAGCTCGCCGCGCATGACGCCGACCACCCGCTCGTCGCTGGAGACCGGGACCGCGATCCGGATGCTCGGGTCGCCGGTCGCTTGTGCGACGCGGCCGCCGAGGGCCGCCCGCGCGGTGGCGTCCATCCGCGCCGGGCCGTTCCCGGCGAAACGGGTCCCGTCCGGCCGGTAGAGGGCCAGCCGGGAGCCGTCGCCGGAAGTGGACAGGTCGACCGGGTCCTTCGAGGTCGCGTAGGAGTGGGGGACCGCGGTCGCCGCCACGGTCACCTCGCGCTCCAGGCGCAGGACCGCCTGGTTGCGGTACAGGTACTTGAGCGCGACCGCGAGCGGCAGCCCGAAGGCGGCCACGGCCAGGGTGGTCACCGCCAGCATGGCCGCGAGCACCCGGCGTCTCACGTCGGCTCCCGCTCCAGCCGGTAGCCGACCCCGCGCAGGGTGGTGATCCGGCTCGGCCTGCCGTCGACCTCGCCGAGCCGGCGGCGCAGCGCGGCGATGTGCATGTCCAGCGTCTTGGTCGAGCCGTACCAGTGCGCGTCCCAGACCTCGGTCATGATCCGTTCCCGGGTCACCACCCTGCCGGACTCCGACAT
The DNA here is from genome assembly GCA_040414855.1 of Actinomycetota bacterium. GTDB lineage: Bacteria > Actinomycetota > CALGFH01 > CALGFH01 > CALGFH01 > DASVXQ01. The sequence goes on from JBEDUQ010000273.1 coordinate 14,418, forward strand.
GAGCAGGGCCAGCAGGTCGAACTCCTTCGGCCGCAGCACCAGCTCGTTGCCTCCGAGCCAGGCGCGCCGCGCGCCCGGGTCCAGCTCGAGGTCGCCGACCAGCCGCCGCTTGCCCGCCAGGTCGAGCCTGCGGACGTGCGCCCTGACCCTGGCGAGCAGCTCAGCGAGCCGGAACGGCTTGGTGAGGTAGTCGTCGGCGCCGGCGTCGAGGCCGACCACCACGTCGATCTCGTCGCTTCTGGCGGTCAGCATGACGATGGTGAGCGCCGGGTGGCTCGCACGCAGGCGCCGGCAGACCTCGACGCCGTCCAGGTCCGGCAGCCGGACGTCCAGGAGCACCAGGTCCACCACCGGATCGCGGGCAGCGAGCCGGAGCGCCTCGGTGCCGGTCTCGGCCCAGGCCACGGCGTAACCTTGCGCCTGGAGCGCCTGCCGGAGCCCGTCGCCGATGGTGGCGTCGTCCTCGACCAGCAGGATTCGCGCGATCTCCATCAAGCAAGCCTAACCCTCGACCGATGCCATCGTTTGCCGTTTGTTGACCTTCCGTGGGTCTGGTGCATACCCGCGGGCTCCTAGGCTGTCTCCGCTTCTCCTGGCCACAACCACTCGCCACTCGACCGACGGAGTGCATTGGGATGATCCGATGGGGAATGCCGGTCCCCGCCCAGACGAACCCCCAGCAACGTAGTCGGCCGCGAGGCTCCCCCCGGCCTCGCGGCCGGCGTCGGTGCGGTTCGGGTACGGGCCATCTCCGGCCGTACCTGGCCGCGGTCGCGGGACTCGCCCTGGTGCTGGCCGCCTGCTCCTCGGCCGGCTCGCAGCGGACCGAGATCAATCCGCCCACCAGCCAGCCGTCCGGCGCCGGCACCGGCGCGACCACTGGCGCGACCACCCGCGCCGGCACGGCGCGGATCTGTGGCCGGACCGCCAAGCCACCGACCGCCTGGGCGCACGTCGTCTGGATCTGGATGGAGAACCAGGACTATCCGAACGTGGTCGGCAACTCCCAGGCTCCGTACGAGAACGGCTCGCTGATCGCCGATTGCGGTCTGGCGACCAACTACCACAACCTCACGCACCCCTCGCTGCCCAACTATCTGGGTGCCACCTCCGGCGCGATCCTCGCGCACAGCGACTGCGGGCCCGATTCCTGCCCGGCCTCGGCGCCGAGCCTGTTCGCCCAGCTCAGCGCGGCCGGCAAGAGCTGGCGGGCCTATCAGGAGTCGATGCCCACGAACTGCTCGCACGCCAATGCCGGGGACTACGCGGCCAAGCACAACCCGGCCGTCTACTACACCCCGGTCGCGGCCGATTGCGCCCGCTTCGACGTGCCGATGGGCGGTGCCGGCTCCGGCAACCTCGCCGGGGACCTCCGCGCGGGCAGCCTCCCCAATTTCTCCTTCATCACCCCGAACCTGTGCAACGACACCCACGACTGCACGGTCGGCACCGGCGACCGGTGGCTCGCCGACTGGGTTCCCAGGATCATCGACAGCCCCGCCTACAGGGCCGGCAACACGGTCCTGGTGGTGACCTGGGACGAGGGCTCCAGCGGCGGCGGCAACGACTGCGCCACCAACACCAGTCTGGCCGGTTGCCACGTCCCCGCCATCGTGGTCTCCCCGAGCACCCCCTCCGGCACCCAGTCCAACGTGCTCTTCAACCATTACAGCCTGCTGAAGACGACCGAGCAGCTGCTGGGCCTGCCGGCCACGCTCGGGCAAGCCGCCGACCCCGCGACCACGAGCATGCGGGGCGCTTTCAATCTCTGACCCAGGAGGGTCACGCGGTGATCAGTTACCTCCAAGCCATCGTGATCGGACTGCTCCAGGGCGTCACCGAGCTGTTCCCGATCTCGAGCCTCGGCCACTCGGTGCTGCTGCCGGCCCTGCTCGGCTGGCACCAGGTGGTCGCCAGCGAGTCGGCACAGGAGTCGTTCTACCTGGCCTTCCTCGTCGGCCTGCACGTCGCCACCGCGCTGGCGCTGCTGTGGTTCTACCGCGAACAGTGGGTACGGATCATCGCCGGGCTGTTCCGGTCACTACGCAAGGGCCGCATCGAGAACGCCGACGAGCGGCTCGCCTGGCTGCTGGTGGTCGGCACCATCCCGGCCGGCCTGGTCGGGATCGCCTTCGAGCACGCGCTGCGCAGCCTGTTCGCCAAGCCGCTCGCCGCGGCCGTGTTCCTGACCTGCAACGGCGTGATCCTGTTCGCGGGTGAGCGGCTCCGCCGGCGTGCCGTCCGCAGGGCGGCGGCCCGTCCCGGCCAGGCGGCCACCGGGCCCGACCCGGTCGCCCCCACCGCAGGCGGTCCCGCGACCATCGCCGGCGGGGCCAGCTCGGTCCCGCGCGACGTCCCGCCGGGCATTCCCGAGGGGCCGGAGCCACCCTCGCGGCAGCTCGGGACCCTCGGCTTCGGCGAGGCGCTGCTGATCGGCAGCGCGCAGATCCTCGCCTTCTTCGCCGGCATCAGCCGCTCGGGCGCGACCATGGTCGCCGGGCTGGCGCGCGGGCTCGACCACGAGGACGCCGCCCACCTCGCCTTCCTGCTCGCCACCCCGATCATCCTCGCGGCCGGGCTCTACAAGCTCCCCGACCTCCTCGGGCCCAACGGCAACGGCGTCCGCGGCCAGATCCTGGTCGGCAGCCTGGTGGCCGCCCTCGCCGCGTACATGTCGGTTCGCTTCCTGACCAGGTACTTCCGCACCCGCACACTGACCCCGTTCGCGATCTACTGCCTGGTCGTCGGCGTCGCCTGCATCTTCAGGTTTGCCTGAGGTCTCCCGCCCGCGGCTCGCGACTGCGGGCTCGCGACTGCGGGCTCGCGGCCGCGGGCTGGCGGCTGAGGTCTCCCGCTCGCCCCACCCCGGCGAGATCACCGCTGCGCGGGATCACCGCCCGGGCGAGTCTCCAAGGTAGGAGCTGAGCACCTCGGCCTGGGCCCGCAACCGCCCGGCATGTTCGCGTTGGCCCGCGTGCTCGTAGCCGCGCGCGGCGGCCTGCCGCTCGGCGATCTCCGCGCGGACGATCTCCTCGCTCTCCGCGTCCGTGAGGCTCCGCCGCTCGACCTCGGCGGCGCGAAGACCGGCCACGGTCCCCACCAGGTCCGCGCGCCCGCTGTTGGGCGCCGGGGCGCGGGCCGGGTCGACCGCCTCGGCATTGTCGAGGGCGGCCAACGCCGACCGCAGCGCCGCGACCGCGACGGCGTCGCGCGCCTTCATTGCGCCGGGGAGCGCCCTCCGGAGACGGTCCCGCAGGCTTGCGATCTCCATGGTCCGCATTCTGTCCCGCCCCGCGCGGTTCAGCACCCGAAATTCGTCGTCGTGAAGCGCGTCGCGTCCGCGCCGACCTGCCCGTGCCCAGGGCCCCGCCGGCCCCTGGGGTGCGGGAGGCCGCCGGCCCGTCCGAGCCACCCGCCTGTCGCGGCGGTATGCCACCATCCCCGAGGTTGCCGACGAGAGGAGCGCGCGATGATCGGACGACTGGCTGGTGTGGTACTGGACTGCCCAGATCCCAAGGCCTTGGCGTCGTTCTACTCGGAGCTGCTGGGCCTGCCGATCACCAACTCGGACGCGAAATGGGCCGACGTCAGCGACGGCAAGACCATCTGCGTGAGCTTCCAGCACGCACCCGATCACCAGCCGCCACGCTGGCCAGACCCGGCCTATCCGCAGCAGTTCCACATCGACGTCATGGTCGACGACATCGACGAGGCCGAACCGAAGGTGCTCGCCCTCGGCGCCACCCGCCTACCCGGCGAGAGTTCCACATTCCGCGTCTACGCCGACCCGTCCGGCCACCCGTTCTGCCTCTGCACCCAGTAGAGGTCGGTCGAGATGGGCTCTTCGGAATTCTCTGTCCTCGGGGTCCCGAGCAGCGCCGCGCGCATCACGCCGGACAGGACCTGGCGCCCGCCGCGCTGCGCGAGCGCGGTTTCGTCGAGGGGCTGCGGGGCGCGGGGCTCCGCGTGACGGATGCCGGCGACGTGGCCGGCGAGGTGTTCAGGCCTGACGCCGCCGACGCCACGGCCCGCAACCTCGGGGCGGTGGTGCGTGTGGCGCGGTCCGTCGCCGCCGCCGTCGAGCGCGAGGCGCGGGCCGGCCGCGTGCCGATCGTGCTCGGCGGCGACTGCACGATCACCCTCGGCGTCGTGGCCGGCCTCCAGCGCGTCCACGAGGACGTGCGCCTGGCGTACTTCGACGGGGACGCGGACCTGAACTCGCCGCGGCGCACGCGCAGCGGGATCCTCGACGCCACCGGCGTCGCGCACCTTCTGGGGATCGCCGACACGCCGCTGGCTCAGATCGGTCGGACCAAGCCGCTGCTCGGCGATCACCAGCTCGTCCTGCTCGGCTACGATCCCACCGATCCCGACAGCTTCGATGCCGACCAGCTCAGGGCGCGTCCCGCGCTGCGGCACTTCGACGACGCCACCGTCAGAGCCGACCCGATCGCCACCGCGCGGCTCGCTGTCGAGGCCCTAACGAGCCCGGACGCCGCCATCGCGGTCCATTTCGACGTCGACGCCGTCGACTCTCGCGACCTCCCACTGGGGAACTTCCCGCACTACGGCACCGGCGTGCCGCTTGCCACGGCCGGGCTGGTCCTCGAGGAGTTGCTCGCCGCTCCGGGTGTGCGGGCGCTGGTCCTCACGGAGGTCAACCCGACGCACGACCCGGCGGGAACCGAGCTCTCCCGCTACGTCGAGACTGTGACCTACGCGATCGCGCAAGCGCTGCACCCTTCCCGGCGCGACGCGGGGCGGGGCTAGCCTTCAGTTAGGCTAGCTGTACTGTCCATGCACCGACGAGCACCTTTGCGTCCCACGAGGTGGAAGACGCGGCTGAGTTGGCGGTAGGGGTCTCGTCGGCTGGCTTCGAGTTCGACCGCGGCCGTCGCCGCGACCTGCTGTCCATCGCTCGGGTCGAGGTCGACGCCGCTGAATTCGAGCCAGTCGACGAACAGCCATACCCCGTACCAGCGCAGTGGCTCCACGCCGCGGCCGCGTATGAGCTCGCTGAGTTCCTCCACCGTGTCGGCTCGTCCCGGCACTCCCAGCACCCCGATCTCGCGCCTGGAGCCAAACGCCGCCAGCGCGTCGTCCCACCGCCGTTCCAAGGCCGGGCGCACCGCCCCCGCCTTGGCATTGCCCGTCATGATCGAGACGATGCCGCCGGAAGCGGCGCACCGGCACAGCTGGTCGACCAACGGCTCCGGCTGCTCGAGATAGCCGAGCACGCCATGACACAACACGGCCGCGAAGCGTCGACCGTTCACCGCCTCGTCGGCGTGCTCGCCGCCGGCCTCCAAGAGCCTCACCCGTCGCCGCGCCTCACCAGGCAGGCGCTGGAGTCGCTGTCGAGCTTTGTCCAGCATCGCCGGCGACGGGTCGAGCACCGTTACGTCGTAGCCGGCTGCGGCCAGCGGGAACGACTGATGGCCCGCGCCGCCGCCGACGTCGAGCACAGCCGCTGGAGGTGCCGGCAAATGTTCCAGGAGCTGCTGGTGCATCACGTAGGTGCGCACGAGCCCCTTCACTGAGGCATACGCCTCATCGGCAAACTGGTCAGCCAGACTGGCCCAGGTGTCATCGCCCACCACACCAAGATACCGATGAGATCGCCCGCTCGAGCCGGTCCGCGGGCGGATCGTTCCGCCTCAGGTTCGTTCGGCGAGGATGCTCACGTAGCGCAGGAGCCCGGAATCCGCGGCCGCTTTGGCGAGCAGCGCCACCTGGAACTGGTCCTTGGCCGCCTGGACGGCGACGGCGCCGTGCTGCACCGCCGCGGCAGCCATCCGCAACAGCTGGCCGAGGCGGATCGGTTCGGCAAGCGCCCGCAGTGCCGCCTGGTAGCCGCGCTCCCAGTTCGGCACCACGCAGTCCGACAGGTCCTCGATCCGGTGGACACGCAGCCCCGCGGCCGCGAACGAGCGGCTGTAGCCGGTGGTCGTCGCCAGGTCGGCCATCGCCCAGTGCCGGCACAGCGGCTCCAGAATCAGCTCCCGTTGGAGGGCGGTGGGGTCCTCGACCTGGCACCAGTCGACGAGCAGCAGCCGGCCTCCAGGCCTCAGACGCGTCGCGATCCCCCGGAGGGCCGCCTGCCGGTCGGGCAGATAGCAGGCCGCGTCGAGGCAGATCGCGGCATCGAAGGGCTGCTCGGCGAGCTCGCCGAGGCGCATGGCGTCGTGCTGGACGAAGCGCAGGTTGGGCCGTCGCCCACCCGCGACCCAGCGGCGGGCGTGAGCGAGCTGGCCGTTCGACAGGTCGACGCCGACCACCTCCGCGGTGGTGTGGTCGGCCAGCCATGCCGAGAGCGCGCCACCGCCGCATGCCACGTCGAGGATGCGCGCCGCCGAGGTGCCGTCGATCTCGTCCAGGTAGCGATCGTGGGTGCGCTGGTAGGCGGCACTCAGGTCCGCCGGGTCGTCACCTGGTCCGAACAAGGCGAGATGAAAGAACTCGCCCCAATATTCGTAATAGAGCTCGCCCAGCGCGTCGAACCCGAGCAGCATGTTCTCGTGGTAGTGCCGGCGGCGCTCCTGTGTCGAGGCGATCTTCGGCATCCACCCCATTGATGAGCTTCCTTCCCGAGCACTTTGCGAGGGCGTTTCCCGCGACAGCGCGACGCGTCGGCCAAGTATGGTGCCCGGCCCGGTAAGAATCGATGAGGCGTTAAGCCGCGAGTCAGGATGCCGCGACGACGGTTGGCCGGTACCAGCGTGTTGCTCATCGGCAGGATCCGCGGGTAGCTGCAGCGTCACGCTGAAGGCGTGGGCGAGTGTGAGGTGACCTCGCCATGACGATGTCGGCTTGTCGGTGCCCGCGTGGGCGGTCGATCATCTCTGCCTGAACAGACGATGGCAGCCCGTGATGGTTCACTCCGCGCGGGCTGCGACCCGACCCGGGAGAAGCGCGTGGCGCTGCCGGTGCTGTTGGCCGTCGATGACGACGGCGAGGTCCTTACCGCCCTTGAGCAGGACCTGGGTAAGCGCTACGGGGCTGATTACCAGGTGGTCGTCGAGCGCTCACCCGCCGCGGGACTGGCGGAGTTGGAGCGGCTGCACGGCCAAGGTGTCGCGGTCGCGGTGGTTATCGCCGACCAGTGGATGCCCGAGATATCCGGAGCCGAGTTCCTGAACAGGGCGCACCAGTTGCACCCGTTGGCCAGGCGGATGCTGCTCGTTGAGGTGCTGGATCGCACCGTCAACCCCTCGATGGTCCAGGCGATGGCGCTCGGGCGGCTCGATGGCTGGCTGTGGAAGCCCTGGGAGCCCGCCGAGGAGCACCTGTACCTGCCGGTCAGTGAGCAGCTCACCGAGTGGATTCGCGCCACCGGCCAGCCCGGCTTTGTGGCCGTCCGGATCGTCGGGGACCAGTGGACGCCCCGCGGCCACGAAATCCGTGACCTGCTGGACCGCAACACCGTCCCCTACCAGTTCCATGCCCACGACTCGGCAGCTGGCCGGCGGTTGCTGCGGGAGACCGGCCAGCATGCCGCTCGCCTGCCGGTGCTGGCGCTGTTCAACGGTCGGGTCCTGATCGACCCGACCAACAGCGAGGTGGCCGAGGCCATCGGCGTCCCAACCCAGCCGGAGCCGGGCCTCTACGACGTCATCGTGGTCGGTGCCGGACCGGCGGGATTGTCGGCGGCCACCTATGGCGCCTCGGAGGGACTGCGCACGCTGCTGCTGGAGCCTGAGGCGCTCGGCGGCCAGGCCGGTACCAGCTCACTCATTCGCAATTACCTCGGCTTTCCCCGGGGGATCAGCGGCCGCGTCCTGGCCCAGTGGGCCGCGCAACAGGCGACGCTGTTTGGCGCGAGCTTCGTCTACGCCCGCGCGACCGAGCTACGCCCCGCCGGGCAGGACCGGCTGCGGGTCAGCCTCGCTGACGGGGGCGAGGCGGTCGGTCGGACCGTGATCATCGCTACCGGCGCCGCCTACCGCCGGCTGGTGGCCCCCGGAATGGACGATCTGCTCGGCGCCGGAGTCTTCTACGGCGCCGCGGTCAGCGAGGCGCCGGCGATGACCGGCAGCCAGGTATTCGTGGTCGGCGCGGGCAACTCGGCCGGCCAGGCCGCGCTCCACCTGGCCAAGTACGCCGCCCAGGTCACGCTGCTGGTCCGCGGCGGCTCACTGGGCCAGACCATGTCCGACTATCTCGTCAAGGAAATTCAAGCAAGCAGGATCACGGATGTCCGGCTGGGCACACAGGTCGTCGGCGCCGGCGGGGTCGGCCGGCTGGAATACCTCACCCTGCGTGATGCACGGACCGGTGCCACTGAGACGGTCCCAGCGGCGGCGCTGTTCATCCTGATCGGCGCCGAACCCCACGCCGAGTGGCTGGCCGGCACGCTGGAACGTGACCAGAAGGGGTTCGTCCTCACTGGCCATGACCTGCTCCGCGAGGGCCAGCCCCCGCCGGGCTGGCCGCTGGAGCGCCTACCCCTGCTGCTTGAGACCAGCATTCCGGGGGTCTTCGCCGCTGGTGACGTGCGCCACCGGTCGATCAAGCGAGTCGCGTCCGCCGTCGGTGAGGGCTCGATCGCCATCCAGCTTGTCCACCAACACCTCAGCGAACGCTGAGGTCGGTCACTGCTGCGCTCCACGTCAGTGTCGTCAGTGTTGGGGGGTGTAGCGGCCGGCGAGCTCGCTGCCGATCCATGCCAGTTCGGCTTGGACCGAGGGTGGTTCGAGGACCTCGATCATCGCGCCCCAGCCGGCAAGGTGGCGGGCAATGTCCAGCGGGGTCGGTGCGCCCAGCCGCACGCGGACTCGCCCCTGGTCGAGCACATCGTCGGTGTGGTCGGTGTGCTCGGTGTGGCAGTGCCGCCCGAACTGGCCCCGAAGGACCGGCACGAACCTGGCCTCCACGAGCACGGTCGCCCAGGTGCGGGAGCGCCGCTGCTCCACCTCGCCGACGACCTGTTGCCATGCGGTGGCCAGCGTGAAGTCGTCGGGTCGCATCGCGGGCAGGTCCGTTGGCTCAGCCCCGATGATGCGGTCGACCCGGAAGGTCCGCTGGCCTTGCTGGGTCCCGGCGAGCAGGTACCAGATGTCGTCCTTGTCGACCAGGCCCCAAGGGTCGACCAGCCGCTCCGTCGGCTCTCGGGTCCTGCCGGCATAGGTGAGCCGGACCTTCCGCCGCCCGACGATGGCGGCCTGGAGCAGGTCGACGATCTCGGGCCGGCGGCGGTCCCGCTCACCCCACCGGGTGGGGTCGATCATGGTGGCGGTGGCGGCAGCCTCCGCGTCGGCCCGGAAGCTCTGCGGCAACGCCCGCACCAGTTTGCGCAGCGCCGCCTTGGCCTCACCGGAGACGGCCGCGGCCGGGCCGACCAGCAGGAACAACGCCTGCGCCTCGGTCGCTGACAGGCCACTCAGGTCGGTGCGGGCGCCACCGACCAGAGACCAGCCGCCGCCACGCCCGGGCTGCGGGTAGACCGGGATACCCGCAGCCGACAGCGCCTCGAGGTCGCGGCGCGCGGTGGCAACCGACACCTCGAGCTCGTCGGCCAGCTCGGCGGCGGTCACCCGGCCACGCGCCTGCATCAGCAGCAGGGCGGCGACAAGACGGTCAGCACGCATGCCCACCTTCCTCCAACAAAGTGCTCAGTTGGTGAGCAGTTTAGGCCATTAGCACCACGGCAATCACCATCCAAGACCGACCAGGAGGAACCAGTTGCTGCAAGGACTACCAGCATGAGCTCGGCAGCCTCCCGGCCCACGGCGTGACGTACTTCGTCCAGAGGAGGGATCCGGATCCAGAGTCCGACGCCTGAGCGAGCCATCCCGGCTCGTTCAGGCCGCCGTGGTGCACTGTTGGTCGGCAGGGCGACATTGAAGCCCGTGCGCTCAGCGCGACGGAGCGCCCCGGTACGTCGCCTCAGGCATTCGGCGATCACATACAGTGGCCCGCACCGCGATGAGATAGCGATGTGCCGCTCGGCGGCGGCTACGCAGAACGCCAAGTCCATCTGGCCGGCGTGCTGGGCCAGCAACCGACGGACGCGGGGCCGCATGGAGCGTCGATACCGGAGGATGTACCGAATGAAGTCGCAGGTGATCCGGTCCGAGACACCGATCGCGGCGTACTGCCCTGCTCCATGATTGAGGCGTCGTTGCAGCAGCTCCACAGCCACGCCCAGGCGGGCAGGTCGAGGAAGATAACGGTGTCGGCGGCCGCCAGCCGAATGGGCATCGTGGAGGCGTAGTTGCCGTCGATGGCCCAGTGTTGTTGGGCACGGCGGGAACCTACCGCTCCCCGGCGACTGTCTTGGACAGCCCATCGCCTCTAAACTGTTGTACGTTGTCAACATGCGAGCGAGGCACCCGAAGTCGGAGGTCGAA
>JBEDUQ010000274.1:0-13606 GCA_040414855.1 Actinomycetota bacterium
CTTCTCGATCGCGCCGGCCGCGCGCCGGAAGGCGCGGACGCGATAGGAGGGCTCCAGCGCGCGTTCCAGCAGGAACGCGATCCGCCGCAACGCATCGACCGGCGCCAGCTTGTCGTCCTGCCTCTGATTCACGAGATCATCCTAAGGGGGAACCGGGAACCGCGAACGGGGAACCGGTTGCCCGCCGGTCGAACCGGGAGCCCGGGAACTGGTTGCCCGCCGGACGCGTCAAAAAGGGGCATGAGGATTCGGTTGAGACATCGAGCGCAGCGCCGGGGCGGACGATCCTGGCGGGTGGTGGCCGCGATCACCGCGATCGCCGCGGTGCTGGCGCTGGCGGGCTGCGCGGAGCCGTCGAGCGGGTCCGGCTCGGCCGGCGGGGGAGGGGCCGCGTCCCCGACCACCGCTTCTTCACAGGCACCCACCACGACGCCCCGGGCGTCCAACCCGCCGACGACCGTCCCTTCGACAACCCGCCCGCCGGCCACCACGCCGCCCGTGGCCGGCGACACGGTCACCGTCCGGGGGACCGTTCGCAAGGGCGTCGAGCCCGGCTGCATGCTCGTCGACGGACAGGACCGCAAGGCCTACCTGCTGATCGGGCAGAGCATCCGGGCCACGCTCCAGGCCGGCGCGCGCGTCGTGGTGGTCGGGCAGCGGGTCGAGACCTTCGCCAACACCTGCGGCGAAGACGCCGCGCTCGCGGTGGTGTCGGTCACCAGACTGCGCTGAGCGGGCGGTCAGCCGCCCACGGCCTCGACGTCCGCCAGCCGCTCCATGAGCGGGTCGCAGACGGCTCTGCCCACGGGCGTCAGCGCTGGGTTGTCGCGCAGCTTCGCCTCAGCCGCGCGCAGGGCGGGGAGCAGCTCCGGCAGCCTCCGCGCCGAGTGGCCGCCGCCGGGCAGCCCGGCCATGGCGCGGTGCAGCAGGACCGCGTTGCCGAAGCCGTGATAGGCGGCCACCAGCTGCCCGAGCGTGCGCTCGGCGCCCCATGTGGGCGAGCGGTAGACGCCACGGTCGGAGCCGTCATCCAAGGGACCGACCCGTCCGGCCAGCAGCAGGCACTGGCGTGTGGCCTCGTGCACCAGCCGCTCGGCGAGCACGGACGGCTCCAGCGGCGCCGGCACACGGGCGAGCCCGGGCCAGCCGCGGGAGGGGTCGGAGGCGATCGAGGCCAGTGTCGCCCCGGTGGCGTCGCCGGGCGAGGCGCCGACCACGACCAGGTCGCGGAGCGTCCAGCCGACCCACAGGTGGTAGTCGGGCGCGGTCGCGGCGAGCAGCGTCAGCGCGGCCTTCACCGACGCCGCCGCGCCGCTCGGCAGGCCATCGGACGGCGAAGCGGCGTCAGGTCCCACCGCCTCGGGCGGGAAGCCGATCCCGGGCTCGGCGCGGGCCAGGAGGGTGAGCCGCGGGGTTTCCCCGACGGCCGGCAGCCGCTCGCCGTCGCCGGACCGCCAGATGCCCTCGGGGCTCAGGGTCGCTTCGTGCGCGCCCTGCGGACCGCCGGCCACGACGCGCGGCCGCGGGCCGTCGACCGAGACCGACACCGCCTCGACCGGCGGCAGCACGCAGCCGCCGAAGCGCAGCCTCGACGGCTCGGCGAGCAGGCAGGTCCAGGCCTGGCTCACCGCGCCCGCGGCGGTCAGGTGCAGCCCGGCGATCACCGCGGTCAGCACCGGACGGGGGTCGTCGCCGCCGAGGGAGCGCGCCATCGCGCCGGCCCAGGGATCCCACGCCGAACGGAGCGTCAGCGCCGTGCTCGCGGTCTCCAGCGCCTCGACCAGACCGTCGCTGCGCCAACGGATCCGCTGCGCGTGCCGGTCGAGGAAGCGGCCGAGCATGGAGCGGGCGTCCCTGGTGGCGATCGCCTCGGCGATGTCGTCGGCACGGGCCGCGTGAGGATGGGAGAGTGCCCGGAGCAGGGTCGCGGCGGACCATGCGGCGCGCCCACGCCAGGCCGCGTTCTCACATGTGCCGGATGACATCCCCCGCCTTGTCCGCCGTCTCTTGCCGGTGCGCGCCGCTCGCGAGCGGTGGGCGCGAGCCCTCCCCCGTCCAAGATGAGCCGGATTAGCCTACTGAGCGACTTGCGACGAATTCAATGAGCCATTTCCCGTAGATGTGATGATTCTGCCGAGGCGTTCGAGGAAGCTGGGCGGTACCGGACCGCCCGGCCACCCGCCCCCGGTCCCGCACGGTTCCACTCGGTCCCGCCGGGCGTCGTGGCGACCGCCACAGGCTTGCACCACAATGAGTCCGGTCCGCGATGCGTTCGATCCGCGGCCGGGCCCGGACCCCGGTCAACGGCCGAACCCCGAGCACGCCCGACCGACCCGACTGACCCCGAGGAGCCGCACATGGCCACGACGGAGACCCGCCCCGACCTGGCCGACGCCGATGTCCAGGAGGGCGACGGCTACGCCCACTACGCGCGGAAGGAAGAGATCACCCGCGCGGCGATCGAGGGGGGAACCATAACGGCGCTTTGCGGTTTCCGCTTCTCTCCAGTTCGTGACCCGCAGCGCTTCCCGGTCTGCCCGAAGTGCAAAGACCTCGCGGGGATGCTTTGGGGATCGGACTGAGGGGGGAGCGCTTAGGACCGCGCTGACTCGTATCCCTGGTTTGCTTCGTCAGAGGCATTCATTCACGCCCGGATGCGGGCCATGTCAGGCTAGAGCGACGTGGGCCGCTTCGGGGACAGGCCGGGAGACTGGGCATGGAACACCGAACTCGGCGAACACTCTTGGCACGGAGCCATGGGATGCGGCGCGGGGCGAGGCGTGCCATCAGCAAGGAGGGCAGTGCGATCAGCGGATCGCTACCGACGGCTCGGGACGGCTGATTCCGCATGACCGCTGGGCTGCCGGAACATTGCACGGAGCCTACTCCGCCTCGCCTGCCGCTGAAGGGCACGACCGCTGTTCTGCTCGGCCTCGGCGCTGTCGCCGCGCCTCTCCGGTCCGCCCGGAAGCTGAAGCGCGTCAGTTAGCGATTCCAGTTAACGACCTGGAATCTGGCCAGCGTTTCCTCAGGCATCTTGGGCCGGCAGAAGTAGCAGAGTTTCACCGGCCGTTGCTCTGTGATTGGCGGTAGGTTCGTCAGCTCGGCCAACAGCACGTCCTGGCGACCTCTCGCGCGGCGCTCCCCTGGCAGATACGGGACACTGCTACAAACACTTCGGTGAATAACGCTGTACCGGACCAGGTGTGGCTTGTCCGTGCGACGCCGGATCACCACGGCGAGGGTGCCGTCGTCGCGTCGGCTATCCGTAAGGTTTCCGGTTGGCTTGGGCGGCTTCTCGCCACGCCAGACGATCACGGCCCGCTCCTCCAACCGGGTATCCGTGCTAAACGTCCAGATTTGGTAAACCGCCAGGCCCAGCAGGAAGCGCCGGCGAGCAACCGGCAGCTTTGGGCAGGTCTCGGCGCTCAGTTCCCCGTCCAGAAGGGTGGCAACGTCGAACTCCGGACGAGGCGGAAGCTCGGCCAGGGCCATTTCCGCGGCCTCTCGTTGCTGGCGGAGTCGCTGCATGAGCTGCTCGTAGGTGGCGATCTCCTCGGAGTTTGAGAATTCGCCTCGCTGGTAGCGAGCGGCGTAGAGGTCGGCGATGCGCGTCTTGGCGGCATCTCTGCCCTCTTCGAGGATTCGGCGGTCCGCTTCCCGGTCGGGCAGCTTCTGCGCGAACCATCGCTCGGCGATTTCGTCCAGCAGCGGGTTGCCCGGCTCCAGGGCCGCGAGCTTCGCTCGAAGCCTGCTCAGCACCTCGTTTTCGAGGTACGTCTCGGAGATGAACGCGCCCCGGCATCGTGCTGCCTCGCGCTTCCTGGAGCAGCGGTAGTAGGCGACTCGATTGCTCCCGCTGACTCGGATGCAGGCAGCGCCGCACTCCCCGCAGCGCACGAAACCGACCAGTAGGTGCTCGGTCGGTCGTCTTCCGCCCGTCCGCTTGCCGATGCGCTCCACCGCACTGTTCTGGAACACGACCGAGCGGCGTTCCAGCTCGGCCAGGATGCGGGCACGTTCCGTCATCGTGGCGATGCCTTCACCAGCCGAGATCGGCCCGCCGTTCTCGTCGTAGACGAGGCGCCCGTTGTGCGACACGAGCGCGGCAAGAGACGGCTGCCCGAGCAGCTTTCGGACGCTCGCGGTGTACCAGGAATCGCCTCGCGGCCCCTTTGCGCGGCGTCCAGCCGAGCGGGCGTTCTCGGCATGGACAACGCCGGGTGGTTTGATGCCCTCGTGGTTGAGCCATCGAGCGATGCCGTAGAGCGTGGCGCCACCGAGGAAGTCGTCGATGATGCGTCGCACGGTCGGGGCCTCGGCGGGGTGCGGCCTCAGCCGGCCGTTCTCGACCACGTACCCATAGGGACGCTTCTGGTTCCAGATCCCGTGGCGTCGGTTATGCAGGTGCCACTGACCCACGCGCCAGGAGGTGTTGTCGGACTCGGCGCGGGCCTGCTCCGCGAGGATGGCGATGGTCGGAAGCATGCCTGGCTTCGAGGTGTCGAGGCCGTCCGCCACGAACACGATCCTGCCGCCCGCCTTTTCGAGTCCGTCTAGGATCAGGCCGATGTGTCCCATGCCCCGCCGGGTGAGCCGGTCGAGCTTGGCGACGTATAGCGTCCTGATCTTGCCGGTGAGAAGCAGCTTCAGCGCGGCATCGAGGTCGTGGCGCGGCCGGTCCTTTCGCCCGGAGATGTCCAGTTCCTTGAACTCGTACTCGGGCGGGATGTGCTCGCCGTTGCGTTCGGCCGCCTCGTGGCACAGCCGAAGCTGGTTGTCGGGGGAGAAGGGATCGTAGGCTGGTGGCATCGCCGAGAGGCGAACCAGGGCGCCGGCGGGTTCCCCGATGAAGGAGGCCGAGGGCGATGGCGTGGCCGGGTGGAGCGCGGCGGGCATGGTAGCTCCCTCGAACAGATGTTCCCCGAGGATAGCAGGAACGGTGAACCTGTGCGGCCGATCAGGGACCCGCAGCGCTTCCCCGTCTGCCCGAGGTGCAAGGACCTCGCGGGGATGCTCTGGGGCGACGGCTAGCGACGGCTCGCCTCGCGGCGCTTAGCGGAGCAGGCCCTCGGTCCGGGTGATCTCCTCGCGGACCAGGTCGAGACGGTGCCGCAGTGCGATCTGCTTCTCGGGCTCCAGGCACGCCGCCAGCTCGCGGTTCACCTGTGCCTCGCCGCGCCGCAGCCACGCCAGCCGGGTCTCGACGTTGCGCAGCAGCCGGAGCGCCCTGCCGACCCGCGCCTGGCGCATGCGGCGCATGATCCGGCCGCCCGGCGGCGAGCCGATGACCGGTGCGGCGCTGGGCTCGACCGGCAGCAGCGGCGGGTTGCGCTGCTGATGGATCAGATGGGCGAGCGCGACCATCCCGCCGGTCATGGTCTCGATGGCGACGTCGTCCTCGGGCAGGCCACGCTGGCCGGCGTACTCGTCGAGACCCTGGCGCAGGTACATCAGGATCACCAGGGCGGCCGGCGCGACCTCGCTGCCGTCGAGGTCCAGGCCCTGGTCGCTGAGGCAGTCACGCATCTCTGCGATCGCCTGGTCCACCCATGCGACGAAGCGAGGCTCGGTGTAGCGGTCGTCCTGGATGACGGCGGCGACGAATCGGCTGACAGCGTCCATCTGGCTCCTCGAAGTTCCGGGCTCGGGGTCGCGGGCCGCGGAGCGGTGCGGGGGAGGTGGGGACATCAAGGGTCCACAACTGTGCCCAGCAGGTCAAACTGGTGCCGATTTCACCCAAAATCGCGCGGTTCGAGCCGTGCTCTGGCCGCGGTCGATGCGCGCCTCGGCGGGCGCCGCCCGCCTCGGCCTCGAGGTGGCCTTGGCGTACCTTGGCGGTTGATCTGACCCCGAGACGCGCGGGAGACCGACATGGGAGAGCCAGCCGCCGGGGGCGCCGCGCCACGCGGGAACGGCAACCGCCTGGCCGGCGAGACCAGCCCCTACCTGCTCCAGCACGCCGGCCACCCGGTCGACTGGTACCCGTGGGGACCTGAGGCGCTCGAGCGGGCCCGGACCGAGGACCGGCCGATCCTGCTCTCGGTCGGCTACGCGGCCTGCCACTGGTGCCACGTGATGGCCCACGAGTCGTTCGAGGATCCTGAGACCGCCGAGCTGATGAACCGGTGGTTCGTGAACGTCAAGGTCGACCGCGAGGAACGGCCCGACGTCGACGCCATCTATATGAACGCGCTCCAGGCGATGACCGGGCAGGGCGGCTGGCCGATGACCGTGTTCCTCACCCCGGAGGGCGAGCCGTTCTTCGCGGGGACCTATTTCCCCGACACCGACCGTGTGGGGATGCCGAGCTTCCGGAAGATCCTCGCCGCCGTGGCCGAGGCCTGGCAGCAGCGGCGCGACGACGTCCTCAAGCAGGGCAGGGAGGTCGCCCGCCACGTCGCCGAGCAGGCCGGCGCGCTCACCGGCGTCGAGGGGGAGCTGGACGAGTCGGTCCTGCGGCAGGCCTTCGAGGGCATCGCCCAGAGCTTCGATCCGGAGTGGGGCGGGTTCGCCTCGGCGCCGAAGTTCCCGCAGCCGATGACCCTGGACTTCCTGCTGCGCTGCAACCTCCGGGGCTGGCCCGGAGCGCTGGACATGGTGCGGCGGACGCTGGAGCGCATGGCCGCCGGCGGCATCTTCGATCACCTCGGCGGCGGCTTCCACCGCTACTCGACCGACCGCCACTGGCTGGTGCCGCACTTCGAGAAGATGCTCTACGACAACGCGCAGCTGATCCGCCTGTACGCCAGGACCTTCCAGGTCACCGGCGACCAGCGCTACGCCGAGGTCGCCCGGCGGACCGCCGCCTACCTGCTCAGGGACCTGCGCCACCCGGAAGGCGGATTCTTCTCGTCGCAGGACGCCGACTCGGAGGGCGTGGAGGGCAAGTTCTTCGTCTGGTCCTACGGTGAGCTGTCGGAGGTTGCCGGCGAGCTCGTGGCCCGGTGGTTCGGCGCCACCCCGGACGGCAACTGGGAGGGCACCAACATCCTGTGGACCCCGCGCCCGCCTGAGGACGTCGCCGAACGCGCGGGGGTGCCGGTCGACGAGCTGGCCCGGGCGGTGCTGGCCGGCCGCCAGGAGCTGTTCGAGCGGCGCGAGACCACCCGCGTCCATCCGGGCACCGACGACAAGGTGCTGGCCGCGTGGAACGGACTGACGATCTCAGGACTCGCCGAGGCCGGGCGGGCACTCGGGGAGCCCGCCTGGATCGAGGCGGCGACCAGGTGCGCACGGTTCGTGCTCGGGACCATGCGCGGCCCGGGCGGCCGGCTCGCCAGGGCGTGGCGCGAGGGCCGCCTCGGCGGCCCCGGCTACCTGGACGACTACGCCTGCATGGCCGAGGCCTGCCTGACCCTATACGAGACCACCTTCGACCTGGCCTGGCTGCGGACCGCCCGCGAGCTCGCCGACGCGATCCTCGAGCTGTTCGCCGATCCCGAGGGCGGCTTCTTCCAGACCGGCGCCGACGCCGAGCGGCTGGTGGTGCGGCCGAAGGAGCTGTTCGACAACGCCGTGCCCGCCGGCTCGTCGGTCGCCGCCGACGTCCTGCTCCGTCTCGGCCGGCTGCTCGGCGAGGAGCGCTACGAGAGCGCGGCGCTCGGCGCGCTGCGGGCGGTCCAGGGACTGTTCGCCCGCGCCCCGACCGGCTTCGGTCACGCCCTGGGCGTCGCCGACTTCGCGCTCTCGCGCGTCCGCGAGGTCGCGATCGTCGGTGACCCGTCGGCCGCCGATACCGGCGCGCTGCTCGCCGAGGTCCGAGGCCGCTTCCGTCCCAACCAGGTGGTCGCGCTGGCGGCGCCCGGCGACGGAGGGGCCGCCGAGGTGCCGCTGTTGGCGGACCGGCCCGCCGTCGACGGGCGGGCCACCGCCTACGTCTGCGAGCACTTCGCCTGCCAGCTTCCGGTCACCGAGCCGGCCGCGCTCGCCGAGCAGCTCGGCTGACCCGCCGGGGCGGCCCTCCGGCTTCTCCGGCTTCTCCGGCTCCTCCGGGTCCACCGGGTCCACCGAGTCCACCGGGTCCGCGGCGGCGGCGTCGCGCCTCAGGCCTTTACCACCGGCGTGTCGACCAGGTGCTCGGCGACGAACCAGGTCTGGAGCTCGTTGGTCCGGAGCACGTCGGAGACGAGGATGTCGTTGGTGCCGTGGTCACCGATGCCGTCGGTGGTCTCGGCGCCCTCCCTGCACTCGCGGATGATCAGCTCGTGCGCCTCCAGCAGGCGCGAGAGCATCGCGGGGACCTCCTCGGCGCCGTTGGGCGGCCGCGGGATCTTGGTGATCTCGGCGACGTGCCTCGGGTCGGCGACCGCGATCCCGCCGAGGGTCTGCACCCGCTCGGCCATCAGGTCGATCAGCGGGAGCTGCTCCTCGGCGTGCTTGTCCAGCAGCAGGTGCAACTGGTAGAAGGTGTGGCCCCGCACCAGCCAGTGGTGCTTCTTGTACAGGTTGTAGAGGATGATCGAGTCGGCGAGGGTCTGGTTGAGGACGTCGCAGCTCGTCTGGCGGGCCCTGTGATCAAGCGCGATCGGCAGGTCGCGGATGGTCCCGAACCTCTGGATCTCGACGCCCCTCTGATGGAGCAGTGGCTGGCTTCCCTGGCTCCTGCGACCGCCGTTGCGCGCCTCGAACGGGTCGGTGGCGCTGATCTGCTCGCTGGTCTTGCGCTGCGACTGCCTGGCAGGCATAGGTTCCTCCTTGGTTGCGGCTCGGCGTGGCCTTGCGTCGGAGCCGGGCCCAACGGCCACGCGCACGACGGCGCGCGGCCCGCCGGCTCCATGGCTCCCGATTTGCCGGCAACGGCGGCGCCGAAACGCCCCCGCTACCGTGGTGATCGTTGCTCCCTGCCACGCTGGGAGCCGCCGGCGACGAGACACCACGGGAGCGCGCCATGACCACACGGAAGCGAGTCCTGGTCCTCGGGGGCGGGTTCGGCGGGATGTACGCGGCCAGGCGGCTGGAGCGGCGGCTACCGCCAGAGGAGGCCGAGATCCTCCTGATCAACCCCGAGAACTACATGCTCTACACGCCGATGCTGCCAGAGGCGGCGTCCGGGACGATCGAGCCTCGCCACGTGGTCGTGCCGCTGCGGCAGGCGCTGCGGCGCACCCTGGTGCGGGTCGGCGAGGTAACCGACGTCGACCTCGACCATCGCACCTGCACCTACGTCAACGCCGGCGGGGTCGAGCGTCAGCTCGGCTGGGACCGGCTGGTGGTGGCGCTCGGCTCGGTCAGCCGGATGTTCCCGATCCCCGGCCTCGCCGAGCACGCCTGCGGCTTCAAGACCCTGGCCGAGGCGATCCACCTCCGCAACCTGGTGCTCGAGTCGCTGGAGCTGGCCGACGCGACCACCGACCCGGACGAGCGCAAGGCACGCCTCGGCTTCGTGGTGGTCGGCGCCGGCTACGCCGGCACCGAGCTGGTCGCCGAGCTCCAGTCGCTGGTGCGGCGGGCGCTGCGCCTCTACCCGTCGCTGCGCCACAGCGACCCGCGCTGGGTGCTCGCCGACATGGCGCCCCGGGTCCTGCCGGAGCTGGGCGGGGCGCTGTCGAACCGCGCGCTCGAGGTGCTGCGCGGCCGGGGCATCGAGATCCGACTGGAGACCAGCCTCGAGGAGGTCGGCCCCGACTGGGTCCGCTTCACCGACGGCGAGTGGATGCCGGCGTCGACGATCGTCTGGACCGCCGGCGTGGCCCCGGACCCGCTCGCCGGCAAGATCGGCCTCGCCACCGACGATCGCGGCAGGATCATGGTCGACGAGCACCTGATGGTCCGGGGCCGCGACGACGTGTTCGCGGTCGGGGACGTCGCCGCCGTGCCGATCGCGGGCAAGGGCAAGACCGCCCCGCCGACCGCGCAGCACGCGCTGCGCCAGGCGAAGGTCTGCGGCGACAACGTGGCCGCCTCGCTCGGCCACGGGCGCCGGCGCCGCTTCGCCTTCGGCGGGCTCGGGCTGCTGGTCAACCTGGCGGAGAACTATGGCGTCGGCAAGGTCCTGGGGATCCCGGTCTCCGGTCTGGTTGGCTGGTTCGTGACCCGCACCTATCACCTGTTCGCCCTGCCCACCTGGACGCGGCGTGCGCGGGTCGGGCTCGACTGGGCGGTCGCGACGGCGTTCCCGCGCGACGTCGCCGAGCTCGGGACGCTTGGGCATCCCGAGCCGCTGCCGGCGCCCCAGCCGCCGAAGCAGCCATGAGATCGGCCTGGTTTGGTGGGCAAGCGACGGGTAGACAGGCGCGGGAGGTGAGCACATGCCGGTCAAGAACAACCCTGAGGAGCTTCCCGCGACGCTGAAGCGCTCGCCGGAGAAGGCACAGCGGACCTGGGCGGAGGCGCACGACAGCGCCGTCGAGACCTACGGCGATGGTGCCCGCGCGCACCGGGTCGCCTACGCGGCGCTCAAGCACACCTTCGAGAAGCGCGGCGACCACTGGGAACCGAAGGGCCACAAGGGCCCGTCCGACCCGCAGGCCGCGCAGTCCGGGAGCGCCACCCGCAACCGTCCCCGCAAGACCTACGGCGGAGTCGACGTGCTCGACAGCAGCAAGCAGGAGCTGATGCGGCGCGCGGGTGACCTCGGCGTCGGCGGACGCTCCAGAATGTCCAAGGAGGAGCTGGCCGAGGCGATCGCCTCCAAGCAGCGCCAGCAGGACCGCAAGCGGAGATGAGGATGCGCCCATGAGCAGCGATGCGATTCCGGAGGCCGACGCCCAGAACCAGGCCGACCCGCTCGAGGACCGAGAGGAGTGGGAGGCTCCGCGGATCGGTGACGAGACGCCGGAGGCGGACGCCTACGAGCAGTCGCTGCCGGTCAACGGGGACGACGAGGACGACGGTCGCCGCTGAGGTCGCCACCCCGCCGGTCGTTGAGGTCGCCGCTCCGCTGGCCGCTGGGGTCGCCGCCCCGCCGGCCGCTCCCCGAACCGGGTTGGGTTCCCTGGCCGCCCGGTCCGCGTTGACCGGTCCGGCCGCCGTCGCCGCGTTCCCGGACGTTGTGCTGGTCGCCGCGCACGCCAGAGCCGTCGCGCGGTCCTGAGCGACCACGTCCAGATGGCCTGCCGCCGGTCGCCCTGTCCCCGGGAGCACTGCCCTGGCCATGCCTGGCCGAATCACGGTCACCGCGCCCGGGCCGCTCGCTCCTCTGGGTGGGACGATCGCCGGCGGGTCCCGGCCTGCCTCCGGAGGCTGGCCGGCCGCCAGAGGGTTGGCGGCCGCCAGAAGCTGGGCCACCGCCAGAGGCTGGGCGAGCGCCGGAGGGTGGCCGACCGCCGGAGGGTGGGCGAGCGCCGGAGGGTGGGCGGCCGCCGCCCGACCGCCGGTTGGCCCGCTCGATGGTGCTGTTGAGCTGCTCGTTCCGAGCCTCCCAGCGGAGCAGGACCTCCTCGATCTCGCCGTTGACGGCTTCGTAGTCCAGCACCTCGCGCTGCACGTGTGATCGCTGGGCGCTGTAGCGCTTGAGGTCGGCCTCCAGGTCGCGGGCGAGCCGCTGGAGGTCCCGGATCGCCGCGGACATCGCCCGGCGCGCGTCGACCAGCTCGCGGATCCTGGCCGGGCGGTCGGTGGGCAGCACGGCGGTGAGCGCCCTGCCGATGGCAAGCTCCCGCCTGCGCAGTTCGCGCTCGTACTCCTGGGCGCGGCGTTTGACTTCCGTGCCACGCCTCGTCTCGGCCCGGCGGCGGTCGTCTTCCGCGCGGCGCCCGGTCTGGGATGCCGTTGGACTCATCTTCTCGTGGTCTCGGGTCGACGCGCCGCGTGCCTCAGGTTGCCGCCGAAGGCGGTCCTGGCAGGCGAGCGTGGGGGCGATCGTCCCCACGCCCACGGTACCCGACTGCCGCGCGCGACGACACGTCCGAAGCCCGACTACCCTGGGTTTTGGAAGCAGGGGGCTGCATCCTGATCCGGCGTCCGAGATCCGCGCAGGGTTTGCCCGGGGGTGCCCCGGGTACGCACGGCTTCCGGCGGACGCCAAGGAGTGATTGAACTGATGGATAAGCGCACGGTTGTTGCCAGGCTGGAGCAGGAGCGCGAGCGCCTGTTGAAGATGAAGCGCGACCTCGAAGGCCAGGCCGAGAACCCCGCCGGCGCCTCCGGAGAGCTGGCGGACTACGACCAGCACCCGGCCGACATCGGCACCGAGGCGTTCGAGCAGGAGAAGAACCTCTCGATCCTCGAGTCGCTCGACGAGCAGCTCAAGGAGGTCGACGGGGCCTTCGAGCGGCTCGAGAACGGCAGCTACGGGAACTGCGAGGCGTGCGGCAGGCCGATCGAGCCCGCCCGGCTGGAGCAGCGGCCGTTCGCGCGCTTCTGTCTCGAGGACCAGCAGCGGATCGAGCGCGGCGCCGGCCTCCCCGGAACCGCGACCTGACGGGCTGAGCGGGGTCTGACCGGATTGGGCCGGTGCTGACAGGCCTGACGATCTTCTGGCCGGGTTGGCCGGTTTGCCGACGGGCCCGACCGGCGTTCTGACCGGCTTGACCCAAGGTGCGCATCGGCGTCCTGACCGCCCCGGGGGCTTTGTCCTCGGCTGGGCTTGGAGACCCTCGCCGGGGCGGATACTGGCGCGCCGCCGTCGATCTGGCCGCTGACCGGGACCGATGCGGCCCGTGGCCGTGGCCTGACGGTGCCCGGCTGACCGGTTCCGGTTGGTCGGCCGTTTCCTGGCCGCCGGCGTGGGCATCCATAAGAGGTGCCCCCGCGTGACCGCCATCGCCTGGGGCCGCTCACTTGCACCGATCCGCTTGGAGACATTTGTGTTGCTCATTGGCCCACTGGCGAATGGAAAGCCAGGCGGCGGGGTCGGAGGCGGCGGACGCAGGACGCGGAGGAAGCCATCGGTCATGGCGTCGGTTGTCGGCGTCTTAGTCGCCTTTGGGGCCTCCGTCGTGCTCGGCTTTGTCGCGACCGCGATCGCGCTTGCGGTCGGCGGTATGCCGCTCGACCTCGCGCCAGGCGACTGGCAAGGGCTCGCCACCCTGATCGCGCTCGGCGCGGCGACGATCTCGCTGATCGCCTACCTGTTCGGCGGCTACGTGGCGGCGCGGCTGGGCGGTCGGGACGGCTTCCATCATGGGCTGGGCGTGTTCGGGCTGGCCGTGGTCGTGATCGGCGTGCTCGGACTGCTCGCGGCCGGCATGGAAGGACCGGCCAGTGTCGGCGCCGGCGTCCGCCAGCCCGCGGTCGTCGTCGCGGGCGAAGGCATCCGCTTCGCGCAGGTCGCGCTCAAGGCGACGGTGTGGTCGCTGATCGCGATGCTGATCGGCTCGACCGCCGGCGGCGTGCTCGGAGGTCGTGCCGCCCGGATCAGGGCGGAGGCCGCCGACGGCGCCGTTGACCCCCGGTATGGCCGGCGCGGTCTTGGCCGCCGGGGTGGCCAGGGTGATCGCTCGCCCCTCGCCGGCGAGTAGACGTTCCGCCCGTCAGCGCGGCACCGTGGCGGGGGAACACGTTCCGCCGGTGAGCGCGGCGCCGTGGCGGGAACAGGTTCGGCGGGTCAGCGCAGCACCACGGCGAGCACGATCCCGAAGGTCGCCGAGCCGATGGTGAGCCAGGTCACCGAGTCGCCCAGGTTGCCGCTGTGCAGCGCCTCCAGGGCGCGCACGAGCGGGCT
>JBEDUQ010000275.1:0-8848 GCA_040414855.1 Actinomycetota bacterium
GCAGCACCGCGGTGCCGCCGCGCCGGAGCAGTCCCAGCGTCGATGCCGGCCCCTCGGGGGTGCTGGTGGTGTCGACGACCAGGTCGAACCGCCCGGCCAGCGCGGCCAGCGCGGCCGCGTCCCTGGAGTCGACCACCAGGGTGGCGCCGCAGTCCTTGCCGGCCAGCCCCCGCGCCGGCCGCCGCGACACCAGCGCCAGCTCGGCCGGCGAAAGGGTCCGCAACAGCAGCAGGCCGAGCAGCCCGAGTGGCCCGTCGCCAACCACCGCCAGCCGCGACCCCGGCCGCGGCATGCCGGCCTCCAGCAGCCCATTGGCGACGCACGCCGCGGGCTCCAACAGGGCCGCCAGCTCCAGCGGCCGCCCCGCCGGCAGCCGGTGGACCAGCCCGGCGGGGACCACCACCCGCTCGGCCAGCGCGCCCGGATGAGTGAAGCCGGTCTCCGCGTACGGGGCTGTGCACAGGTTGGTGCGGCCCTCGGCGCAGCGCGCGCAGACCCCGCAGGAACGCAGCCCCTCGGCGACCACCGGGTCACCAGGCGCGAGCCCGGCCACCCCGGCACCTACCTCCGCCACCCGCCCCGCCCACTCGTGCCCCGGGATCACCGGGTAGCGCACGTAGGCCGCCGGGCGGGTGCCGTCGAGCAGCTCCAGGTCCGAGCCGCAGATCCCGGTCGCCTCGACCTCGACGGCGACCTCGCCGGGACCCGGCCGCGGCTCCTCGACCTCCTCGACCGCGAAGCTCCCCGGGGCGGCGACCACGAACGCGCGCATCACCGCCTCACCGGCTCACTGGCGGGTGCGGGTGGCCCGGTACTCCGCCACCACCAGGTCGGTCAGCTCCTGCACGGAGGTCTCGGAGGTCGGCTTGTCGAGCGTGATGGTGCCGTGCTGGAGCAGGTTGACGCGGTCGCAGGCCTCCAGCACCTGGCCGTAGTTGTGGGCGATGATCAGGATCGAGACCTGGCCCTTGCGCTTGAGGTCGGCGACCAGGTCGAGGATCAGCGCGCCCTCCTTGGCGCCCATGGCGGCCAGCGGCTCGTCGAGCAGGAGCACGCGCGCGTCGGAGTACACCGACCGGGCCACCGCGATCGCCTGGCGCTGGCCTCCCGAGAGCTTGGCGACCTCGACGTCGACCGAGGGGATGCCGACCCCCATGTCGTCGAGGTGCTGTCTGGCGAGCTTGCGCATGGCCCGGTTGTTCAGCAGCGACCAGCGCACCTTCTCGCGGTTGAGGAACATGTTGTGGTACACGCTCAGCTCGTTGACCAGCGCAAGGTCCTGGTAGACGGTGTCGATGCCGAGCGAGCGGGCGTGGTCGACCGACCGCAGCGACACCTCATCGCCCCCCAGGAAGATCCGCCCGGCGTCCGGCTGGTGGAAGCCGGAGAGGATCTTGATCAGCGTCGACTTGCCGGCGCCGTTGTCGCCGATCAGCCCGAGCACCTCGCCCTTGCCGAGGTGGATGCTCACGTCGCGCAGCGCCGTGACCGCGCCGAAGCGCTTGGCCAGGTGCTCGACCCGCAGGACGTCGTCGGCCATCAGGTTCGCCCCGCCCTTCGCAGCCTCGCCAGGTACACGTTGGAGATCATCGCCACCAGGATGGCAGCTCCGAGGATCAGATCGAAGGCGTTGGCGCTGATTCCGATCAGGTTGAAGCCGTCGCGCAGGATCGCCAGCACCAGCGCGCCGACGAAGGCGCCGATGACCGTGCCGGAGCCGCCGGCGAGCGCGGTCCCGCCGATCACCGCGCCGGCGACCGCCGCGAACATGATCTCGGTGCCGCCGGCGGTGGGGTCGATCGAGTCGATCCGGAAGGCCTCCAGGATCCCGGTGAAGGCGCCGAGCATGCTGGTGATCATGAAGTTGCCGATCTTGATGCGGCCGACCTTGACGCCGGCCTCGCTGGCGCCGACCAGGTTGCCGCCGACCGCGATCGTGTGCAGCCCCCAGCGCGTGGTGGTGAGCACCACGTGGAACACGCCGACGATCAGCACCGCCCAGATCAGCTCGGCCCACGGCGCGGCGCCGAGCCAGCGGCCGATGCCCTCCGCGGCCGCGGGGATCTCGACCGGGAAGGCGTGCGAGGTGAGCAGGGTGATGCCGCTGATGATGAACAGCATGCCCAGCGTGGTCACGAACGACGGCACCCGCAGCACCACCGTCACCAGCCCGTTGACCAGTCCGATGACGGCCGCGAGCAGCAGCACCACCACGATCGCCAGCACCGGCGGCAGGTGGTAGTAGTCGATCGCGTAGTGCATCAGGAACGGCGCCAGCGTGTAGACGTTGCCGACCGACAGGTCGATCTCGCCGCAGACCAGCAGCAGCACCTCCCCCACCGCGATGATCGCCACCGGGGCGAGGTACTGCGACACGGTGATGATGTTGTCGTGGGACAGGAACACCGACCTGGTGAGCTGGAAGTAGACGGTCAGGCCGACCGCGACCAGCAGGATGCTGGCCTCCCGGCGGCGCAGGAACTGCTCGGCGGCGCGCCGAGCGATGCCCTTGCGCTGGGCCGGGAGGCTCGATGCCTGGACCTCCGCCATGGCTCAGGCGTGGGCGATCGCGCCGCTGCGCGAGATCACCTGCTGCGCGGTGCTCGATCCCTCGAAGCGCGTCTTGGTGCTGAGGTAGGGGTCGACGTTGTCCTTGGTGACGAACAGCAGGCCGGTGTTGGTCTCCGGCGGCGACAGCAGTCCGCCGGAGAGCTTGTAGAGATAGAGGGACAGGACCGGCAGGAAGCCCTGGAGGTACGGCTGCTGGTCGATGGTGAAGTCGAGGTCGCCGGCCTTGATCGCGTTGAGCGTGTCCGGCACCAGGTCGAACCCGCCGGCCGCGACGCCCTGCGACTTGAGCTTGTACTTGGCCATGATCTTGCCGACGTTGGAGGTCGAGCCGGCATCGACGGCGAACATGCCCTTCAGGTTCTTGTGGCCCTGGTAGTAGGCGTCGATGGTCGAGTTCTCCTGCGGCAGCTCGGCGCCGCTGGCGACGTCGTGGAAGGTGATCGACTTGCCGGACTGCTGGATCGCCTGCTTGGCGCCGTCGATGCGCGGCTGGATGTTGAGCTGGCCGGGGGTGGCGATGAAGCCCACCACGTCGCCGCCCGAGACCAGGCTGGCGATCCGCTCGCCGAGCTTGACGCCGGAGGTGAACAGGTCCTGGCCGATGTAGGCGAGCCGGTTGGTGCCGGGGTTCCCGACCGCGCCGTCGGCGTTGTACGAGACCACCGGGATACCGCCGTCCAGAGCTTTGTCGACCGGGTCCTTGAAGGCCTTGACGTCGGTCACCGCGACCGCGATGCCGTCGGCCTTGGCGGAGATCGCCGCGTTGGTGGCGTTCACCATCTCGCCGACGATCGAGTCCTTGGACCCGGTCCACTGGTAGCTGCACCCGAGCAGCGCGCACGCGTCGGAGGCGCCGTACTGGGTCGGCACGAAGAACGGGTTGGTGGTCACGTGGTTGACGAACACGAACCTCCACTTGGGGGTCGAGGGAAAGTCACCGCTGCCTCCGCTCGCCGCCGAGCTCGACTTGTTGCTCGAGCAGGCGGCCAGCAGCGCCGACGCGGCCAGTCCCGCGCTGGCCAGCCCGGCGCCGCTCAGCAGGCGCCTCCTGGTCACCGCCGAGAGCGGCAGGGACTCGACAGCCTCTTCGACACGAGGATCGACCTGGGTCATGGACGCCACCTCCGTCGCGGCTTCGCCGCGTGTCAGTCCGTTGAGAACTTGTACACCGTTGTGGTCTGGTATGTCTGCCCTGGCCGCAGGACCACCGATGGGAAATTCGGGTCGCCCTGGTGGTTCGGCGAGTCGGGGTGATGCTGCGTCTCGAGGGCGAGCCCGTCGCTCTCGCGATACATGCGCCCGCTGGTGCCGACCAGCGTGGAGTCCAGGAAGTTCCCCGAGTAGAACTGGATTCCCGGCTGGTCGGTGAAGATCTCCAGCACTCGCCCGCCGCGGCGGCCGGTCGCCCTGGCCGCGCGCACCAGCGAGGTGCTGTCCTTGCGGTCGAGCACCCAGTTGTGGTCGTAGCCGCGGCCCTTCACGAGCTGGTCGAAGCCGGCCCGGATGCGCTGGCCGATCGGCGTCGGGCGCCGGAAGTCGAGCGGCGTGCCCGCGACCGGGGCGAGCTCGCCGGTGGGGATCAGGGTCGCGTCGACCGGCGTGTAGCGGCTGGCGTTGAGCTGGAGCACGTGGTCGTCGATGTCGCCGCCGCCCTCGCCGTCGAGGTTGAAGTAGCTGTGGTTGGTCAGGTTGACGACCGTGGCCTTGTCGGTGGTCGCGTGGTAGTCGACGCGGAGCTGGTTCTGGTTGGTGAGCGTGTAGACCACCTGGACGTGCAGCGTGCCCGGGTAGCCCTGGTCGCCGTCGACGCTGGTGAGCCGCAGCTCCAAGCCGACGGTGTCGCGGCCCGCTCGCGGTGTCGCGCTCCAGACGCGCTTGTCGAAGCCGACCGTGCCGCCGTGCAGGCTGTTCGGCGGGTTGTTGACCGGAAGGCGATAGGTGACGCCGTCGAGCGTGAAGGTCCCGTTGGCGATGCGGTTGGCGTAGCGGCCGATCAGCGCGCCGAAGAACGGGCTGTTGCTGGTGACGTAGTCGTCGAGGGTCGCGAAGCCGAGCGCGACGTTGGCCATCCGGCGGTTGCGGTCCGGCACCTGAATCGACTGCACGATGCCGCCGAAGGTGATGATCCGCACCTGCATGCCGTGTGCGTTGGTGAGCGTGTAGCGGTCGACGCGCTGGTTGTCGGGCGTGAAGCCGAACAGCTTTTTGGTGATGGTGGGGCGGTGCTCCCGTCCCGCCGCCGACGCGCTGCCCGCCACCAGCACGAGGTCGGCCGCCACGGCCCCCACCGTCCAGAGCCGCGGCGCCCCGGCCGCCACGGCAGCGACCGTTCCGAGGCGTGGCGACCCCGTTGCCACGGCCGCGACCGTTCCGAGGCGTGGCGACCGGCGTCCCGGCCCCCGACGGGACGCGGATCGCTTGCGACGCATGTGCCCTCCTTACCGTTGCGGCGGGAAGCGGGTCAGCGGGCTCCGAGCAGATGGTCGACGACGAGCTGGTCTAGACGTTCGTAGCCGCGCCCCCTCGCGGCGGCGGCGTCGGGGTCGAAGGGCGGGTCGGCGCGGAGGTCGGCGGCGGTCTCGCCGGGGCCGAGCGTCGGGGTGGCGAGGTCGGGCACGCCGGCGGCCTCCAGCGCCTCGGCGACCTCGGGATCGGACCGGAAGGCCGCGGCGCGCTCGCGCAGGATCAGGTACGTGCGCATGCAGCCGCGCGCGAACTCCCATACGCCGTCGGTGTCCTCGGTGCGGTAGGCGCGGGCGTCGAAGTGGCGCGGGCCCTGGTAGCCGCCGCGCTCCAGCAGGTCGACCAGGAAGAAGGCGTTCTTCTGGTCCTCGGAGCCGAAGCGCAGGTCCTGGTCGTAGCGCACGCCGCGCTGGCCGTTCAGGTCGATGTGGAAGAGCTTGCCGTGCCAGAGCGCCTGGGCAACGCCGTGGTGGAAGTTCAGGCCGGCCATGGTCTCGTGGCCGACCTCGGGGTTGAGGCCGACCATGGCCGGATGGTCGAGCTCGTCGATGAAGGCGAGCGCGTGCCCGACGGTCGGCAGGAACAGGTCGCCGCGCGGCTCGTTCGGCTTCGGCTCGAGCGCGAAGCGGAGGTGGTAGCCGCGCTCGAGCACGTAGTCGCAGAGGAGGTCGATCGCCTCCTTGTAGCGGTCGAGGGCCGCGTGGATGTCCTTGGTGTCGGACTCGCAGCCCTCACGGCCGCCCCAGCAGACGTACACGCCGGCGCCGATCTCGGCGGCCGCGTCGATGTTGGCCATGGTCTTGCGGAGCGCGTACCTGCGGACGGCGCGGTCGTTGGCGGTGAACGCCCCCTCGCGAAAGACCGGGTGCCTGAACAGGTTGGTGGTGGCCATCGGCACGGTCATGCCGGTCTGGTCGAGCGCCTGGCGGAGCCGCGCGAGCGCCTTGGCGCGGTCCGCCGGGCTCCCGTCCGAGCCGGGCGGCAGCAGGTCGTCGTCGTGGAAGCTCACGCCGTAGGCGCCGAGGTCCGAGAGCCGCCTGACGATCTCGACCGGGTCCAGCCACGGCCGCACCGGGTCGCCGAACGGGTCCATCCCCGGATGGCCGACCGTCCAGAGGCCGAAGCTGAAGCGGTCCGCCCGCGAGGGCTCGTAGGCGCCGGCCATCACGCGCCCACCCGGGTCCACACGGAGCCAGCCTCCGCGCTGCGCAGCACCGCGTCGAGCACCTCCTGCACCGCCAGGCCGTCCGCGAACGAGGGGACCGGGTCCCTGCCGGCGGCGACGTCGCCGAGCAGGTCGGCGATCTCGTTGGTGAAGGTGTGCTCGTAGCCGATCACGTGGCCGGGCGGCCACCAGGCGGCGGCGTAGGGGTGCTCGCGCTCGGTGGCACGGATCGTCCTGAAGCCGCGAAGGCCCTGCTCGCCGCTGCCGTCGTGGAACTGGAGGTCGTTCAGGTGGTCCAGCTCCCAGATGACGCTGCCGAGGTCGCCGTTCACCTCCACGCGCAGTCCCTCCTTGTGGCCGGAGGCGAACCGGGTCGCCTCGAACGAGCCCAGCGGCCCGCTGGAGAAGCGGGCGATGAACAGCGCGGCGTCGTCGACCGTCACCTCGCCGGTGCCGCCGCCGTCCGGCAGCGGGCGGCGCTTCACGAACGTCTCGGTCAGCGCCGACACCCCGGCGATGCGGTCGCCGACCAGGTACTGGGCGAGGTCGATCGCGTGCGCGCCGAGGTCGCCGAGCGCCCCCGAACCGGCCTCCTCCGCGCGCAGCCGCCACAGCAGCCGGAAATTCGGGTCGACCAGCGGGCTGGCGAGGTAGACGCCGCGGACGTGCCGGATGGTCCCCAGCCGGCCTTCCGCGATCAGCCGCCGGGCGAGCCCCACGGCGGGCACCCGCCGGAAATTGAAGCCCACCATCGCCCGCACCCCGCGGGCCGACGCGGCCTCGGCCGCTTCGGCCATCGCCCGAGCCTCGGCGAGCGTGTTGGCGAGCGGCTTCTCGCAGAGGACGTGCTTGCCCGCCTCCAGCGCCGCGATCGAGATCTCCGCGTGACTGGAGCCCGGCGTGCACACGTCGACCAGGTCGACGTCGTCCCGGGCGATCAGCCGCTTCCAGTCCGTCTCCCAGGCAGCCCAGCCCAGCCGCCCCGCCGCCGCCTCGACCCCGGCCCGGTCGCGACCGCAGATCACCGCCATGCGCGGGCGGACCGGCAGGTCGAAGAAGTGGTCGACGGTCCGCCACGCCTGCGAGTGCGCTCTCCCCATGAACGCGTACCCGACCATCCCCACCCCGAGCACCGGCCGAGGGGCGGGCGAGTCGGTGGTGGAGGAGCCGAGCGGGTCGCCTCCAGCCGGGGCCGGCGATCCAGCCGGGGCCGGCGATCCAGCCGAGGAGGCGTCTGGCGCCGAGAGACCATCGTGCGGCATCGTGGTCCTCCGGGATTTATCTGTTTACTATACGAACTAAATCGCTCGTGCCAGCGCGTGTCAATATGCGAGCGATTCGGGGGGAAGGCGGCCGGAGCCATGCACCATCCAACGACCAACCCGCGACCCGGCCCCACCCGGGCACCGGCCACGACGGCATCGGGGCGCCGCGGACCGGTTGCGTCGGCACGGCGGTGCGGGTGGCGCGGGTGAACGCGCGACCGACTCCCGCGAGCCTGCAGACGGTCAGGCGGCACAACCTCGCACTGGTGCTGCAACAGGTGGCGGCCGACCGGCCGCTGTCGCGGGCCCGGATCGCGTCGGCGACCGGGCTCACCAAGGCGACCGTCTCCAGCCTGGTCGACGACCTGGTCCAGGCCGGCCTGGTCACCGAGCTGGGCCCCGAGGCGCACGGCGGGGTCGGCCGGCCCGGCAGCGCGCTCACCCTCAACCAGCGCGGCTACGCCGGCCTCGGCTTGGAGATCAACGTCGACTACATCGCGGTGTGCGTCGCCGACCTGGCCGGCGAGGTCCGCTATGTGCGCACCCGGGCGGGCGACAACCGCAGGCAGAGCCCGAACCAGGTGCTCGCCCGGGCGGTCCGGATGGTCAGGTCGGCGATCGAGGCGGCGCGAACCGAGGGGCTGAAGCCGGTCGGTCTCGCGGTCGCGCTGCCCGGCCTGGTCGAGGCGGGCCGGGGCCTGCTGCGGCTGGCGCCGAACCTCGGCTGGGTGGACGTCCGGGTGGTCGAGTACCTGTCGAGCCGGGTCGACGCCGGGCTGCTGCCGGTGATCGTCGACAACGAGGCGAACCTCGCCGCGCTCGGGGAGCTCTGGTACGGCGGCCACCAGGACCTGGCCGACTTCGTCCACGTGTCCGGCGAGGTCGGCGTCGGCGCCGGCATCGTCATCGGCGGCAAGCTCTTCCGCGGCGTCCAGGGCTTCGCCGGCGAGGTCGGGCACGTGACCGTGCGGGCCGACGGCCCACCGTGCCGCTGCGGCGCCCGGGGCTGCCTGGAGCAGCTCGCGGGTCAGGAGGCGATCCTGCGCGCGGCCGGCCTGAGCGGCGAGGCGGGCACCAGCCGCGGCCAGCCGGGCGGCTCGGTCGCCGAGCTGGTGGCGAGGGCGCGGGCCGGCGACCGCCGGACCGTCGAGGCGATCCAGGCCGCCGGCCGTGCGCTCGGCGTCGCGGTCGCCGCGACCGTCAACCTGCTGGCGCCGGGGGCGGTCGTGCTCGGCGGGCTCTACACCCACCTCGACCCGTGGCTGCACGCCGCGCTCGCGGCCGAGCTCGAGGAGCGTGCGATCGGCCAGCGCTGGTCGCCGGTCCGGGTGCTGACGTCGCGGCTCGGGCCCGACGCCGCGGTCCGTGGTGCCGCCGGCGCCGT
>JBEDUQ010000276.1:0-11200 GCA_040414855.1 Actinomycetota bacterium
GCGACGAACCTGCCCGGGTGGTCAAGGGGTCGGGGGGCCAGGTCGACACACGGGTCGTGGAGGGCACCGCTGAGCAGGTCGAGTACTACGTGCTCGCCTACGACACCGCGACCATGGACGTACGGTCGTTCACCGGTCACGGCCACGATTTCGTCGGCGCGGTGATGGAGCTGACCTCGAGGGTCAACGAGTTCAGCGGCGAGCCGAACGTCGCCGTGCGGCTCTACGAGGCGGAGTCCTTCAGCCAGCTCCCCGACCGCTACCCCGACCCCTTCAAGGACCTCCGCTTCCCGAGCTGACCCGGCGCGCGGGTCCTGGCGGCCGGGAGGGCGCCGCGCCAAGGCCGCGAGGTCGGGCCGGCCCGACCGCCCCGCGGCAAGCCGGCGCGCGAGGGTGGGCCGGACCCGATCGGCCCCGCGGCACCCGGACGGGCCCGCGGCACCCGGACGGGCCCGCGGCGACCACAGCTCCCGGGCTACGCGCGGCTGGAGGAGCCTCTGGGGACGACGGCGTCGATGGCGGCGAGGTCCTCGGCGGTCGGCTCCCACTCGCCGGCCTTGACGTTGGCCACCACCTGCTCAGGCCGGGTCGCGCCGGCGATCACCGAGGCCACGCCGGGCTGGGCGGCGAGCCCGCCGATGGCCAGGTCGAGCAGGCTCCGTCCCCGCTCGTCGGCGAGCTTCTCCAGCGCCTCGACCTTGTCGAACGCCTCCCCGGTCAGCCAGTCGCCGCGACCGACCAGCCGGCTGCCCTCCGGGGCGGTGCCGTCGCGCTTGTACTTGCCGGTGAGCAGGCCGCTGGCCAGCGGGAAGAACGGCAGCATGCCGATGCCGTGCTCGACGCAGGCGGGGATCACCTCGTGCTCGACCGTGCGCTCCAGCAGGCTGTAGTGGTTCTGAGCCGAGATCATCCGGGTCCGGTGATCGACGTTGGCGATCCAGTCGGCGTCCGCGATCCGGAAGCCGGCGTAGTTCGACGAGCCCGCGTAGCGGACCTTGCCCTCGAGCACCAGCTCGTCGAGGGCGGCGACGGTCTCCTGGAGCGGCGTCTTCGGGTCGGGCCGATGATGCTGGTAGAGGTCGATGTAGTCGGTCTGGAGGCGGCGCAGGCTCGCCTCGACCGAGCGGCGGATGTAGCGGCGGGAGCCGCGCGCCTCGTCGTTGCGGCTGCCGGGCATGGGCGAGCCGAACTTGGTGGCCAGCACCACCCGGTCCCTGCGGCCCTTGAGGATCTCGCCGAGGAAGGTCTCGGAGCCGCCGCCGTTGCCGTAGGTGTCGGAGGTGTCGAGCAGGTTGATGTCCTGCTCGATGGCCGCGTCCACCACGGCGCGCGTTCGCTCCAGGTCCAGGCGCGAGCCGAAGTTGTTGCAGCCGAGGCCGACCACCGAAACGGTCAGGCCGGAGGTGCCGAGTTGGCGATAGCGCATCCTGGCGTCCCCTTCTCCCTACTCCGCAACGAGTGTCGCCAGCATGAGTAGCAGTCCTGGCCCGGTTGTGGCCACCTCCGCAGGCGTTTGGCGCCGCTCGGTGCGGGCAAAGTGGACACATCGACCAGGACCCTCGCGCGAGGACTTGACCTCAGCGGCGGCCCGCGCCTTCATGGCAGTACTGTCCAGCAGGGAGGAAGCGCGATGCGGGTGGCGATCGCCCAGTTCACGGCCAACCTCGACCCCGGTGTCAACCGCGAGGAGATCCGCAAGCTGACCGCCGACGCCGCCAGCCGTGGCGCCGAGCTGGTGGTCTTCCCCGAGGCGGCCGCGCGTGACTTCGGCGACCCCTCCGAGCCGCTCGCCCCGGTCGCGGAGCCGCTCGGCGGGCCATTCACCGAGACCGTCGCCGACCTGGCCCGCAAGCACGAGCTGGTGGTCGCGGCCGGGATGCTCGAGCGCATCGAGGGCAGCCAGCGCGTCCACAACACCGTGGTGGTCGCCGGGCCCGGCGGCGACCTGCTCGGCGCCTACCGCAAGCTGCACCTGTTCGACGCCTTTGGCCACCGTGAGTCCGACAGGATCCAGCCCGGCGACGGTCCGACCCTGGTGTTCCAGCACGGCGACTTCAGCTTCGGCGTGCTCACCTGCTACGACCTGCGCTTTCCCGAGATCGCCCGCGACCTGGTCGACCAGGGCGCGAACGTCCTGCTGCTGCCGGCGGCGTGGGTCCAGGGCCCGCTCAAGGAGGACCACTGGGTCACGCTGGCGCGCGCGAGGGCGATCGAGAGCACCTCGTACCTGCTCGGCGCCAGCCAGGTCGGCAACATCTACACAGGCCGCAGCCTGATCGTCGACCCGCTCGGCGTGGTGGTAGCAGCGCTCGGCGACCGCCCGGGCGTCGCGGTCGCCGAGATCGACGCCGAGCGCATCGCCGAGGTCCGCGAGCGGGTCCCGTCGCTGCGCCACCGCCGCTACGCGGTCAGCCTCCGCGACGCCACTCCCCCGCCCTGAGCCCCGCGGTCGATCCGCTGCCCTCGCCCGGCTCCACCGCGGCGGTCGATCGGCCGACCGTGCCCGGCGCCGCCGCGGTTGGTCAGCCGCCCTCGCCCGGCTCCGCCGCGGCGCCGAGCGCGGTGACGGTCCCGTCGTCGTGGCCGAGCAGGGCCTCGCTGGCGATGCCGAGGAACAGGCCGTGCTCGACCACGCCAAGCGTCGACTTGATCGCGGCCGCCAGCTCGCCGATGTCGCCAGGCGGGATCCGGCAGTCCACCAGGTAGTGGCCCTCCGAGGTGACCACCGGGTCGCCGTCGGGCTGGCGGCGCAGCACCGCGTCGGGCACCAGGGTGAGCAGCCGCCGCATGGTGGTGACCCACCCGAAGCGGACCACCTCGACCGGGAGCGAGTGCTTGGACCCGAGCCGCTCGACGTGCTTCTGCCATTCGGCCACGATCAGCACGCGGTCCGCGCAGGCCATCACCAGCTTCTCGCGCAGCAGCGCGGCCCCGCCGCCCTTCAGCAGGTCGAGCCGCGGGTCGACCTCGTCGGCGCCGTCGATCGCCAGGTCGAGCCGCCCGACCTCGTCGATGTCGACGACCTCCAGGCCGGCGGCGCGGGCCCGGGTGGCGGTGTCTGGCGAGGCGACCACCACCCGGAGCGAGGCCTTTCCGGTCCAGTCCCCGGCGAGCGTGTCGGTCAGCGCGAACACGGCCCGTCCCGACCCGAGCCCGATCGTCATGCCCGGCCGCACGTACGCTCTGGCGGTCGCGACCGCCGCGGCACGCGCGGCGGCGTTCTCGCTCATCGGCCGCGAGTCCGAGACGCCCGCCTCCTCCACCGGCTCCACCGGCTCCACCGGCTCCACGGGGCCCGAGCGGCCGCTCGCGCTCACGGACGGCTCCCCCGACCGGCGCTCACTGGCGGCTTCCCCCGCCCGGCTCACCAGGCACGTGGTTCCAGTGGACCACGGTCGGCCAGGAGTGCTCCTGACCCAGCACCGAGAGGCTCCCGGTGGACAGGTACAGGTAGCGGGCGTTTGCGGCCTCCAGGCCGAGGTCGGTGACGGCCAGGATCCGGAGCCCGTGGCCGTGGCCGAACAGGATCGCGTCCGCGTCGGCCTCGGCCAGCTCTGTCAGCAGCGGCATCACCCGCTTGGCGACCTCCGGAGCGGTCTCGCCGCCGGGGCAGCCGTCGCGGAACAGGTCCCAACCCGGCCGTTGCTGGCGGATCGTGCCGCTGGTCAGGCCCTCGTATTCGCCGTAGTCGAACTCGCGCAGCAGTTCGGTCACCTCGACCCGGTCGCCGAAGCCCGCCAGGCGGGCGGTCTCCAGTGCCCTGCTCATCGGGCTCGACAGCACCCGGTCGACGTGGATCCCGGCCAGCTCGGCGCCGAGCGCGCGGGCCTGCTCCTCGCCTCTGGGGGTGAGCGGCACGTCGGTGCGGCCGGTGTGCCGGCCGCTCACGGTCCACTCGGTCTCCCCGTGCCTGGCGAGATATAGGCGCATCGCGGCCTCCCACGGGCTCGTCTGCTGCTTGCGGCCAGGCTACGGCCAAGCGGTGGTCGGGCGCCGCCGCCCGCCGGCCGCGCTCCGAGCACGCAGGTTAGCTTGGTCTGACTCACGCCGAAAGGCGGCTTCACGAAAGGTCGCGACGGACCGTAGCATCAAGGGTGAACGGTCGGTAACGGCTCGGCGCTCGGCACTGGAGGTGCCTGCGATGATGGATTATCCGCTTACCATCCGGAACATCTATGAGCGCGCCAGGCTGCTGTTTCCCGACCGACAGCTGGTCACCCGCCGCGCGGACGGCACCGTGGCACGGACCACCTACGCGGACTGGTCGGAGCGCGTCGCGAGGCTCGCAACCGCGCTGCGCGAGCTTGGCGTCGGCTCCGGCGACCGGGTCGCCACCTTCTGCTGGAATCACGACCGCCACATGGAGGCCTACTTCGCCAGCGCGCTGATCGGCGCCAGCTACCACACGCTCAATATCCGGCTCAGCCCCGACCAGCTCGGCTACATCGTCAACCACGCCGGTGACAAGGTGCTGGTGGTCGACGCCGACCTCGTGCCCGCGGTCGCCAAGGTCGTGCCCAAGGCGCCGAGCCTCCAGCACGTCCTGGTGATCGACCCGGACGGGTCATCGGGTAGTGGCGGCTCCGCCCTGGACCACCGGTCCGTGCTCGACTATGAGACCGTGGTCGGCGCCGCGGCGCCGCTCTCCGACTGGCCCGAGCTCGACGAGAACCAGACCGCCGGCATCTGCTACACCTCGGCCACCACCGGCAACCCCAAGGGCGTCGCCTACACCCACCGCGCGCTGTTCATCCACACGCTGGTCACGGGGGTGGCCGATACGCTCGGGCTCTCCGAGCGCGAGACCATCCTGCCGATCGTGCCGATGTTCCACGTCAACGCCTGGGGCCTGCCGTTCGGCGCGACCTGGTTCGGCGCCAGCCTGGTCTTCGGCGGACCGCGCCCGACCCCGGCCGACTACCTGCGCCTGATCCGCGAGGAGGGCGTCACCCTCTCCGCCGGCGTGCCGACCGTCTGGCTCGGGGTCGCGCAGCTCCTGGAGCAGGACGGCGGTGATCTCGGCGCGCTCAGGCGGATCGTCTGCGGCGGCTCGGCCGCGCCGGTGTCGATGATCCGCATGTTCGAGGAGCGCTACGGCGTCGAGTTCATCCACGCCTACGGCATGACCGAGGCCACCCCACTGACCCACCTGTCGCGGCTCAAGTCCAGCCTGTCGCACCTCCAGGGCGGCGAACGCTACGCCTTCAAGGCCAAGCAGGGGCTGCTCGCGCCGGGGCTCGAGCAGAAGCTGATCGACGACCAGGGCCGGCCCGTGCCAGCCGACGGCAAAGCCATGGGCGAGGTCCTGCTGCGGGGGCCGTGGATCGCCGACGAGTATCTCGACGACCCACGCTCGGCCGAGACCTTCATCGACGGCTGGTACCACAGCGGCGACGTCGCCACGCTCGACCCCGAGGGGTACCTCCAGCTGGTCGACCGGACCAAGGACCTGGTCAAATCGGGCGGCGAGTGGATCTCCTCGGTCGAGCTCGAGAATGCGCTGATGGGCCACCCCGCCGTCGCCGAGGCCGCGGTCATCGCCGTGCCCGACGCGAAATGGGGCGAGCGGCCGCTGGCCGTGGTCGTCCGCAAGCCCGGCGCCGAGGTCAAGGGAGAGGAGCTGGTCGCCTCGATCGCCGAGCAGTTCCCCAAGTGGTGGCTGCCCGAGCGGGTCGAGTTCATCGACGAGATCCCCAAGACCGCGACCGGCAAGTTCTCCAAACGCTCGCTCCGCGAACGCTTCGTCACCAGCCCGTCGGGCCAGCCCGCCCCCGGCGACGACGACGACCGCTAGCCGCCGCATCTCGGTCCCCGCCTCGCCGCACGCCGGAGAACGTCATCAGGGCGGAAGGCGCCATAAGCCCGACTAGTTCTATCCGCGTGTTCCGTGCATACTCGACGGATCCGGGCCGCGATCTGAAGGGTGGCTTGCTCTGAGCGCGCCTGAACCCAACCGTATGCTGCGCCGTCCGGTGTGGTCGCGATGAAGCCAGGACGGACCCCGTTGCAATTCTTCCTTGAGTCGGACCTCGTGCCGAAAAGCTCGGCGAATACGCTGAGGCGGGAGGCTGGGTTGCTCTCCGACGCCGAATTGGACGACCTTCGAGAATTCGCGAGCCGGTTCGCGCAAACGGGTCGGCTCCTGCTGCCCAAAGAGCGCCTCGAGGCCAGCCCCCACCTGCGAACGTTCATCGCCATGGGCGTCGCCCTCGGCGCGTTATCGACCAGCGACGACGAAGACCCAGAAGTGACCTGGGTGTCCGGGCGGGGAAGGCTGGCCAGGCACCTGCCGCAGATCCTCGCCATCTACCTGGCGGAGGGATTCAGCGTGGTCGACGACTGGCACCGGACCCATCTGATCCCCGAGGACCGGCTCAGCGCCATGGAACTGCTGCACCAGATGGAGCTGCGCCGGGTCGAGCAGAGCCTGCGCCGAGGGACCGCCCCGGCGGTGCTCGCCGAACGACCGGTCGCGTACGGGGTGCTGCACGCACGCAATGCCAAAGGGCAGAGCTGCTTCTTGTTCGAGACAAACAAGGATTGGCACCGGCTGAACCTGATCGGTGGGAAGCAGGAGCCGGAAGATTGCGGCGATTACTCGGAGACCCTTCGCAGGGAGATTGGCGAGGAGCTCGGAATCTCCAGCGGCCGCCTGCGGCTGATTCGCCTCAACGAACACCCCTTGCACGGCTACAGCCTGAGCGGGAACGCGGGCAGTCTCGCGCATTACCCGTGCGTGCTCTTCGGTGTCACGGTCCAGGGCCGATTCCGCACTCGCCTCCAGGACCGGTGGCTTACCGAGGAGGCGATCCACGCATGCGCCGATGCGCCGGACTCGCCGCTGATGGTGAACCCGATCTATCTGCGGTTCCTGCTGGAAGGCCGGCCGTCGCGGCTCGCGCAGTGCCCGCTGACCACCGACCAGCAGGTGAAATCGACCGACCCGCACGAGCTGCTCTCCGACCGCGAGCCGGTGATGGAGCGTTGGGGGCGCGTGCTCCGGGAGAACAAGGACCTGTTCGCTGCCGTGCTGACGATCATGGCGGCGATCCTGACGCTGATCGGACTCGCGAAGCCATAGCGCCGTGGACGCGGTTGAGGCCCTGCTGGTCGCGGTCCGGGAGCTCGGCCTGCCTCTCGACCACCACGTCGAGCTGGTCGTGCATCCTGTTGGCCTGAACTGGCGCCAGCTCCACCCGGACTCCCGGTCGCGGGTTGTCGGCCTCGACGAGAGCCTTCTCCAGCCTGGCCCCTTCCGCGGCAGGCCGGTCAGGCTGGACGAGTTGCGGAGCGCCGTCGGCGCGCTCGGGCGCTGCAATGACGGGCTCGCCGTCTCGGTGACGTCGCGGGTCCATGACGCCGGAGGCGTCTTCGCGGGGCATCTCGCCCTGATGAACTTGCACCCGGCTGGGTTCACCGGCACCGACGAGCTCTGCGATGCGCTGCGCCGGATCTGCCCGGCTCATGACGGACTTCTGCTCTCCAGCGGGCGCTTCTTCCACTATTACGGCTTCGGACTTCTCGGCCAGGCCGCATGGACGCGCTTCCTGGCCCAGTTCCTGATGCCCTGCGCGCTGGTCAGCCCGCGGTACATCGGCCACAGCCTCTACCGCGGGTTCTGCTCCCTGCGCCTCAACCAGGTCCCACCACACAAGGCGACCGCACCCTACGTGGTGCGACGCGTCGAAGCGGGGTAGCCGCTCTCCTGCTCAGCCGGGCGGTCAGCCCTTGGCCTGGGCGAGCCAGTCGTCGAGGGAGCGGCCGGAGAGGCGCTCGTAGGCGTCGCGGTAGCGGGCGGCCGTGCCGTCGATGACCTCGGCGGGGAGGCGGGGCGCGGGAGCGGTCTTGTCCCAGCCGGTGGACTCGAGCCAGTCGCGCACGAACTGCTTGTCGAACGACGGCGGCGACGAACCCGGGCGCCACTGGTCGGCGGGCCAGAACCTCGACGAGTCGGGCGTGAGCACCTCGTCGGCGAGGACGACCTGCCCGTCGGCCATGCCGAACTCGAACTTGGTGTCGGCCAGCAGGATGCCCTTGCTCGCGGCCAGCTCGGCGCCGCGGCTGTACACGCCGATGGTGAGCTCGTGCAGCCGCCCGGCCAGCTCGGGACCGAGCCGCTCGACCATGACCGACTCGGGCACGTTCTCGTCGTGGCCGGTGATCGCCTTGGTCGACGGGGTGAACAACGGGTCGGGCAGCTTGTCGGCCTCGCGCAGCCCTTCCGGCAGCGGGATGTCGCAGACGGTGCCGCCCGACCGGTACTCCTTCCAGCCGGAGCCGACCAGATAGCCGCGAGCGATGCACTCGAACGGGATCATGTCGAGCCTGCGCACCAGCATCGCCCGGCCGGCGAGGTGCCGGGCGCCCGGTGGCAGCTCGGACGCCCGCCAGCCGACCAGGTGGTTTGGGACCAGGTCGGCGGTGCGCTCGAGCCAGAACTGGGTCAGCGCGGTGAGCACGGTGCCCCTGCCGGGGATCGGGTCGTCGAGCACCACGTCGAAGGCCGATAGGCGGTCGGTGGTCACCAACAGCAGGTGGGCGTCGTCGACGTCGTAGATCTCGCGGACCTTGCCCGACGCCTGGTGGCGGAGGCCCTCGAGGACGGGTGCTGTGGTCATTCGGTCTCCAGGCTCTCGAGACGTTGAAAGATCGGGCCGGCGTTGGCGACGAAGCGGGCCGGGTCGATGGCGGCGTCGAGCCCCGCCGGCCCGCCGACGGCCTCGGCCACGCCGGGCTCGCCGAGCAGCAGGTCGCGGAACCCGCCCTTGCCCTCCCAGGCTGCCATCGCCGCGCGCTGCACCGCAGCGTAGGCGTCCTCGCGGGTCCAGCCGCCGTCGACCAGGGCGAGCAGCGCGGCCGACGAGCCCGCCAGTCCGCCCGACGCCTCCAAGTTGGCGCGCATGCGCTCGGGGAACACGCGCAGGCCAGCGATCATCCAGGCTCCGCGCTCGAGCGCGTAGTCGAGCGCGCAGCAGGCGTCGGGCAGGGTCACGCGCTCGGCCGATGAGTGCGAGATGTCGCGCTCGTGCCACAGCGCAACGTTCTCGAGCCCGGGGACCGCGTAGCCGCGCAGCAGGCGGGCGATGCCGGTGATCCGCTCCGCCACGATCGGGTTTCGCTTGTGTGGCATGGCCGACGAGCCCTTCTGCCCCTCGGCGAACGGCTCCTCGGCCTCACGGACCTCGGTCCGCTGGAGGTGCCGCACTTCGACCGCGAGGCGCTCCAGGTTCGCGCCGGCGACCGCGAGCGTCGCCAGGAACTGGGCGTGCCGGTCGCGGGCGACCACCTGCGTCGCCGCGTCCTCGGGCTTCAGCCCCAGCTCGGCGAGCACCTCAGCCTCGACGTCGGCGGCCAGGTTCGAATAGGTCCCGACCGCGCCGGAGAGCTTGCCGACGGCGACCTCCTCGCGCGCGGCGGCGAGCCGGCGGCGGTCGCGGTCGAACGCGAAGGCGTGGCCGGCGAGCTTGAGCCCGAAGGTGGTCGGCTCGGCGGCGACCCCGTGGGTGCGGCCGAGAGCGAGCGTGTCGCGGTGCTCCAGGGCGCGGTCGCGCAGGGCGGCGACCAGCCGGTCGAGCCGCGAGCCGAGCAGCTCGGCGGCGCGGACCAACTGGAGCGCGAGGGCGGTGTCGAGCAGGTCGGACGAGGTCATGCCGTAGTGGACGTGCCTTGACGCGGGCCCGATGCCCTCGCCATAGGCGGTGAGGAACGCGATCACGTCGTGGTGGA
This sequence comes from Actinomycetota bacterium, assembly GCA_040414855.1. Lineage (GTDB taxonomy): Bacteria > Actinomycetota > CALGFH01 > CALGFH01 > CALGFH01 > DASVXQ01. The sequence continues at coordinate 9,727 of JBEDUQ010000276.1, forward strand.
GCTGCCGGTCCAGCTCGTGGACCCGCTCCGGCCGGGGCGGCGGCGCGGCCTCGATGGCAGCCAGGTCGGCGGCCGGGACCAGCCCCCGGCGCGCCCTGGCGCGGACCACGGCCACCTCGACCTCGGCGAAGAGCTGGAAGCGATGCTCCTCGCTCCAGACCGCGCCCATCTCGGGCAGGGTGTAGCGGGGAATCATGGCATGCCCGTCGCGACGCTCAGAGCCGCAGCCCCTCCGCGAGCTGCTGCTTGAACTCGCGCAGCTGCTTGCGGAGCTGCGGGTCGGCGGTGGCCAGGATCTGGACGGCCAGGATGCCGGCGTTGGCGGCGGCGTCGAGCCCAACCGTCGCCACCGGCACCCCCGATGGCATCTGCACGATCGAGAACAGCGCGTCCTGGCCGGCGAGCTGCGGCGTGAAGATCGGCAGGCCGATCACCGGCAGCACCGTGTGCGCGGCGAGCACGCCGGGCAGCGCCGCCGCCTTCCCGGCCGCGGCGATCAGCACCTGGAGGCCACGGTCCTCCGCGCTGGCGCCGTAGTCGGCGACGCGGCGAGGGCTGCGATGCGCGCTCAGCACCTCGACCTCATACTCGACGCCGAACTTCTCGAGGATCACCGTGGCCGACTTGGTCCGCTCCTCGTCGGAGCTCGAGCCAAGCACCACTCCAACACGCGGCTGCAACATGCGACCTTCCCGCCTCGATCGGCTCGCTGGTCAGGCTGCGATTCTAATCGGCAGGGGCGCCGGCGCGCCCGTCATCGGCCAGCCGAGCGCCGAAGGGCCCGTCCTGGGCGCCCGTTCGCCGGCGCAGGCCGAGACGGTGCAACGCGCCGACGATGAAGTCGTGCTTGGCCTCGGTGAAGTCGACCGCCTCGGTGAGCCCGCGGGCGACGATGTCGCGCTTCAGCTCCTCGTAGGCGTTGCGCAGGCTCGGGTCGCGGCGCAGCGCGTCCCTGAACCCACGCAGCTCGTGGACCTCGGAGCTGGTGTCCGGGACGATGTGGAGGTGGACCCGGTAGGTCTGGGCGCCGTGGCTCACGATCCCCTGGAGCATCGGGCGGGTCGGTGGGAACGACTGCGGGATCGCCTGGCGCTGGAAGCCGGCGGCGAGCAGCGTCTCGACCACCTCGGCGATGCGCTCGGGCGGCGTCGGCAGGAGCAGGTCGATGGTGCCCTTGCCGGCGAGGTTGGGGACCGCCGAGCTGCCGACATGCTCGGCACGCAGATCGGGCAGGGCGCTCTCGATCAGGTCGACCAGGCGCGCCGCCACCGCCGGTGACCGCGGATCCGCGTCGCGCACCTTGACGGGGATCCGCTGGTAGAACCCGATCTCGAGCTTCCCGCGACCCAGCCGCCAGCGTTTCGAGGCCCCCGACTCCACTCCCGCACTTTCTGCTCGCGCAGCACTCATCCCGCCCGAACTATGACAAAGCATAGTGAGCTCGTCCAGTGCTGGCTTTCACTTCGTGAAAGAC
>JBEDUQ010000277.1:0-3346 GCA_040414855.1 Actinomycetota bacterium
GGGACCGTCAGGTCGCCGACACCCTGGAGCGCCTCACCGTAGCGGGCCGCCTGCCGCCGGCGGCTGGCGGTGCCGGCCTCGAGCCGGCGCAGCTTGACCGCGAGCACCGCGGCCTGAAGGGCGTCGAGGCGCTCGCCCCAGCCGACCTCCGCGTGCTCGTACTTGCCGCTGCGGCCGTGGTCGCGCAGGCGTGCGACCCGGTCGGCCAGCCCCGGGTCGGCGGTGAGCACGGCGCCGGCGTCGCCGAACGCCCCCAGGTTCTTGCCCGGATAGAAGCTGAGCGCCGCCAGCGCGCCGAGCGATCCGGCGCGGCGCGGCGTCCGCTCGCCCGCCATCGCCACGGTCGCGCCGTGCGCCTGCGCGGCGTCCTCGAGCACCGGCACGCCGGCCTGCGCGGCCACCTCGCCGATCGCTGCCATGTCGACCGGCAGCCCGTAGAGGTGGACCGGCATCACCGCGGCGACGTCGCCGCCGCGGCGGTCGAGCTCGGCGGCGAGCGCCTTGGGGTCCATGCCGCCGGTGGTCTCGTCGACGTCGACGAAGCGGGGGGTCGCGCCGGCGTGCTCGACCGCCTCCGCGGTGGCGGCGAAGGTGTGGGCGACGGTGACTACGGTGTCGCCGGGCCCCACCCCGAGCGCGGCCAGGCCGAGGTGCAGCGCGGCCGTGCCCGAGGCGACCCCGACCGCGAACGGCACGCCGTGGAAGGCGGCCAGGTCGCGCTCGAAGGCCTCGACCTCGCGGCCCCCGATGAACGCCCCGGCCCCGACCACCCGGGCGATGGCCTCGTCCAGCTCGGCCTTCTGGGACAGGTAGGCGGCGGGCACGTCGACCAGCGGCACGGTCGCTCCCGCGCCGGGGCCGCGGGCGGCGTGGTCGGCTCCGGCGGCGGGGCTCGGCTCAGGCATCGACGACCACCTCCACCTGTTGGCCGCCCTTGTCGAGCGACTGCTGGGCCGCCTCGAGCGCGGCCACCACCCGGACGCCGCTCCAGCCGTCGCTGCGCGGCCGCGCGCCGCTGGCGCAGCACTCCAGGAAGTGGTCGAGCTCCAGCGCCAGCGGCTCGGTCAGGTCGGTCCGCGGCACGTGGATGTCCCCCGCCCGAAGCCGGAACTGGTACTCGCCGTAGCCGCCCTGGACCGGGTCGGCGCCCTTGTCGTAGACGCGGAGCTTGGCCTCGGAGTCGAGGTCGTCGAACACCACCATGCGGCGCGACCCGATCACGGTGGTCCGCCGCACCTTTGAGGGGTCGAGCCAGGAGGCGTGCAGGTGGGCCAGCACGCCGCCGTCGTAGCCGAGGGTCGCGAACACCACGTCCTCCAGCTCGGTGTGCAGGTAGCGGGCGCCGCGCGCCGAGACCCACCTGGGGGCGGCGCCGACCAGGTAGTTCGCGATCGAGACGTCGTGCGGGCCGATCGACCACAGCGCGTTGATGTCGTTCTGGATGCGGCCCAGGTTGACGCGCTGGGCATGCAGGTACCAGAGGTCGCCGAGCTCGCCGGAGTCGAGCAGCGCGCGCATCTTGGTGACCGCCGGGTTGTACTCGAAGGTGTGGCCGACCATCAGCACCAGCCCGGCGCGCTCGGCCTGCCTGGTCAGCGCGACCGCCTCGGCGGTCGAGAGCGCCAGCGGCTTCTCGACCAGCACGTGCTTGCCGGCCCGCAGCGCGTCGGCGGCGAGGCCCGCGTGGGTGCGCGCCGGGGTTGCCACCACCACCGCGTCGATGGCGGGGTCGGAGAGCGCCTGCTCGACGCTCGCCAGCGGCCGCACCCACGGGTAGCGCCTGGCCATCGCGTCGCGCCGGGAGGCGTCGAGGTCGACGCACGCCACCCAGTCGGTGCCGAGCCGTTGATGCAGATTGCGGGCCAGGTTCGGACCCCAGTACCCGTAGCCGAGTAATGCCGCCTTCACCGGGGGAGATCTCCTAGCGGGGGACGCTTCGGATGCCGTGGGCCATTCTAGTGCCGTGCCGCTGACGCGCCTGTAGGATCGGCAGCGTGGCGGCCAGCTCACGAGGTGGTGCCGCCCCGACCGTGACGAAGGGGTGACGGCGCATGTCCGACGCGTTCAGGCTCACCGAGGACCAGGAGCTCTTCCGCAAGGAGTGGCGGCGGCTCTTCGAGGACAAGTTCACCGAGCGCGCCACGGAGATCGACCGGACCGGCGAGTTCCCGTGGGACAACTACGAGACCCTTCGCTCGGCCGGGCTGCTCGGCCTCAACATCCCCGAGGAGCACGGCGGCGGCGGGGCCGACGCGGTCACCCACTGCCTGCTGGTCGAGGAGGTCGCGCGGGTCTGTGCCTCGACCTCGCTGATCCCGGCGGTCAACAAGCTCGCCACCCTGCCGATCCTGTTCGTCGGCACCGAGGAGCAGCAGGCGCGCTTCCTGCCGCCGATCGCCGACGGCCGCACGATGGCGTCGTACTGCCTGACCGAGCCGGGCTCGGGCTCCGACGCCGCCGCGATGAGCAGCCGCGCCGTGCGCGACGGCGACGACTACGTGCTCAACGGCACCAAGCGCTTCATCACCGGAGGCGGCATCAGCAAGGTGTACGTCTACTACACGGTGACCGACGCGGACGCCGGCTCGCGGGGGATCACCGCGTTCGTGCTCGAGGACTCGATGCCCGGCTTCCAGGTGGGCAAGCACGAGGACAAGCTCGGCGTCCGGGGCTCGCCCACCACCGAGATCATCTGCCAGGACGTGCGCGTGCCCAAGGAGAACCGGCTCGGCGAGGAAGGGCAGGGCTTCCAGGTCGCCCTGCGGGCGCTCGACCACAGCCGGGTCACCATCGGCGCGCAGGCGGTCGGCATCGCCCAGGGCGCACTCGACTACGCGCTCGAATATGTCAAGGAGCGGCACCAGTTCGGCCGCGCGCTGGCCGAGTTCCAGGGCCTCCAGTTCATGCTGGCCGACATGGCCATGGCGGTGGAGGCGGCCAGGGCGATGGTCTACACGGCCGCGGCCAAGGCCGACCGCGACGACGCCGACCTCACCTTCTTCGCCGCCGCCGCCAAGTGCCTGGCCGGCGACACCGCGATGAAGGTGACCACCGACGCGGTCCAGCTCCTCGGCGGCTACGGCTACGTCAAGGAGTACCCCGTCGAGCGGATGATGCGCGACGCCAAGATCACCCAGATCTACGAGGGCACCAACCAGATCCAGCGGGTGGTCATGGCCAGGCAGCTGCTCGGCGGGCACAGGCGCGGGCGTTGAACCCCAAGCCGCCGAGGGCGTCCGCGGTGACGCTGTCGCAACTGATGGAGGTGCGGCACGCCAACCTGCTCGGCAACGTCCACGGCGGCGAGGTCATGAAGCTGATCGACAGCGCCGCGGGGATCGCCGCC
>JBEDUQ010000278.1:0-5148 GCA_040414855.1 Actinomycetota bacterium
AGCAGCGCGATCACCACCACGACCGCGCCCGCGCCGATCGCCAGGGCGGCGAGCCGGCTGCCGAAGCGCCTCGGTGGCGGCCAGCCCGCGGGCGCGGTGTCGCGGCCCGGGTCGCCGGAGCCGCCACTTCCCCATCTGTCCGTGGTCGACCTCATGGTCCATTCCTTACCCTAGATTGAGTCGTCTCCAACGCCCCGGCTCGCCGCGCGGGCATCCAGGGCCGGCACTAGACTGGGCCCATGCGCTATCGGAAGCTCGGGTCCACCGACCTCGAGGTCAGCGAGGTCGGGTTCCCCGTCGCCACCTGGACCAGCGGCGCCTCGGCGCGGCCGGACGAGCAGGTCGAACAGATGCTGCGGCGGGCGCTCGACCTCGGCGTCACCTTCTTCGACATGGAGGACGCGGGCGGCGACGAGGGTCGCGCCGAGCGGCTGGTCGGCGAGGCCGTGCGTGGGGACCGCGACCGCGTCACCATCGCGACCACCGTCGGCTACCGCCCCCTGGAGCCGCTGGAGCGAGCCACCACCGGCCAGTGGCGCCGCCACGACTGGTCCCCGCAGTGGGTCGGCCGCGCCATCGACCATTCGCTGTCGCGGCTCGGCTTCGAGCCGATCGACCTCTGGCAGCTCCACCATCCCGACATCGGCGCGCTCGAGTCGGATGAGCTGTTCGAGCTGCTCGACGAGCAGGTCACCAAGGGCAAGGTGCGCGCGTACGGCGTCGCGCTCGGCCCCCGGGCGGGCTGGGTCGACGAGGGCGCGGTCGCCATCACCGACCGGCAGGTCGCGGCCGTGCGGACGGTCTTCTCGGTGTTCGAGCAGACGCCCGCCCAGGAGCTGGCCGAGGTCGCGGCCGAGCATGCGGCCGGCCTGATCGCCGCCATGCCGCTGGACACGCGCAGGCCGGACCGGCGCTTCGAGCTGCTCGACTTCCTGACCGTCGACCGCGACCAGACCCTCGGCCAGGCCTTGGTGCGGTTCGCGCTCACCCTGCCCGCCGCCGCGGCCGTGCTGCCGGCCTTCCGGGACGCCGACCAGCTCGCCGAGCTCGCCACCGCCTCGGACCTGCCCGACCTCACCGCCGACGACCTCGACGAGATCGCCGACCGGTACGCGAGCGGCTTCAAGGTCGGCGACCGCGGCGCCGAGCGGTCCCGCGACGGCGACGGCCCGGCCGACCCGGAGGCTCGCCGATGACCCCTGGCTCACACGCTCACCGCCCCCAGCCGCTCGCGCGCGAGAAGGAATGGCGCCTGGACGGGGAGTGGCGGGCGGACGGGGAGCCGCGCGGGTGCATGGACCGGCTCCTGGACACGCAGTGGCGGGCGGGCGGGGAGCCGCGCGGGTGTATGGACCGGATCCTGGACACGCGGTGGCGGGCGGACGCGGAGGCTGGCCGATGACGGGCGGGGCGGAGCGGCAGGGCGTCGACGGGAGCGCGGCGCTGTTCGAGCGGGCGCGCGCCCGCATTCCCGGCGGGGTCAACTCGCCCGTGCGGGCCTTCGGGTCGGTGGGCGGCACGCCGAGGTTCCTCGCCCGCGGCGGCGGCCCGTGCGTCTGGGACGTGGACGGCAACCGCTACGTGGACATGGTGCTGTCGTGGGGCCCGCTGATCGCCGGGCACGCGCACCCGAGCGTCGTCGAGGCGGTCGCGGTCGCGGCGGCGCGCGGCACCTCGTTCGGCGCGCCTACCGAGGCCGAGGTCGAGCTGGCCGAGGAGGTCGCCCGCAGGGTGCCGCGGGCCGAGAAGCTCCGCATGGTCAGCTCCGGCACCGAGGCCACCATGAGCGCCGTGCGACTCGCGCGCGCCGCCACCGGCCGACCCAAGATCGTGAAGTTCGCCGGCTGCTACCACGGTCACGCCGACGGGCTGCTCGCCTCGGCCGGCTCCGGGGTCGCGACCTTCGGGCTGCCGGACTCGCCCGGCGTCACCAAGGCACAGACCGCCGACACCGTGGTGCTGCCGTATAACGACCAGTCCAGGGTCGCCGACCTGCTCGCCAGCTCCGGCGACCAGGTCGCGGCCGTGATGGTCGAGCCGATCGCCGCCAACATGGGCGTGGTCCCGCCGGCGCCCGGGTTCCTGGCGGCGCTGCGGGAGCTGACCAGTCGCGCCGGCGCGCTGCTGATCGTCGACGAGGTGCTGACCGGCTTCCGGGTCCACCGCGCCGGCGCCGTCGGCCTCTTCGGGCTCGAGCCCGACCTGATCACCTTCGGCAAGGTCATCGGGGGCGGCCTGCCCGCCGCCGCGTATGGCGGCCGCGCCGATCTCATGGGGCTGGTCGCGCCAGAGGGGCCGATGTACCAGGCGGGCACCCTGTCCGGTAACCCGCTCGCCACCGCCGCCGGCCTGGCGACCCTGCGCCTGCTCGACGACGAGGCCTACCAGCGCCTCGACCAGATCGCGGCGCGCCTGGCGGCTGGGCTCCAGGAGGCGTTCGACGACGCCGGCGTCCCGGCGAGGGTCCAGCGCGCCGGCAACCTGTTCAGCGCCTTCATGACCGGCGGTGAGGTCGCCGACTACGAGGCGGCCCGCAAGCAGGACACGGCCGCCTACGCCCGCTTCTTCCACGCCATGCTCGACCGCGGCGTGTACCTGCCCGCCAGCGCGTACGAGGCGTGGTTCGTGTCGTTCACGCATGGCGACGCCGAGGTCGAGCACGTCCTCGCCGCCGCAAGGGAAGCGGCGGCCACGGTCGCGGCAACCCGCTGAGGCCAGTTCTGGCCGCCCGCCCGAGGTCGCGCGGGTGGCGGCGGTCCCAGCGCGGTTCGGTCAGTGGACCCTCACCACCCCGACCATGCCGTAGGCCTCGTGGCCGGGCAGGTGGCATGCGTAGGCGATCGTGCCGCCGTGGTCGAAGCGGAAGGTCGTGGTCGCCACGGCGCCCGACGGCACCGAGATCTCGCCGGGCACGCTGCCGTCGTGGCGCTGCTCGTGTCCGACCCGGTGCCGCTGCTGCACCGCTTCGTCGCCGACGATGAACTCGTGGTCGATCGGGTCGGTGTTGCGGAGCACGAACCGGACTGTCGTGCCGGGGCGGACCTCGATCGAGGTCGGCTCGAAACCCGTGTGATGCATGGTTATCTGGACGGTCCGGGTCGCCGCCGCCGGCGTTCGCGCCGCCAGCACCAGCAGGGCCCCCGCGGTCCCCAGCGCCACCACCGCGACCGCCACCAACCCCCGCACCGCCAGCGCCCGCCAGCGCCGCGGCTCCGGTCTCGCTGCCCCGCCGCGCGACTCAGGCGGCCGTCCCACCGTCGTTCCCGCCCCGCCCGACCCGGGCTCGGCATCGCGGCCCGGCGGACCGTCGGGGGCGGGTGCCCCGGCCGGCCCCGGTGGCGCGGCGGGGCCGGTCGGGCGGGACGCGCTCTGGGCTGCCCACTCGGGGGTCGGGGCGACCGCTGGGTCGCCGGGTGTGCGGGCGACCGACGGGTGATCGCGTGTGGTGGTCATCGGGTGGGCTTTCGGATGAGGCGCGGAGCGAGGAGGAGCACCGCGATGGCGGCGATGGCGGTCAGGGCGGCCGGCAGGATCAGGCGGTTGGCCGCGCTGGAGGCCGCCGACGCGGCGTCGGCGATCGGGTTGGCCGCGCGGACGGGGAGTCCGGCGGCCACCAGCGACGGTGAGCCCTGGCCGCTGGAGTCGACGGCGAGGTCGTGCTTGAGGGCGCCGGCGGTGGTATCGATCTTGAGGTACGAGAGCCACATCCCCCGTTCGGGCATCCACTCCATCCCGCGGTCGCTGCGCAGGTCGCTGAGCAGCTGCGGGCCCGCCGCGCGGCTCTGCTCCAGCCGCATGCCCTGGCCCGGCCTCGGCAGCATCGCCGGCCTGCGGTCGGTCAGCAGATAGACGTCGGCCTCGACCTTGTCCCCGCTCTGGAGCCCGAGGCCGAGGATGCGCAGGGGCACCCATGCGTTGGTGGTCGGGATGGTCAGGTGCACCGGGGTGCCGTCCCCGACCTGTTGCCCGCGGTTCGCGACCCTGGTCGGGTCGAAGCTGGTCGCGAGGAAGATCGGGCTGCGGTCCGCATAGAAGTCGAGCACCTCGGGAGCGTCCGGCGACAGCCCGAAGCCGTGCTCGCGCGCCCAGGTCCCGACCGCCATGCCCCCGCCCCGAAGCACCGTGAGGTCGAGCGCGTCGACCTTGGCGGTCAGCAGCACCTCGGCCTTGTCCGTCGCCGATTGCGCGACCCCCGCGGCGGCAACGCGCTCGAACGGCGGCGCGGTCTCGCGGACCAGACGCTGGAGCGTCCAGTCGCCGCCCCGCTCGACCTTGGTCGGCACCCCCGGCAACGGGATGATCGTGCCGAACTTGGCGCCGCCGCCGCGGTACTCGAACGAGGTCACGTAGTGCTCGACGCCGGCGTGGTAGGCGGCCAGCGTGGTGGTGCGCGCGAGCTGGACCGTGCCACGCGCGCCGAAGATGCCGCCGCACGCCAGCGCCGGTCCCGCCCCGATCGCCAGCACCACCAGCACCACGACCGTCGCCAGGAGCCCTCTGGCCCCGTGTCTCGCAGCGCGCCCTGCCATGGACCCACCTCCGTCGCCAGGGGACCGTCCCGGTCCGCTGCATCTACGACGTGGCCGGTCGGGCCACGGTTCCCGCCGCTTTCCTCCGGCTCGCTGTCTCGCGCGGGGTGGGCTGGTCAGAGTGGTGGGTAGCCGATGTGGATGTGTTCCTGGTGGGCTTGGTTGGTGAAGAAGGGCGGGTGGCTGATCGCGTAGGGGGAGCCGATTTCGCTTGGCCGCAGGGGTCCTTGGAGGCTGTCGAGCCAGTCGAGCAGGGCCTTGGTCTGGGTGGCGCCGGGTTGGACGGGCTGGTGGTTGACCTGGTCGATGTCGATCGCGCGCCAGACGTAATGGTTGGAGATCCGTGTGGTGCCTTCGACGTGTTTGGTGTGGCCGGTGTGGATGCACGAGATCCTGACCGTCCACCGTTCGCTGATGAGGGTGAGCAGGGATTGGATGCGCAGGTCCAGTTGTGGGTTGCCGAGGTCAGCTTTGGTGTTGCAGCCGTGCGACAGGGTGGTTTGGAGCCTGGGGTTGTGGGCGAGGGCTTTGGTGAACGCGTCGACGACTGGGGTGGTGGTGGGTTGGGTGGTGTAGCGGTTGGCGAGGGTGAGGACTTGGTGGACGTACCAGCAGGCGT
>JBEDUQ010000279.1:0-19505 GCA_040414855.1 Actinomycetota bacterium
TGCGGTTACGCCATGAAGCGCGGATGGGCGCCGGCGCCGGCCCGAGGCATGTCGCGTTCCACCCGGCGGGTCACGTCGTCTACGTCGTCAACGAGCTGAACTCGACGCTGACGGCATGCGCCTTCGACCCCGACGGCGGCCGTCTCGATCGGGGCGAGAGCATCAGCACGGTCCCCTCCGATTTCCCCGGCGACAATTTCCCGTCGGCGATCCGAGCGTCCGCGGACGGTCGGTTCGTCTACGTTGCGAACCGGGGTCACGACAGCGTCGCCGTCATCTCGACCGAGCCTTCCCCGCGGCTGCTCGCCACGTTCCCGTGCGGCGGCGAGTTGCCCAGGGACATCGCCTTCGGCGCCGAAGGCCGCCTGCTCTACGTCGCCAACGAGCGCAGCGACCTGATCACGATCCTTGCCGTCGAACCGGAGAGTGGAGGTCTGGCGCCCACCGGACGGGAGGTCCCCTTCCCGGGTCCCACGTGTCTGCTGCCCGTCTGAACGGCACGCCTGGCGAAGCGGCGATCGGGAGGGCGAGCTGGATGGGCGGCCTCGATGGGTCGATCGAGGACTCGACCGAGCGCCGCGAGGTGCCGGGCGAATGGGGAGAGCCCGCGCGGGTTCGAGGTCGGCGGAGAAGGCCCACGCTCGGCTCCACGGCCCAGCTCGCAGGCCCGGCCGAGGCGTGTCGCCCAGCCCGACGATCCATGCTGGCGAGCCGCTAGAGGATTTGGAGCGGGCGAAGGGAATCGAACCCTCACTGCGAGCTTGGGAAGCTCGTGTTCTACCATTGAACTACGCCCGCTGGCGGCCGCGATTCTAGCGAGCCGGAGGATGCCCGGGCAATGGTCGGGCAGGATGGCGGGGGGTGTGGCGTTCCCGTCGCGCTCCCGGAGGGTCGGTCGGGCGTGTGCGGCGTGGATCGATTGAGACCGCGGATGCCGGCGGCGAGCGGGCGAGCTCAATGGGCTGGTCGATGGGAGAGGTGCGAGAATGCGCGAGCGTGACCCACTGGTGATTCGGGGTGCGACGTGATCCTCTCTGACCGGAGCCTGCGCGAGGCGATCGAGGCGGGGCGGCTGATCGTGGAGCCGCTGGACGACGACGCGATCCAGCCGTCGAGCATCGACATACGGCTCGATGGGAAGTTTCGCGTGTTCCACAACGCGCGGCACCCCTACATCGACGTGCGGCAGCCGATGGAGGGACTGACCGAGCTGGTCGAGGTGAAGCCGGACGACGCGTTCATCCTCCACCCGGGCGAGTTCGTTCTGGGCTCGACGCTGGAGGTGGTGGGGATCCCTCCGGACCTCGCGGCGAGGCTGGAGGGCAAGAGCAGCCTCGGCCGGCTTGGCCTGCTCACCCATTCCACTGCCGGGTTCCTCGATCCGGGGTTCCAGGGCCACGTGACCTTGGAGCTGTCGAACGTGGCCAACCTGCCGATCACCCTGTACCCGGGGATGCGGATCGGGCAGATCGCGGTCTTCCAGCTGACCACCCCCGCCGACCGGCCGTACGGAACACGGGGCGTCAACTCGAAGTACCAGAACCAGCGCGGCCCCACCCCCTCGCGCTACTGGGAGAACTTCCAGGAGGACTGACCCGGGCACCGTGCCGTAACGACGCGCCGCCTTGCCGCGCCACGACTCGGGCGTCCCTACTCGGGCTGGTGGGTCTCGGCGGCGGGTTCGGGATTGGCCTGCGGTTGCGGGGTCGGGGTGGCCAGCGCGACGGATTGCTCCAGGACCTGGGAGATGTCCATGACCTTGACGCCCTCGGCGCCGCCCTCGGACTGACGTTGCTTGACGGCGTCGTCGAGCATGACGGTGCAGTAGGGACATGCCGTGCCGATGACGTCGGCGCCGGTGTTGAGCGCCTCGTCGGTCCGTTCGAGGTTGACCCGCTTGCCGATCCGCTCCTCCATCCACATCCGCGCGCCGCCGGCGCCGCAGCAGAAGCCGCGTTCGCGACATCGGTGCATCTCGACCGAGCGGACCCCGGGCACCGCGTCGAGGACCTGGCGCGGCGCGTCGTAGATCTTGTTGTGGCGGCCGAGGTAGCAGGGGTCGTGATACGTCACCGTCAGCTCCAGCGGCGACGACGGGGACAGCCGGCCCTCGGCGACGAGCCGCTGGAGCAGCTCGGAGTGATGGATCACCTCGTAGCCGGTGCCGCCGAGGTCGGGATATTCGCGCGACAGGGTGTTGAAGCAGTGCGGGCAGGAGGCGATGACCTTGCGCGCGCCGGCGGCGCTGAGGGTCTCGATGTTCTGCTGCGCCTGCATCTGATAGAGATACTCGTTGCCGAGTCGCCTGGCGGGGTCGCCGGTGCAGGACTCGCGGGGCCCGAGCACGGCGAAGCTGACGCCGGCGCGGTGGAGCAGGCGGGCGGTGGACTGGACCGTCTTGCGCGCGCGGTCCTCGAGCGCGCCGGCGCACCCGACCCAGTAGAGGTACTCGACGTCGTCGGGGATCCTGTCGGTGACCACCGGGACGTCGAACTCGAGCCCCTCGGTCCAGGCGAGCCGCTGGCCGCTGCCGAGACCCCACGGATCGCCGGAGTTCTCGATGTTCCGGAGCATGGTGCCGGCCTCGCTGGGGAAGCGGGACTCCATCAGCACCTGGTAGCGCCGCATGTCGACGATGGTGTCGACGTGCTCGATGTCGACCGGGCACTGCTCGACGCAGGCGCCGCAGGTGGTGCACGACCACAGCACGTCGCTCCCGACGACGTCCTGGACCAGGTCCTGGGAGAGGACCGAGGGGTCGTGACCGTTGGGCGCCTCGGCCGATGCGTCGCCGAGCAGGAACGGCGCCTTCTCGAACATGTGGTCGCGGAGGTCGGTGATCACCAGCTTGGGCGAGAGCGGCTTGCCCGTGTTCCACGCCGGACACTGGTCCTGGCAGCGACCGCACTCGGTGCAGGTGACGAGGTCGAGGAGCTGCTTCCACTTGAAGTCCTCGACCTTGCCGGCGCCGAAGACGTCCTCCTCGCTCATCTCCTCGGGGTCGATCTTGAGTGTGGCGAGCGGGCCGAGGGCGTCGGGGCGCCGCGAGAAGGCCACGTTGAACGGCGCGCTGAAGATGTGCAGGTGCTTGGAGTACATGACAAGCACCAGGAAGCTGGTGATCACGGCGAGGTGGCCCAGCAGGAACGCGGTGTCGAGGTTCTCGACCGTGGCCGGCGAGAGGCCGTCGAACAGCCGCCCGACCGCGTGCGATGCGAACGCCCAGTCGCCGTAGGGAAGCGTTCCCCGCGCGGCCCGAGCCCCGCGGTAGATCAGCAGGGTGACGATCACCGCGGCGATCATCCCGAGGATGATCCACGCCTGGCCGGTGTGCGATCGGTAGAAGCGGGAGCCGCGCTCGCGACGCGCCGGCGACTCGCGCAGGCGGATGACCGCGAACACGATGATGCTGGCCAGCACGGCCACGGCGATCAGGTCCTGAAGGAAGCCAAGGGCCGCCCAGTGCCCGATGAGCGGGATCGCGAAGTGATCGCTGAACAGCTCGCCGTACGCCTCGAGGATGGTCGTCAGCAGCAGCACGAAGCCCCAGAAGGTGAAGAAGTGGGCGAGGCCGGGCAGCGGGCGCTTCAGCAGCTTGCGCTGGCCGAAGACCTCGACCAGCTCGGCGCGCAGCCTGGTCCAGGCGCCCTCGAACCGCTCGGGCGCTGGCGTGCCGACCCCGATCAGCCGAACGAGCTGCTCCACCCGCCGCCCCGCGAGCGCGATGGCGAGGAAGGTGATCACAGCTCCGATGGCGAGCTTCAAGGTGCTGCCTCCTGACGGTGTCGACGGCTGGCCAGCTGCGCAATCTTACCGGCTGGTAACCACTCAGACATGGCGCTTTCGGCGGGCTGTGGACAAGGCGGCGGGCGACCGCGAAACCGCTGGTAGAGCACCACGTTCACGAGCTGGGCGCAAGCCGGTGCGGGCCGGCGCCCGAGCCGCCGGAGGCCTTTCTCCCAGCATCGGCCCAGCGTGTGCCGGACGGCACGCGTTCGCTGTGATCCAGAGCACTGCGGACCTCCGCCGCGAAGCGCACGATCCGTGCGATCTGAACGCCCTTCACACAGGGGGAGCGCCATGAGCGCGATGGTCGACCACTCGGGGATGCGGCTCGGCAAGCAGCGGCCGAAGCACGACCCGCGGACGCTGCTGCTGGCCAGTTATCTCGATACCGACGTCCTCCCGCCGCCGCCGGCCCACGAGAGCTGGACCCGGAAGGTGCGGGAATGGCCGATGATGCGCAACGACACCGTGGGTGACTGCACCTGCGCGGCGGCCGGCCACATGATCCAGGAGTGGACCGCCTACGCCAGCCACGAGCTGATCCCGACCGACGACGAGATCATCAAGGCCTACTCCGCGATCACCGGCTACGACCCCGTCACCGGCCAGAACGACAACGGCGCGGTCGAGCTGGACGTTCTCAACTACTGGCGCAAGACGGGCATCGCCGGCCGCACCATCTACGCGTTCGCGGCGATCGAGCCGGGCAACCACGACCACGTGAAGGACGCGGTCGAGCTGTTCGGGAGCTGCTACATCGGCGTCGGGCTGCCGATCAGCGCCCAGCGTCAGCGGGTCTGGTCGGTGCCGCCGGGCGGCCCGGTCGGCGACGGCGAGCCCTGGTCGTGGGGCGGGCACGCGGTCCCGGTGGTCGGCTACAACTCCCACACGCTCACGGTGGTCACCTGGGGCGCGCTGAAGCGGATGACCTGGAAGTTCTGGGACACCTACTGCGACGAGGCCTACGCGGTCCTGTCCCTGGACTGGCTGCGCGAGGACCGCAAAAACCCGCGCGGCATCGACATGGACGCCCTCGAGGCGGACCTGAAGGCAGTGACCTCCGGCCACTGAGGAGCGGAGGAGCGATCAGGAACGCGCGCGCGAGCGACCTGGCGGCTCGCGCGTCCGGCCGGACCCGGGTCAGTCGTTTCGCCCGCGGCGATATACGCTTCCCGGATGAGCGACTCGTCGCGGCCGTCGCGGCCGTCGAGCCAGCGGGACCTACCTCCCCCCCACGCGCCGGGCACGCGCGCGCCCGGGCGGTTCGCCGGGCGGCCGGGGCGGCTGTACGCGGGGGCGGCGGTGCTCGCGGTCGTGCTCGCGCTCGCCGGGATCGCCTTCCTGGTCGGGTCGCGGACCCCCCGGACCGACACCTCCGCCGGCGCGGGCGGCAACCCGGGCGCGGGCGGCAACCCGGGGGCGGACGGCGCCGCGGCGCCCGGCGCGGGCCGGTTCGTCTACCTCCTCCAGCCCTCCTCGGGAGCGGCGTCGCGGGTGTCGCTGGAGGTCGCGGCTGACGACCCCGCCCGCCGGCAGGGCCTCTCCAGACGGACCGACGTCCCCGCCGGCACCGGGATGGTGTTCATCTTCCCCCGTGACACCACCATCCCCTTCTGGATGAAGGACACGCTGGTACCGCTCCAGATCGCCTTCGTTGCGGCGGACGGGCGCGTGGTCGGGACGTTCGAGATGTCGCCCTGCCGGGCAGACCCATGCCCGACCTTCGCGCCGCGGCAGCCCTACCGGTACGCGGTCGAGCTCCGCTCGGGGGCGTTTACGGCGGCGGGGGTCCGGGAGGGCGACCACGTGGTCCCGCGAGACCCTTCGGCGCTCCCCAAGGCGTCGTGACCAGCGCCTGACCGGCACCGCGACCCGACCGAGCACTGGAGCGGCGCCGCGTGTATCTTGAAACGTGCAGCTCAGAGCCTAAGTAAACCGCTCGCGGGATAAAACTTGACAACTCTTGACTCAACTTCGTACCTTGGGCGCAACGGACCGCGATCACGCGGCTCCGACCCCACGAACAGCAAGCAGCTTGAGGTGATCAGATGGCCAAGGCGGTAGGGATTGACCTGGGGACCACGAACTCGGTAGTCGCCACGCTCGAAGGCGGTGAGCCGACGGTCATCCCCAACGCCGAGGGATCACGGACGACCCCGTCGGTGGTCGCCTTCTCCAAGGCCGGCGAGGTGCTGGTCGGCGAGGTGGCCAAGCGACAGGCGGTCACCAACCCGGAGCGTACGATCCGCTCGGTCAAGCGCCACATGGGCGAGTCCTCATGGCGCTTCCGCGCTGACAGCAAGGAGTTCACTCCTCAGCAGGTCAGCGCCTTCATCCTCCAGAAGCTCAAGAGGGACGCCGAGGCGTACCTGGGCGACCAGGTGACGCAGGCGGTGATCACCGTCCCCGCGTACTTCGACGACGCGCAGCGGCAGGCCACCAAGGAGGCCGGCCAGATCGCGGGCCTCGAGGTGCTGCGGATCATCAACGAGCCGACCGCCGCGTCGCTCGCGTACTCGCTGGACAAGGAGAACGACCAGACCATCCTGGTCTTCGACCTCGGCGGCGGCACCTTCGACGTGTCGCTGCTCGATATCGGCGAGGGCGTGATCGAGGTCCAGGCGACCTCCGGTGACATGCACCTTGGCGGTGACGACTGGGACCAGCGCATCGTCGAGTGGCTCCTGAAGGACTTCAAGAACAACCACGGCATCGACCTGTCCAACGACAAGATGGCCATGCAGCGCCTCAAGGAGGCGGCTGAGAAGGCCAAGATCGAGCTGTCCTCGACGCTCGAGACGACCATCAACCTGCCGTTCATCACCGCGACGCCCGAGGGGCCCCTCCACCTGGAGGCGCGCCTGACCCGCGGCGAGTTCGAGCGCATGACCAGCGACCTGGTCGAGCGCTGCCGCGGCCCCTTCGACCGCGCCGTCAGCGACTGGAAGGCCAAGACCGGCAAGAACCTGGCCGACATCGAGCACGTCGTGCTGGTCGGCGGCTCGACCCGGATGCCGATGGTGGTCGACTTCGTCAAGAAGATCACCGGCGGCAAGGACCCGCACAAGGGCGTGAACCCGGACGAGGTCGTCTCGGTCGGCGCCTGCCTCCAGGCCGGCGTCCTGAAGGGCGAGGTCAAGGACATCCTGCTCCTCGACGTCACCCCGCTGTCCCTCGGGATCGAGACCAAGGGCGGCGTGATGACCAAGCTCATCGAGCGCAACACGACCATCCCGACGCGCCGCTCGGAGGTGTTCACCACCGCCGAGGACGGCCAGACGGAGGTCGACGTCAAGGTCTTCCAGGGCGAGCGCGAGATGACCTACGGCAACAAGCTGCTCGGCAACTTCCAGCTGGTCGGCATTCCGCCCGCCCCGCGTGGCGTGCCGCAGATCGAGGTCACCTTCGACATCGACGCGAACGGCATCGTCAACGTCTCGGCGAGGGACCGCGCCACCAGCAAGGAGCAGTCGATGACCATCACCGGCGGCACCGCGCTGCCGAAGGATGACATCAGCCGCATGGTCCAGGAGGCTGAGCAGTACGCCGAGGAGGACCGCCGCCGGAAGGAGGCCGTCGAGGCCAAGAACCGGGCGGAGCAGCTCGTCTACCAGACCGAGAAGAGCCTGAAGGACTACGGCGACAAGATCTCGGATTCGGACCGGGCCAACGTGGAGTCCGCGCTCTCCGACCTGAAGGAGAAGCTGCCCACCGACGACACGGTCGCGATCCGGAACGCCACCGAGACCCTCCAGCAGGCGAGCTACAAGCTGGCCGAGGCGGTCTACGCGCAGGCGTCGCAGTCCAGCCAGGCCCAGCAGGGTGGCGACACCACCACCGGGACCCAGACTGGGACCGCCGACGGACAGGCGGCCCAGGGCGACGGCGACGTTGTCGACGCCGAGATCATCGACGAGGGTGAGCAGCAGAAGGGAGCCTGAGCGAGCGGACAGGGCTTCCGGGCGACGTCGCGACCGGCGGCGGCCCGGAAGCCCCCGCTCCGCCAGCTCCGAGGCGGTGTTGGGTCGCGCTGCGCGACGAACCGAGACGGGAGGGAGCGCGGTGCGGGCCTACGTCGCGAAGGCTCTGGCGAGGCGCGGACGCAAAGGTCCAGTTGGAGCCGACCGCGAGGCGGAGCCGAGCGGGGGCGCCACGGGGAAACCGGCAGGGGCTGACCCAGTGACTGACAACGTGAAGCAATCCAAGCGACAGGTGGACGACGACCAAGTGAGCGACGACAAGAGCCGTGCTCCCGACCCCGCGGTCGGAGCCGAGGCGGAGGCCGACCCGGAGGCCGAGTCGGCCGAGCGCAAGGCGCCGGCGAAGGCCAAGGCGCGCCGTGAGTCGTCCGGCTCCGCAGACCAGAGCGGCGGCGGCGATGCCGAGGTGAGCGCCGAGGACGGCGCGGAGACCGCGGAGGCCGAGACCGACCAGCAGGTGACCGGCGACGCCGAGGAGGCGACCGGCGCGGAGGAGGCGGCCGAGGCCGAGCGGGCCGAGGAAGCCGCCGAGGCCGAGGAGGCCGGGGCCGAAGAGGAAGAGGCCGAGGCAGAGGAGCCCACCGCGGCGAGCGATGGCGATGCCGCCGAGGCGGCGGAGCCCGTCGTGGCCGCTGACGCGGAGGGCGCCGAGGGCGAGGAGCCCGGGGAGGACGAGTTCGACGAGGTCGTGCTCGAGGTCGTCGAGGACGTCGACGCCACCGAAGAGCAGAGTGGTGAGGAAGCAATGGCTGACCTGGTGGCCGCCCGCGCTGAGGCCGAGGGATACCTCGACGACCTGCGCAGGCTCCAGGCCGAGTTCGACAACTATCGGAAGCGGACGATGCGCGAGCAGAGCGCGCGGATCGCCTCGGCGTCGCAGTCGCTGGTATCGCGGCTGCTGCCGGTGCTCGACAACTTCGAGCTGGCGGTCTCGCACGCCGAGCAGTCGCGCGACTTCGACCGGATGCTCAAGGGCGTCGAGATGGTCTTCGGCGAGCTCCAGGACCTGCTCTCCAACGAGGGCCTGGTCGGGATCGAGGCCGAGGGCAAGCCGTTCGACCCGGAGCGCCACGAGGCGGTGGTCGCCGTCGAGGAGGAGGGAGTCGAGGCCGGCACGGTCCTCGACGTGATCCGCAAGGGATACGAGTTCAACGGCAGGGTCCTGCGGCCCGCCATGGTAAAGGTAGCCAGGTAGAACGTGAACAACCCGGAGTACCTCGAGAAGGACTTCTACGCGATCCTGGGCATCGCGGAGGACGCCTCGGCGACCGAGGTGAAGAAGGCGTACCGGAAGCTCGCCCAGCAACTCCACCCGGACGCCAACCCTGGCGACAAGACGGCCGAGGAGCGGTTCAAGGAGGTCGGGCGCGCTTACAGCGTCCTGTCCGATCCCAAGAAGCGGTCCGAGTACGACGAGGCCCGGCGGCTGGTCCGCTCGGGCGGATTCGGCGGCTTCGGTGGCTTCCCTGGCGGCACCGGCGGCTATGGCAACCAGCGGGTCCGGGTCGAGGATCTCGGTGACCTCGGAGGGCTCGGCGGGCTCTTCGGGAACCTGTTCGGCGGCGGCCGCAACCAGCAGCGCGCGGCCCGCCGCGGGCGGGACGTCGAGAGCGAGGTCACGCTCGGCTTCGAGGAGGCCGTCAGGGGGGCGACCATCCCGCTCCAGCTGCGCGGGCCGGCCGCGTGCCACACCTGCCACGGGACCGGCGCAGAGCCGGGCACGCTGCCGCGGATCTGCCCGACCTGTCAGGGTCGGGGCACGGTGACACGGGACCAGGGCCTGTTTGGCCTCTCCAGCCCGTGCCAGACGTGCCAGGGCCGCGGCTCGGTGATCGACAACCCGTGCACCACCTGCAACGGCAGGGGCACCGAGGTCCGCACCAGGGAGCTGCGCGTCCGCATCCCCGCCGGCGTCAGCGACGGCGCCACCATCAGGCTGAAGGGCCAGGGCGAGCCGGGCGCGACCAACGCGCCGGCCGGCGACCTGATCGTCAAGGTGCACGTCACCGCGCACCCGCTGTTCGGCAGGCGCGGCCAGGACCTGACCATGACCGTGCCGGTGACCTTCGCGGAGGCCGCGCTGGGCACCGAGCTGACGGTCCCGACCCTGGACGGCCACGTGACGCTGAAGGTGCCTGCCGGCACCCAGAACGGGCGCACCTTCCGGGTCAAGGGCCGCGGCGTCCAGAGCAACGGTCGTGGCAAGCCGGGCGGCGACATGCTCGTCACCGTCCAGGTCGCGGTGCCGGAGAAGCTCTCGCGCAAGGAGCGTGACCTGCTGCGCGAGTTCGCCTCACTCTCCGACGTCTCGCCGAGGTCGCACCTCGGCATGGACGAGTAGCGAGGTGGTGAGCGATGGCAGAGCAGCCGATGTCCGGACCGGCGGACGACCGCGCGGTGTTCGTGATCTCGGTGGCCGCCGAGCTGGCCGGGGTCCATCCTCAGACGCTGCGCATCTACGAGCGCAAGGGGCTCGTCCGGCCTAAGCGCACCCTCAAGAACTCGCGGCGCTACTCGGAACGTGACATCGAGCGGCTCCGCACCATCCAGGAGCTGACCGGCGAGGGCATCAACCTGGCCGGCGTGATCCGGGTCATGGCCCTGGCCCAGCAGGTCGAAGACCTCGAGGACCGGGTCGCGGAGCTAGAGGCCGAGCTGCGCCTCCAGAGTCGCCGCCACCGGCAGGAGCTGGACGCCGCCAGGCGCGCCGGCCGGCGGGACCTGGTCCCCTATTCGGCGGCGATCGAGCGGTACCAGCGGGACAGCGACTCGCGCCGGCCGCGCCGCGGGCCATGAGGCCCGGCGGGCACCACCGAAACCAGTACGACCAACAGTAAGAAGGCTGATCGAGGCATGGAAGCCAACGCGTTCACCCACAAGGCGCAGGAGGCGCTCACCGGAGCGCAGCGCCTCGCGCTGGCGGGCGACCACCAGCGCGTCGAGCCGGAGCACCTGCTCGCCGCGCTTCTCTCCGACTCGGAGGGGATCGTGTTCCCGCTGGTCCGCCGGGCGGGCGCCGACCCCGGCGCCCTCAAGGCGCGCGCCGGTGAGGCGCTAGCCCGCATCCCCAAGGTCTACGGTCCCGAGCAGGAAGTGGTCCTCTCGCCGCGGACGTCGCGCATGATCGAGCGCGCGCGGCGCGAGGCCTCGGCGCTCGGCGACCAGTACGTCTCCACCGAGCACCTGCTGCTGGCCCTCTCCGAAGGCTCCGACGGGGCGGCGTCGATCCTGACCGAGGCCGGCCTGACGCGCGAGGCGATCCTGGAGGCGCTGGAGCAGGTCCGCGGCGCCAAGCGGGTCACCGACCAGGACCCCGAGTCCAAGTACCAGGCGCTGGAGCGCTTCGGGCGGGACCTCACCGAGCTGGCGCGGTCGGGCAAGCTCGACCCGGTCATCGGGCGCGACAACGAGATCCGCCGGGTGGTCCAGGTGCTGTCGCGCCGGACCAAGAACAACCCGGTGCTGATCGGCGATCCCGGCGTCGGCAAGACCGCGATCGTCGAGGGGCTCGCCGGCCGCGTGGTCGGCGGCGACGTGCCGGAGTCGCTGCGGGACAAGCGGATCATCGGGCTCGACCTGGGTTCGATGATCGCCGGGTCGAAGTACCGCGGTGAGTTCGAGGAGCGGCTCAAGGCGGTCCTGGACGAGATCCGCGAGTCCGAGGGCGAGGTCGTCACCTTCATCGACGAGCTGCACACCGTGGTCGGCGCCGGCGCCGCCGAGGGCGCGATGGACGCCGGCAACATGCTCAAGCCGATGCTGGCCCGCGGCGAGCTGCACATGATCGGCGCCACCACGCTCGACGAGTACCGCAAGCACATCGAGAAGGATGCCGCGCTGGAGCGGCGCTTCCAGCCGGTGTTCGTCGGCGAGCCGAGCCTCCAGGACACGATCGCGATCCTGCGCGGCCTCAAGGAGCGCTACGAGGTCCACCACGGCGTCCGCATCCAGGATTCCTCGCTGGTCGCCGCCGCGATGCTCTCCGACCGCTACGTCACCGGCCGCTTCCTGCCCGACAAGGCGATCGACCTGGTCGACGAGGCGGCGTCCCGGCTGCGGATCGAGATCGACTCGATGCCGACCGAGGTCGACGTGCTCGAGCGCCGCGCCAAGCAGCTCGAGATCGAGCGGGCGGCGCTGCGCAACGAGACCGACGAGGTCTCGATCGAGCGGCTGGCCAAGCTCGAGGAGGAGCTGGCGGGCCTCCAGGAGGAGCTGAACGCCAAGAAGGCCCACTGGGAAGCCGAGAAGGAGGTCATCGCCAAGATCCGGGCGACCAAGGCCCGCATCGAGGAGACCCGCGGACTGGCCGAGCGGGCCGAGCGCGACGGCGACCTGAACCGCGCCGCGGAGCTGCGCTACGGCGTGCTGCCCGGGCTCGACCGCGAGCTGACTTCCGAGAACGGGCGTCTGGCCGACCTCCAGTCGGACCGCAAGATGCTCAAGGAGGAGGTCGACGAGGAGGACGTCGCCGAGGTCGTGTCGGCCTGGACCGGTATCCCGGTCACCCGCCTGATGCAGGGCGAGATGGCCAAGCTGTTGCGGCTGGAGGACGAGCTGCACCAGCGCGTGGTCGGCCAGGACGAGGCGGTCGAGGCGGTCGCCGACGCGATCCGCCGCTCCCGCGCCGGCCTCTCCGAGCCGGGCCGCCCGATCGGCGTGTTCCTGTTCCTCGGCCCCACCGGCGTCGGCAAGACCGAGCTGGCCCGGGCGCTCGCTCAGTTCCTGTTCGACGACGAGCGGGCGATGGTCCGGATCGACATGAGCGAGTACGGCGAGAAGCACTCGGTCGCCCGCCTGATCGGCGCGCCGCCGGGCTACGTCGGCTACGAGGAGGGCGGCCAGCTGACCGAGGCCATCCGGCGCCGGCCCTACTCGGTGGTGCTGCTCGACGAGGTCGAGAAGGCGCACCAGGACGTGTTCGACGTGCTGCTCCAGGTGATGGACGACGGGCGCCTGACCGACGGCCAGGGCCGCACGGTCGACTTCTCCAACGTGGTCCTGATCATGACCTCGAATCTTGGCTCGCAGATCATGATCGACATGCTCGAGACCGAGGAGGTCGTCCGCGAGCGGGTGATGTCGGTGGTGCGGGAGTCGTTCAAGCCCGAGTTCCTGAACCGGCTCGACGACACCCTGGTGTTCCACCGGCTCGACCGCGAGGACCTGCTCAAGATCGTCGGCCTCCAGGCCGCGCTGCTCGGCGAGCGCCTGGCCAGGCGGCGGCTCAGCATGCGGCTGACCCCGGCGGCCACCGCGTGGCTGGCCGACCAGGGCAACGACCCGGCCTACGGCGCGAGGCCGCTGCGGCGGCTGGTGTCCAAGGCGATCGGCGACGAGCTGGCGCGAAGGCTGCTGTCGGGCGAGATCGGCGACGGCGACCGGGTGGTGGTCGACGCCGGGCCCAAGGGCCTGACCTTTACGCGCGAGACACCGGCGACGGTCGCCTGACGCGGGTCGCCCGAGATCGGTCGCCTGAGAGCGGTCGCCTGAGGCGGGTCGGCTGAGGCCGGTCGCCCGAGGCGTTGGGCGCGCCGGCGACTCGACCGTCCAGCTGTTCCGGGCGCCCCCGAGGGTATCCACCCGGGTGGCGCCCGGCTTACACTCCGGCCATGGCACCGCCGCGCAGTCACCGTCGCGCCGCGCGCCCGATCTATCCGGGCGTGCTGCCCATCTTCATCGCCGGGATCCTGGGGTTCCTCGCCTACCGGCTCGGCTACCGCCTGCCCTGGCACGTCTCGCTCTGGATCAAGCTCGCGCTGGAGGGCGTGGTCGTCTACCTGGCGTGGAAGACGTGGAAAACCTTCCGTGGCGCGACCAAGGCGCAGCTCCGCCTGTTCCAGGCGCAGGCGATGATCGCCTACGCGGTGGCGGTCCAGGCGGTCATTCTGCTTCTGCCGAGCTAGCCTCGTCGGCGACCACGCGGGTGGCCGGCTGCCCGCAGCGGCAGTCCCAGACCTCGGGCACCTCGGCGTCGACCGCGAACGGGACCGAGACCAGGTGCTCGCGCGTGCACAGGTAGGTGATGACCTGCCTCGGGGCGTACGCGCTGGACGGCGCCCGCAACCGATCGAATTCCGCCGGAAGGCTGTATCCGCCCTGCTCCATTCCGATTTCGCTCCTTCAAAGGCATTGCTCGAGCGCAAAGCCCCCCATGCCTCCAAAGTATGGCACGGCGCCAGCCGCGACTTCGCGCGGCCGGCGCGGGGGCCGCGAACCGCCGGGAACCGCCGCGCCGTCGCGCGGACCTGGCGACCCGGGGCGCGGCTACGCGGCCGTTCCCGCCCCCGCCGTCTTGCCGGGCCCGACCTCGACGGTGCAGAACGAGCAGCGGCGCGCCTGGATCGGGATCTCGCTCAGGCACTCCGGGCAGGGGCGCGTGGTCGGGTCGGGGGTGCGGCCGCGCATGCGCGAGGTCAGCGCGTTGGCCGGTTTGACCACGAACAGGAACAGCGCGATCGCGATCGTCACGAACGCGATCGCGACGTTCAGGAAGTCCCCGATCAGGAACCGCGAGCCGTTGATCTCGAACACCAGGCGGCTGAAGTCCGGCTTGCCGAAGATGGCCGCGATCAGCGGTGTGAGCAGGTCCCTGACCAGCGCGGTCACGACCGCGCCGAAGGCGACGCCGATGACGATGCCGACGGCCAGGTCCAGCACGTTGTCGCGCAGGATGAACTGCTTGAACTCGGTTGACCAGCTACGTGCGCTCATGCGGCGGCCTCCTCGCAAGTGGCGTTCGTCCACGTCTCACCGACAGGTCCGCTTGCATCCCGCAAGCGGCCTGGTCAGCGTGCCCCGCACGGCCGCCCGTTAACCTTGCCGCCCGGCGCTGAGGGCCGTGACAATGACCGCGGGCCGGACCAACCCCGGTACCGGCCCAGAAAACGAGCGAATAGCCAGCGGGAGGAACCTCATGGCAAACGGTCCGGTGCGACGCACCCCGATCGGGGAGCTCGGGCTCTCCACCGGGAAGAAGGCCCGGCTCCACAGGATCCTGTACCAGTTCGGCCTGAAGAACGGCACGGCGATGTTCCTGCCCTACGACCAGGGCCTGGAGCACGGTCCGCGCGACTTCTTCGAGAACCCGGTCTCAGGCGACCCGAAGTACATCCTGAAGCTGGCCGTCGAGGGCGGCTTCAACGGCGTCGCGATCCAGATCGGCACCGCCGAGAAGTTCTTCTGGGACTTCGCCGGCGAGGTCCCGCTGATCCTCAAGCTGAACGGCCGGACCGAGATCCCGCCCGCCAGCGCGCCCCGCTCGCCGCTGAACGCCAGCGTCGACGACGCGGTCCGCCTCGGCGCCGACGCGGTCGGCTACACCCTCTACGTGGGCAGCGCCCAGCAGGAGGACGACTTCGAGGCCCTGGCCGAGGTCCGCCAGGCGGCGCAGCGCGCGGGCCTGCCGCTGGTGGTGTGGTCATACCCGCGCGGCAGCGCGGTCGACGCCAAGGGCGGCAAGGAGTCGTTGTACGCGGTCGACTACGCGGCGCGGACCGCCGCCGAGCTCGGCGCCGACGTCGTCAAGGTCAACTTCCCCAAGCCCGCCGCCACCGAGGGCGTGCCCAAGGCGTACGCCAAGCAGGTCGCCGAGCAGGAGGCCGTCAACAGCGTGGTGGCCTCGGCGGTGCGCACGCCGGTGCTGCTCAGCGGCGGCGAGAAGGGCGGCGACGAGGAGGTCATGGAGAAGGCGCGGATGGCCATGGAGGCCGGCGCGCTCGGCCTGATCTTCGGTCGCAACATCTGGCAACGCGAACACGACGAATCCCTCCGTTTCGTGGCCCGCTTGCGGGAACTGCTTGAGAAATACCCCTCGTAGGCCGATGAGGATGCGGGGCCACGCCGTCGCGGCGGGCGGTGTGGCCCCACCGAATCCCCCCGGGCCTTCCCAGCCGTCCGGACCGCGCGCCGGACCGTCCCCCGCGCTGATCGGGACCGGCATCGCGGTCGGCATCGCCGCCATCTCCAGCTCGCCCATCCTGGTGCGGTTCGCGCACGTCGAGGCGCTGCCGCTGGCGTTCTGGCGCTGCCTGGCCGGCGCGGTGCTGCTGGCGCCGTTCGCGCTCCGGGGCGGGCTCCGCCATCGGCCGTCCGTCAGGGACCTCGGCTGGCTCGCACTGTCCGGCTGCTGCCTGGCGCTGCACTTCTCGCTCTGGAACGCCTCGCTGTCGCGGACCACGATCGCCTCGTCCACGGTGCTGGTCGCCTGCTCGCCGCTGTTCGTCGGCGCGCTGGCCGGCCCGTTCCTCGGCGAGCCGCCGTCTCGGCTGGGCTGGCTCGGGATCGGCCTGACCATCGCCGGCGCGGCGGTGATCGCGCTCGGCGACGCCGGCGCGGTCGACCTGGGCCCGAAGGCGCTGCTCGGCGACGCGATGGCGTTCGGCGGCGCCGCCGCCATCGGGGTCTACTTCCTGATCGGCCGCTCGCTGCGAAGACGGCTGCCGGCCAGCACCTACGCCGCCTCGGTCTACGCCGCGGCCGCCGGGGTGCTGCTGCCGGCGAGCCTGCTGGCGGGCGCGCCGCTGGCCGGCTACGGCGGGCACTCGTGGCTGGCGATGGGCGGGATCATCGTCGGGCCGCAGCTTCTCGGGCATACCGTCTTCAACGCGCTGCTGGCGACGCTCACCGCCGACGTGGTGGCGGTGGTCGGCCTGACCGAGCCGGTCGGTGCCACCCTGCTGGCCTGGCTGGTGTTCCACGAGCTGCCGACCGGCTGGTTCTGGCCCGGTGCGGTGCTGGTCATGGCCGGGGTCTGGCTCGGCATTCGGGGGATGGCCGGGCGGCCTGTGGACAACCCGGAGTCGGCCGCCTCGCGGCGGTAGACTGAAGCTCCCGATCGAAGTCAGAAAGTGAACGCTCCATGCCTGGAACCATCCTCATCGGCGCCCAGTGGGGCGACGAGGGCAAGGGCAAGGCGACCGACCTGCTCGCCGACAAAATGGACCTCGTCATCCGCTACCAGGGCGGCAACAACGCCGGCCACACGGTGGTGGTCGGCGGACGGACCTTCCGGCTCCACCTGGTGCCGAGCGGCATCCTGCACCCGCACATCACCACGCTGATCGGCGACGGGGTGGTGATCGACCCGGCGGTGCTGCTGGCCGAACTCGCCGCGCTCGAGGCGCAGGGCATCTCCACCGACCGGCTCAAGGTCTCGGCCAACGCGCACCTGATCATGCCGTGGCACAAGGAGCGGGACAAGCTCGCCGAGCGCTACCTCGGCAACAACAAGATCGGCACCACCGGCCGCGGGATCGGGCCGGCCTACAGCGACAAGGTCGCCAGGCTCGGCATCCGGGTCCAGGACCTGCTCGACCCCAAGATCCTCGCGCAGAAGGTCGACGCCGTGCTGCGCGAGCGAAACCCGCTGCTCGCCAAGGTCTACAACCGGCTGCCGTTCGACGCCGACGCGGTGGTCGAGGAGTACGCCACCTTCGCCGAGGCGCTGCGCCCGCGGATCACAGACACCTCGCTGTATGTATGGAAGGCCCTGCGCGACGGCAGGCAGGTGCTGTTCGAGGGCGCCCAGGCGACCATGCTCGACGTCGACCACGGCACCTACCCGTTCGTGACCTCCTCGTCGCCGGTCGCGGGCGGCGCGCTGGCCGGCACCGGCGTCGGTCCGCGCGAGATCGACCGGGTGATCGGCCTCGCCAAGGCGTATACGACCAGGGTGGGCTCCGGACCGCTGCCGACCGAGGTTCAGGGGGCCGACTTCGAGGTGCTGAGCCGCGAGGGCGCCGAGTTCGGGACCACGACCGGCCGGCCGCGCCGCTGCGGCTGGCTCGACACCGTGGTGCTGCGCTACGCGGCCAGGGTCAACGGCCTCACCGAGCTGTTCGTCTCCAAGCTGGACGTGCTCTCCAGCTTCGACCGCATCCCGGTCGCGACCGGCTACCGGATCGATGGCGAGGTCACCGACGAATGGCCGATGACCCAGACTGAGGTCCACCATGCCGAGCCGGTCTACGAGTGGTTCGACGGGTGGCGCGAGGACATCAGCGCGGTCACCTCATACGCCGGCCTCCCGCGCGCCGCCAGGGGGTACGTCGAGGCGATCGAGAAGCTCAGCGGCGTCCCGGTCGCCGCCGTCTTCGTCGGTCCCGGCCGCGAGCAGACGCTCCTCAGGGCCGGCGCCGCGCAGGGTGGGCCGGCCGCCCCCACGGCCGCGGGCGGCTCCGCCGGGTCCGCCGCGGCCGCCACTTCGCCCGGCCCGGCCGGCTCCGCCACATCGGCTGGTCCGTCCGGCCCCGCCGCGGGCGCCACCTCGTCCGGCCCCGCCGGGTCCGAAGCGACGGAGGCGGGGCGATGAGGATCGCGGTGCTGGGCGGGGGAGGGCGCGAGCACACGCTGATCGAGGCGCTCGCGGCCCATCCGGACGTCGATCGGCTCTACGCCGTGCCGGGCAACGCCGGCACCGCCGAGCGGGCCGTCAACGTGCAGGGCATCGGCGTCGCCGACGCGCCCGCCCTGGCCGCGCTGGTCGAGTCGGAGCGGATCGACCTGACCGTGGTCGGGCCCGAGGCGCCGCTGGTCGCGGGCGTCGCCGACTATTTCCTCGACCACGGTCTGGCGGTGTTCGGCCCGACCGCGGCCGCCGCCCGCATCGAGGGCTCCAAGGCCTTCGCCAAGGAGGTGATGGCCGCGGCCGGGGTGCCGACGGCGCGCTCCGAGGTGTTCTCCGACCCGGCCGCCGCGGTCGCGGCGCTGGACCGCTTCGACACGCCGTGGGTGATCAAGGCCGACGGGCTGGCGGCGGGCAAGGGCGTCACGGTCACCACCGACCCGGCCGGCGCGAAGGCGGCGATCGAGGCGGCCCTCGTCAGCAGGGTGCACGGCGACGCCGGTGCGCGGATCCTGCTCGAGGAGCACCTCGAGGGGCCGGAGGCGAGCGTGTTCGCGCTCAGCGACGGGCGCACGGTCGTGCCGCTCGCGCCCGCTCGCGACTACAAGCGGGTCGGCGAGGGCGACAAGGGGCCCAACACCGGCGGCATGGGCGCGTACTCGCCGCTGCCGGACGTCCCCGATGGACTGGTCGAGACCATCCGCCGCAGGATCCTCGAGCCGACGATTGCCGAGCTGTGCGCGCGAGGCATCCGCTACCAGGGCGTCCTCTACGCCGGGCTGGCGCTGACCGCCGAAGGGCCCAAGGTGATCGAGTTCAACTGCCGCCTCGGCGACCCCGAGGCCCAGGTGGTGATCCCGAGGCTCGCCAGCGACCTCACCGACCTGCTGTGGGCGACCGCCGAGGGCTCGCTCGGCGGAGAGAAGGTCGCCTGGGACCCGCGCGCCTGCGTCACCGTCGTGCTCAGCTCCGCCGGCTACCCGGGGTCCTACCGCCGGGGGTTCGAGATCACCGGGCTCGACGCGGCGGTGGCCATCCCGGACGTACGGGTCTACCACGCCGGCACCACCACGGACGCGTCCGGCACGATCCGGACCGCCGGCGGCCGGGTGCTCGCATTGACCGCTCTGGGTGACGACCTGGCGGTGGCGCGCTCGCGAGCGTACGAGGCCGCCGAGTCGATCCATTTCGAGGGCATGCACCTCCGCCGCGACATCGCCGCCACACCTCCGGCCGCGCGCTGACCCGGCGGCCGTCGGCCGTGCCCGTCTTTCACGAAGTGAAAGCCAGCACTGGACGAGCTCACTATGCTTTGTCATAGTTCGGGCGGGATGAGTGCTGCGCGAGCAGAAAGTGCGGGAGTGGAGTCGGGGGCCTCGAAACGCTGGCGGCTG
>JBEDUQ010000280.1:0-8372 GCA_040414855.1 Actinomycetota bacterium
GGGGTCGGCGACGTGGGTCAGGCCCTCGAGGACCTCGCGCTCGGCGTGGGGGATGGCGGTGGCGGTCGCGTCGGCGGCCTGCTCGAAGAAGTCGAAGCTGCCGCTGGTGAGGATCAGGACCGTTTGCGTGACCTTGGCGAGCACGGCGGTGGGCGGGTGCTCGTCGCCGAGGACGGCGGCGTCGTAGGCGAGGGTGTGCGCGATCGCCTCGAGGCCCGGCCACATCGGCGACGCCTTGGCCGCCGCGATGACCTCGTCGGGGGAGCCGGCCACGCGCATGAACAGCTCGACCGCGTCGGCGCGACGATCCTGGGCGAGCACCGTGTGTAGCTCCTCGACGTACTGGCGCCACATCAGCGACGCCTCCTCGCCGATGAGGTAGGGCAGCTCGTAGACGGAGACCTTGTCGACCGCGAGCCCGGCCGCGGCGGCCTCCAGCGCCAGCGCCCCGCCCGAGGAGACGCCGTGCAGGTGCGCGGAGCCGCCGGCCTCGGCGATCAGCGCGTCGAGGTCCTCGATTTCGCGTTCCACCGCGTAGGGCAGGGTGTCCCCGCTCTCGGCGCGTCCGCGCCGGTCGTAGTTGTAGACGGTGAACCGCGTCGCCAGCTCGCTCGCCAGCGGCGCGTTCTCCCAGCGTCCGGCCTTGCCCGTGGCGGGGTCGACGAGACCGCCGCCGATCAGGATGACCGCGGGCCCGTCTCCCTGCCGGTCATAGGCGATTGGTGTGCCATCCCTGGACGTCACTCGACTCATGCCAGGCCTCCTCGAGTGTTGGGAGTCCCATGCTTCCCGAGGACCCGCTCCGGCGCCAGTCGCCCCGCCGACCGAGGTTGGCACGAGGAGTGATGGGAGCATGGGCCGGTGCCCGCATATGTTGAGGAGGGGAGCCTGTGAGCGTTGGGCGCGAGTGCCCGCTGGCGTACCGGTACCAGCCTGAGTCGCTGGCGGAGGCGCCGGCGCTGGAGGCTGCCACGCTGTACGTGGCCGGCGGTCTCTACGGCAATCGCGGTGCGCTCGAGGCCGTGCTCGACCGGGCACGACGTGAGCCCGCGGGCGAGGCCGCGGTCGTCTTCAACGGGGACTTCCACTGGCTGGACGTCGATCCCGGCGATTTCGGAACGATCGGCGAGGCGGTCCTGTCACGGCATGCGATCAAGGGCAACGTCGAGGCGGAGCTGGCGTCGGAGATGGACGCCGGGTGCGGCTGCGGCTATCCCGACTACGTCGGCGACGCCGTGGTCGAGCGCTCCAACCGGATCATGACCCGGCTCCGCGAGACCGCGGCGGGATTTCCCGACCTGGTCCGGCGAAGCGGCCGGCTGCCCCGCCACCTGACCGCGAAGGTCGGCGGCGAGCGGGTCGGCATCGTCCACGGCGATCCCGAGTCGCTGGCCGGGTGGGGTCTCGCCCTGGAGGCGATGGAACCGGCCGATCCCGCCGTGCGGGAGCTGACCGGCTGGAGCGGCCAGCCGACGCCGGTGGCCCGGGTGGAGGACTGGTTCCGCCGCGCCGAGGTGACCGTGCTCGCCAGCACCCACACCGGCCTGCCGTACGCGCAGGGCTTCATGGTCGACGGGAGTCCTCGCCTGGTGGTCAACAACGGCGCGGCAGGGCTGGGCAACTTTGCCGGCACCAGCTTCGGTGTGATGACGCGTCTGTCGAGCGACCCGGAGCCGCCCGCCGACAGCCTCTACGGCGCGACCGTCGGCGGGGTGCGCTGCGACGCGTTGCCGGTCCGGTTCGACGGGTCGCGCTGGCTGGTGCGGTTCCTGGCGCAGTGGCCGCCCGGCACCCCCGGCCATGACGCCTACCTCGCGCGGGTCACGGGCGGCACCCCGCTGCGTCCCGAGCAGGCGGCGCGCGATGGCGTCACCTTGTTGGCCTGATCGAGTCCCCGCCGGGCGCGGATCCGGCGCTGGCAAACTCGTTGTCCAACGGCGGCCGACCGCATATATGGTCGGTCGGCGATGAGGATCGACGACGAAGCGTGGGCGCCGGAGCTGTGGACGTGACCGCGCCGCCGCGCGCCGGGCTGGTCGTGCCGGCGGTGGCGTCCGCGCTGGGTGGCGACGGCGAGGCGCTGCGGCTCCAGGAGCTGACCCACAACGCCGGCAACCAGGCCACCGGTGGGATCTGGCGGGTCCACGGGCCGGCCGGGCGGGCAGTGCTCAAGATCGCCAAGGCCGGCGCCGATGCCGATGGGCCGTGGGCGACCGGCGAGCGCAGCGACCACTGGAACTTCTGGCGTCGCGAGCCGCTCGCCTACCAGAGCGGTCTCGCGCACACCGCGTTCGGTGCTGCCGGGCTGGGCGCGCCGCGGCTGCTTGCGCTGGTCGAGCCGAGCCCGGGGTTGCTGGCGCTGTGGCTGGAGGACGTGGACGGGCTGCCCGGCCCGCGCTGGCCGGTGGAACGGCTGGCCGACGCCGCCGGGCGGCTCGGTCGCGCGCAGGCGGCCTGGGCCGGTCGCGAGCTGCCCCACCCATGGCTGTCGCGGCGCTGGCTGCGGCAGTACGTGGCCAGCAAGCCGGTCCGCGAGCCGGTCGTCTGGGACCATCCGGAGGCGGCCGCGGCCTGGTCCGACGACCTCCGGTCCGGCCTCCGACGGCTCTGGGACCGCCGGGAGGTCCTCGTCGGCCAAGCCGAGGCGCTGCCGCGGACGCTCTGCCACCTCGACGTCTGGCCGATGAACCTGATCGCCCGTGAAAGTCCAAGCGACGAGATCGTCCTGCTCGACTGGGCGTTCGCCGGCGCCGGCGCGGTCGGGGAGGACGTCGCCAACCTGATCGCCGACAGCGTCGCCGACGGTCTCATTGACCCCGCCCTGCTGCCCGAGATCGACCAGACCTGCACCTCAGCCTACCTGCGCGGCCTCCGCGATGGCGGCTGGAGCGGAGGCGACGCCGAGGTCCGCCACGCGATCGCGGTGACCGGCGCCGCCAAATACTGCTGGCTGGCTCCCCTCATGCTCCAGCGCCTCACCGACCGCGGCCCGAGGTCATACGACCGCCGCACCCCCGCCGAGATCCTCCACGGCCGCGCCGGCATGCTCACCCTCATCGCCGATTGGACCCGCGCCGCGCTCACCGGCTGATCGAGGACCCGTCGATCTGGACCGGGTAGCCGGCGCGGAAGGCGGCGAGGGTCGAGGGCGGGGTGATGACCTGGGCGGTTCCGGTCCTGGGGCGGGCGCGGCGGCCGGCGTATCCGTCGCGCGTCCACTCGACCAACTGGTCGCCGACGACCACGGCCGGTGTCCCGTCGAGCAGGACGAAGGCGCCGTCGGGGAGACCTGACCAAGGCAGGTCGTGGAGACGGCGGCGGTGGGTGCCGCGGAAGATCCGCTCGCCGTGGAGCTGCCGGTTGATTTCCTTCGCCGACGGCACCCCGACGCCGAGCCCCCTGGCCCAGGCGGCCCGATAGGCGTTGTACCTGCCACGGCGGCACTCCGCGCAGGGGCGGTGCCCGGCGGCGAACGAGACCGCCTCGTCGTGGAAGTACAGCCAGGTGAAGTGGTGCGGCCGCCACTGCGGAAACCAGCGGCCACGGAACTCGAGCGCGCAAGTGATCCACAGGTCACTGGCGTGGAAGCGGACGATGTCCCTGCCCGAATGCAGGATGCCGCGGTTGCCGGTCCACGCGCCCCGCAGCGGGAACGCCTCGATGTCGCCCATGGGCGTCACCCGGTTGCGGGCCGGCGTCACCGCTCGCCCCCACGGTCATCGCCCCGATCGTTGCCGCGGTCGACGCCACGGTTGTTGCCCCGGTCGACGCCGCGGTCGCCGCGGTCGTTGCCGCGCGAGCCGGGAACCACCAGACCGCTCTCGTAGGCGGCGACCACCGCCTGGGTCCGGTCGCGCAGCCCCAGCTTGCTGAGCACCCGGCTCACGTGGGTCTTCACCGTCTCCTCGGTGACCACCAGCCGGGCGGCGATCTCGGGGTTGGACAGGCCCTCGGCGACCAGCCGCAGGACCTGCGTCTCGCGCGGGGTGAGGGTGCCGAGCGCGGCCGTCGCGGCGGCGTCGGGCTTGGGCTGGAGCTGGGCGAACTCGCTGATCAGGCGGCGGGTGACCGCCGGCGCGAGCAGCGCGTCGCCGGCGGCGACCACGCGCACGGCGTCGAACAGCCGCTCGGCGGTCACGTCCTTGAGCAGGAAGCCGCTGGCCCCGGCGCGGAGCGCGTCGTAGACGTACTCGTCCAGGTCGAAGGTGGTGAGGATCAGGACCCGCGGCCCGGCCGCGCCGGAGCCGGTGAGCCGCCTGGTGGCCTCGATGCCGTCCATGACCGGCATGCGGACGTCCATCAGCACGACGTCCGGCCGTAGCTCCCTGGAGATCCGGACCGCCTCGGCGCCGTCGGAGGCGGTGCCGGTCACGGTGAAGTCCGGCTGGGTATCGAGCATCGCGGCGAAGCCGGCGCGCGCGACCTGGTGGTCGTCGGCGACCACGATCCGGACCGCGGGCCTCGCGCCGGTCATCCGAGCTCCTCGGCCTTGGCTGGCAGGGTGGCCTCGACCAGGAAGCCGCCGCCGGCTGCGGGACCGGTGCGCAGCCGGCCGCCGACGGCCGCGGCGCGCTCCCGCATGCCCGCCAGACCGTGGCCGCCCGCCGTCCCGCGGCCCGGTCCGGACGGCTCGTCCGCAGGGCCCGGGCCGTTGTCGCGGATGCGCACCAGCAAGGCCTCCTCGCCGTAGCGCAACTCGACGTCGACGGCGGCGCCGGGCGCGTGGCGGCGCGCGTTGGTCAAGGCCTCCTGGACGATCCGGTAGGCGGCCAGCTCGACGCCCGGGTCGAGCGCCACCGGCCCGCCGGAGACTATCAGCCGCGCGGCGGTCCCGGCCGCGTCGCGCGCCTCGTCGAGCAGCTCGTTGAGCTGGGTGAGGCCCGGCTGCGGCCGCAGCTCGGCGATCTCGGCCCGCGCGTCCTCGCGGAGCACGCCGAGCAGCCGCCGCATCTCGGTCAGGGCGGCCCTGGCGGTGTCGCCGATCGCGGCCAACCGCTGCGCGCCGGCGGCCGGCAGTCCCGGCGTCGCCACCCTGGCGGTCTCAGCCTGCACAGCCACCATGGAGATGTGGTGGGCGACCACGTCGTGCAGCTCGCGGGCGATACGCGCCCGCTCCCCGCGAGCCGTGTGCTCGAGCAGCGTCTCGGCGACGACCTGCCTGGCGGCGCGGTTCTCGACCGCCTCGCGGCGCGCCCGCCGTGCCGCGCCCGCCAGGGCGGCCGCCGGGGCCAGCGACGCCAGCAGCACCGTGACCACCCGGGTCTCCCCGCCGCCGGGCTGGAGCAGCGCGAGCACAAGGAACGGCGCGCCCAGCGCGACCGCCAGCGGCGCCGAGCCGTTCCCTCCGAGCCGGCCCAGCCGGTAGCCGGCCACGAGCTGCGCGAGCACTCCGGCGACGGTGAGCGCCTGGAAGACCACCAGCGACAGGACGCTTGCCGCCGAGACCGCCAGC
The DNA here is from genome assembly GCA_040414855.1 of Actinomycetota bacterium. Lineage (GTDB taxonomy): Bacteria > Actinomycetota > CALGFH01 > CALGFH01 > CALGFH01 > DASVXQ01. Next base: position 5,453 of record JBEDUQ010000280.1, read on the forward strand.
GCGGCCGCGGCCGGCTGCGCCCACAGGAACCCGAGCGGCACGGTCGTGGCCAGGCTGAGCAGGACCACCACCGCCAGGACGAGCTGCCAGTTCCCTTCGGACGACGCGCCGAACGCGCCGCCGCCGTTCGGCCCGGCGTGGGCGCCTACGGCGCGCCAGAGCGCCTCGGCCACGGCCAACGCGCCGAGCAGCGCGGCGGCCGCCAGCGGCGCGCCGGGCACGGCGGCGACCCGCCGCCCACGGTCGGCCCATCCGCTCGGCCAGTCACTCACCAGGCTCACGCCGACCATTGTTACCGCTGGCAGGGACGCTCGCGTCCCCGAAGCCAGGGATCCCGCCGTCCCCCGCACGAGGGACGCATGGCGGCGCGGCGTCACTCGGCCGCTCGCCGCCAAGATGGCTCGCGCGCATGACGACCACCGCGGGCCGCCTGCCATAGCGTCTTCGGCATGGAAGCGACCATCGAAATCGACCGCTTGCGGAAGCGGTTCGGACGCACGGTGGCCCTGGACAGCATGTCGTTCACGGTCGCACCGGGGAGCGTCACCGGCTTCGTCGGCCCGAACGGCGCGGGCAAGACGACCACCATGCGCGTGATCCTCGGCCTCGACGCCGCCGACGAGGGCACCGCGCTGATCGGCGGCGTGCCGTACCGGTCGCTGCGGCGCCCGCTGCGCCATCTCGGGGCGCTGCTGGACGCCGGCGCTCTCCAGCCCAGCCGGAGCGCCCGCAACCACCTGCTGTGGCTGGCCCATTCCCAGGGCCTCGGCGCGCGCAGGGTCGACGAGGTGATCGAGCAGGCCGGCCTCGAGGCGGTCGCCCGGCGCAAGGCGGGCGGCTTCTCGCTGGGCATGCGGCAGCGGCTCGGGATCGCGGCGGCGATGCTCGGCGACCCGCCGGCGCTCATGCTCGACGAGCCGTTCAACGGCCTCGACCCCGAGGGCATCGTCTGGATGCGCGGGTTCCTCACCTCGCTGGCGGCCCAGGGCCGCGCGATCCTGGTGTCCAGCCACCTCATGAGCGAGCTGGAGGGCACCGCCAGCCACCTGGTGGTGGTCGGCCGCGGCAGGGTGATCGCCGACACCGCCGTCGCCGAGCTGATCGCGGCCGCGTCGGGCGAGCGGGTCACCCTGCGCACCACCGACCGCACCGGGGCGATGACGGCGCTGGCCCGGGAGGGCGCGACCGTCGCCGCCACCGGGCCCGACACGCTGACCGTCTCGGGGCTCGCGGCCGAGCGCATCGTGGCGGTGCTCGGCGAGCGCGGGGTGCGGTTCTTCGAGGTCTCGGCGCACCGCGCGACGCTCGAGGAGGCCTACATGGAGCTGACCCGCGACGCTGTCGAGTTCCGCGCCGCCGCCGCGGAGGATGCGCCACGATGACCGCCGACACCGCCTCCAGCGTTGCGGCCGCCCCTACCGAACGACAAGGCCGCGACGGCTTCACGCGGTTGCTCCGTGCCGAGTGGACCAAGTTCCGCACGGTCCGGGGCTGGGTGGCCGGCGCCCTGGTCGCCGGCCTGGCGATCGTGGGCCTCGGGCTGGGTCCCAGCATGGCGGGCTCCTGCGGCAAGCACGGACCCGAGTCCGCCTGCGTCCCCCTGGTCGGGCCGGAGGGCGAGGAGGTGGCCGACAACTTCTACTTCGTCCGTCAGCCGCTGTCGGGCGACGGCGCCATCACCGTGCGGGTGACCTCCCTGACCGGGCTGCTGCCCGCGACGCCGACCAGTCGGACCGGGGCGGTCGGCACCCGACCGGGTCTGGCGCCATGGGCCAAGGCCGGGGTGATCATCAAGGCCAGCACCAAAGAGGGATCGGCCTATGCGGCGGTCCTGGTCACCGGCGGCCACGGCGTGCGGATGCAGTACAACTACACCCACGACACCGCCGGGTCCCCGGGCCTGGTGTCCGCCGCCGCGCCACGCTGGCTCCGGCTGGAGCGCGCCGGCGACTCCGTCACCGGCTACGAGTCGGCCGACGGCGCGAGCTGGACGAAGCTCGGCAGCGCGCACCTGGAGGGCCTGCCATCGACGGTCGAGGCCGGGCTGCTCGCCACCTCCCCGCAATACAGCGAGGCGATCAGGTCGCTCGGTATGCAGGGGGCGGCCGGCGGGCCCACCCAGGCCACCGCGAGCTTCGACCATCTCGCCCTCGAGGGCGGCCCGCCGAGTCCCGCGTGGACCGGCGAGGACATCGGTGGCCCCTCGAACGCGACCGCGTTCCAGCGCGGCGGCTACCGGCGGGTCGGCGACGGCTTCCAGGTGACTGGATCGGGCGACGTCGCGCCGGCCGTCGCCGGAGCGGCCGGCATCGGCACCACCATCAGCCAGACCCTGGTGGGCACGTTCATCGGGCTGATCGTGATGGTCGTGATCGGAGCGATGTTCATCGCCGCCGAGTACCGCCGTGGGCTGATCCGCACCACCGTCGCGGCCAGCCCCCGCCGCGGCAGGATCCTGGCGGCGAAGGCGATCGTGATCGCGGCGGTGAGCTCGCTGACGGGGCTCGCCGCGGCCGCCACCGTGGTCACGCTCGGACAGCGGACGCTGCGCGCCAACGGCGTCTACGTCCACCCGGCCTCGGCCCTCACCGAGGTTCGCGTGGTCGCCGGGACGGCGGCCCTGCTCGCCGTCAGCTCGGTGCTCGCCCTGGCGATCGGCTCGCTGCTGCGGCGCGGCGCCGCCGCGGTCACCGCGGTGGTCGTGGTGATCGTGCTGCCGTACCTGCTCGCCGTCTCGGTGCTGCCGGCCGGCGCCGCGGACTGGCTGCTGCGGACCACGCCGGCGGCGGCCTTCGCGGTCCAGCAGGCCACCCCTCGGTACTTCCAGGTCGACAACCTCTACACGCCGGCGACCGGCTTCTTCCCGCTGGGACCGTGGACCGGCTTCGCGGTGCTGTGCGCCTGGACCGTCGTCGCGATG